>JBFZEG010000045.1:0-6734 GCA_041306975.1 Gammaproteobacteria bacterium | reverse complement strand
GGTGACTTTGACGATAACAATATTCCTTACTGGAGCCCGATTTTCCTCGACAAGGGTGAGCTGACGTTTGATACCAGTGGCGCATTGGTGTCACCGATTGGCACCAGCAAACTGGAAAGCGCCAGTATCACCGGCACCGTGGTGGCGCTGGACTACGGCAAAAGCACACAGTTCAACAGCCCGTTTGCGGTGCTGAGTCAAAATCAGAACGGCGCACCGGAAGGTGATCTGGTCGGTGTCAACATCGGTGACGACGGCTTGGTGATTGCGAGCTATTCCAATGGATCGCAGAAGTCCCTCGGCAAGATCATTGCCGCAAAATTTGCTAATCCGCAGGGCCTGCGTCAAATCGGCGACTCGAGTTTTTACGCCAGTTCTGCATCAGGCGATGCTACTTTTGGTGAGCCTGGCGCGGCGGGTTTCGGCACACTGCGAGCGGGTGCGCGTGAACGATCAAACGTTGACCTGACAGCGGAGTTGGTGGATCTGATTACCGCTCAGCGTAACTTCCAGGCCAATGCAAAAGCCATTGAAACCACAAACACCATGACGCAGGCAATTATCAACCTGAGGGGCTAACCCAGTAACGTTGGGGGCGGGGTAAAAAATGGATAGATTAATTTATACATCGCTCAGCGCAACCGCCAGTCATGAACTGAATCGGGTACAGCTGAGTAATGACCTCGCCAACCTGTCGACCACGGGCTACAAGAGAGCATCTGCCACCACAACACAAGCGGCCTATGTCGACGGGCCAGGCTTGCCCACACGATTCCAGCCAATTCTTTCGACAGCTGCGCAAAGAATTGCCCTGGAAAGTGGCCCGGTGACTTACACGGGTAACGATACGGATATTGCGATGAATGATCAGACCGTGCTGGGTGTGCAGACCGAAGATGGCAGCGTAGCGTTTACCCGGCGCGGAGACTTGCGTGTCAGCGCCACGGGTTTGTTGGTGACTGGCGCTGGTCATGTGGTGATGGGGGAGGGTGCGCCACTGACTGTACCCACAGGCTTTCTGATCGATATTGGTCCTGATGGAAGCGTGTATGCAACAGACCCCAACGAGGAGGCTGGTGCTCCTGCGCAGATAGGCTCACTGATGCTGCGTGATGCGAGTACTACGCCCATGTACCGACGCCTTGATGGTTTGTATGAGACCCAGACAGCAGCGGGTGCCGGCGGTGATTTTGAGACAGGTCCAAATCCTGTGTCTATTGCCGTGGGTGCTCTCGAAGGCAGTAACGTGAACCCGGTTGAGGTGATGGTGAACATGCTCGATCTTTATCGCTCCTTTGAGATGCAGATGAAGATGATCAAAAAATCTGAAGAACTCGATCAGGATGGCGCGCGCATGATCGCGTTGCGCTAAACACTAATTTTTAATTTGACGACATAGGTAGAACATCATGGATGCTTCAATGTGGGTTGCCAAAACCGGTCTCTCTGCGCAATCAACGCGCATGACCGTCATTGCCAACAATCTTGCAAACGTAAATACCACAGGGTTCAAAAAAGACCGTGCCATGTTTGAAGATTTGCTGTACCAGCGAATTGTTCAGGCCGGCGCACAGGCCGACGTGAATTCTCAGAATCCCACGGGGCTGATGCTGGGTACGGGTACCCGCGTTGTGTCTACTGAAAAGATGCATCGCTAGGGCAACATGCTGTCCACCGAAAATGCGCTGGACGTTGCGATTGCAGGCGATGGATTTCTGTCTGTTCAGCAGGCCGATGGCACAATTGCATACACGCGGGACGGGTCTCTCAAATTATCCAGCGAGGGCACGCTGGTGACCTCGTCTGGTGAGGCAATTATACCGGCGATTACAATACCGGCAGACGCTGCCAGCATTACCATCGGGCGCGACGGTACGGTGTCAGCAGAGCTTGCCAATGGTGGTGGCGCTGTTCAGGTTGGTCAGTTGCAGCTGTCTCGCTTTGTCAATAACGCGGGTCTGCAGCCCATCGGACGCAACTTGTATCAAGAGACCAGTGCCAGTGGCACCGCGGTGGTCGGCATTCCGGGCGCACAGGGCGCTGGCATGCTGATGCAAGGTTCGCTTGAGGCTTCCAATGTCAACATCGTGGAAGAGATGGTCAATATGATCGAGACGCAGCGCGCTTATGAAATCAACTCGAAGGCAATTTCTGCCGCTGACGGCATGCTGCGCTTCCTGAACAACAACCTGTAAGACACGTTCATAGCACCAGGGAAAAATGATGTCATTTAAGAATCTTGCAATGTGTGTAATTGTCCCGGCGCTGCTGTCCTGCGCGGCCGGCGTGCCCAAAGACAATCAGATGGGTTCAGAGTTTGAATTGGTCTATCCGGGACAATTTGCTGCTGCGCGCGTGAGCACGGGCTCTATTATGGATAACGGCATCAAGCTGTACCCGTCCAGTCGGCTGCATCACAGTGGTCAGGTCAATGTCGGTGACATCATCACGGTGCTGCTCAACGAGTCGGCTCAGGCCTCTCGCTCCTCTGGCTTAACAGCCGAGCGCGAGACGTCCAATAATATTTTGGGCATCGGTCAGGCGGACGCCATTTTGCCTGGCAGCAGTTTCTTCGACGGTGTTTCGACTGCAGGATCGACGGTATCGTCAAACGGCGGCGGCACAGCGGATCAATCAGCTGCTCTCACCGGATCAATTTCCGCGGTGGTGATCGATGTGATGCAGAACGGCAACCTGGTGATTATGGGTGAGAAACAACTGACCCTGACCGAGGGCACAGAAGTGATTCGTGTGCGCGGCGTGATACGTCCGGAAGATATACAGCCGGACAACACGGTGCTGTCACGGCGCATTGCCAATGCACAATTTTCCTACAGCGGTTCCGGGGATTTGGCCCGGGCAACGCGGACACCCGCCGGTATTCGCACACTATTCAGCCTGTGGCCATTTTGAGGAGTTTTTGTATGTTTAAAACCGGATTAAAGCTGGCCTTTCTGCTGGGTGTGATCACGTCGGGCCCGGTGAATGCCGATCGTATCAAGGATCTGACAGACATCGCGGGCGTGCGCAGTAATCAGTTGATTGGTTATGGTCTTGTTGCCGGCTTGTCTGGCACGGGTGACGGTAAGGATCTGCCCTTGACAGGTCAGACTATGAGAGCTCTGTTGTCCGGTCTGGGGGTCAGTGTAGACAGCCCGATCAGTGAGTTTGATCTTGGTGATGGCCTCGTCAATCTGGCGCGTCAGAATGCAAACCAAGCGGTGCAGACCGATAACCTCGCTGCGGTATTAGTCACTGCTGAAGTGCCTGCGTTTGCAAAGCCCGGTCAACGACTGGATGTGAACATTTCCGCAATCGGCACGGCAACCAGCTTGCGCGGCGGCAATTTGATTATGACCGAGCTGCGCGGAATCGATGGCCAGGTTTACGCGCTGGCCCAGGGCCCGCTGTCCGTCACCGGTGTCAGCGCGCAGGGCGCAGACAGTACCTTGGAAATTGGTGTGCCAACGTCCGCTCGTATCCCTAACGGCGCCACGCTTGAGGCCGCGATCGAATCGCCCTTCGAGACTGCTGACCATGTGATTTTTAACGTGCGTGATATGGATTTTTCCACCACACATCGAATTGCCTCGGCCATCAACAATTTGTATGGTTCCGGTACAGCGATGCCCTTGGATGCTGTGTCTGTGGCAGTAACCGTACCTGCTGATGCCGTGCAGAAGATAGGTTTTATCAGTGATCTGCAAAATATGGAAGTTGAACCCGGTGAGCCAACCGCGCGTGTGGTGATTAATTCGCGCACCGGCACCGCGGTGATAAACCGGTCGGTCAGGGTTACCGCGGCGGCTGTGTCGCACGGCACATTAACAGTCAGGGTAGATGCCCTGAATCAGGTTAGCCAGCCGCTGCCATTCAGTGATGGTGAGACAGTGGGAGTGCAGAATGCGGATCTGTCCGTGGAAGAAGAATTTGGCAGCATGTTTGTGTTTGACAATGGGGTTGAGCTTCAGGAAATTGTGGATGCTTTAAACCAGGTCCGTGTCACACCGTCATCGTTGATTGCAATTCTTGAGGCGCTGAAACGTGCCGGCAGCTTACGCGCTGAACTGGTGGTGATCTGATGAGTATTCCGTCTGGTTCAACTGTTGGCAGCTTTTATGACTTTGGTGGTTTACAGCAACTCAGGGCTGATGCTGCTTCTAACCAGTCGGCCTCTGCAGGTCGCAAAGCGGCCAATGAATTTGAGGCCGCCTTTATGCAGATGATGCTGCAGTCGATGAAACAAGCCTCTGAGCCCATGAAAAGCGATCTGTTCTCGGACGATTCGACTGAATATTTTGAAGATATGTTCTTAAATGAAGTCTCGCATTTTATTGCCTCGCGCCAGTCACTTGGCTTGGGGAAGTGGATTGACGAAACGATGAGCGCCCGGCAACCTAAATGACCGATATCTTATCAATTGGCGCGTCAGCCACGATGCTGTATCAGAAATCGTTGGCAACGGTCAGTAATAATGTCGCTAACCTGCATACGGAGGGTTATTCGCGCCAGGAAGCGATTAGCCTGGAAAATAACCCGTCTGAATACGGGGTTCATTATGTCGGGACAGGGGCCTACCTTGGCAGCGTACAGCGTAACTATGATGCGTTTGTAGAGCGTAATCTCAGCACGTCGCTCAACCAGCTGTCGAGCCATGTGTCCATGCACGACTACACCACCCGATTGGTAGATTCGATTGCTTCGGAGTCAACTGCCTTGGCACCGGCATTTGACAAATTTTTTGTCATCGCTGAGAAATTAAGCACCGAGCCGTTCTCCACGCCCATGCGCCTGGATCTGCTCTCCGCGGCTGACTTTCTGTCGGGCAGAATCAGGGACTTCGCGCAAAATCTGACTAATCTCGATAATGAGTCTGCCCAGGAGCTTGAGAGCACGGTTGGCCAGGTTAATTCACTCACCTCACAGCTCGCCGATATCAATCGCCAACTGCAGAAAAACAGCACCTTGGCAAGGCAGCCCATGTCAGTGCTGGATCAGCGCGACAAAGTCCTTAAGGAACTGTCCGCGTTGATTGGTACTGAGGTCACTGAAAAGACCAACGGACAAGTTGACGTGCGCGTGAAAGATTCCGGACCGCAAGCGACCTTGGTGTCAGGCGATCGCTTCAAAGCGCTGTCCGTTAATTTGGTTGCCAACCGGCCAGGCTCGCAGGTGGTGGTGCTGGACGAATACGGCGACAACAAACAATTACTCAATTTGCAGGGCGGCCGTGTCTCTGGCCTCGCAAGCTTCAGATCAGACGTGCTGGCACCACTGATGTCGCAGATTGAAGTGATGACGGCGAGTTTTATTGCTCGTGTCAATAACGTTAACCGTGACGGGCTGACACTGGGTAACGAGATAGGCGGTGATGTTTTTAAAGTGGAGCGCCGCTTTACTGTGACCGACCCCAATAATATTCCCGTCTCAGGTACGCTGGTGTCGCAGACCCGAGAGCTTGAAAAAGAAGTCAATGTGAGTATTGCCTGGTTGGGGGGGAACACGTGGCAGATCAACGATCTTGACAGCAAGACATCGCAATCTGTGGTGGCGATGATGGAGGGCAACTCATTAAACTTGGCATCCCTGGGCCTTTCCGTGCAGTTCGGCGGTCCGCCCGTCCGGGGCGGCGCTATCAATATCAAATCTGATCTGTCTGCGGCCCATGGAATTAAATTGGCCATCACTGATGGCAGTCAGTTTGCGTTTGGCGAACAATATTATGTGGGCCAAGCCGCCACCAATCAGCGCACTGTCGAGACCAGTTTGATCCCGGGAGGGCAGTTACCGGTCAGCGGCCTGGCGGCAGTGCCCGCACTGAGCAGTTTTGTATCAAAAAATGTGCCGCTGACCACCACGACGAGTTCGGTCAAACCCGCTTTAGTGGTTCCGCAAGGTGCTTCAGAGTTTGTGGTCTCCTTCAGACCTGCGGTGGGCAGCGATGCTCAACTGCAAGTTTTCACCGCCGACTTTAACCAACTGTTGGGTGCTGATCTGAGCCTGAATACCGGCGTGACCGATGCCATGCGTACCGCCGCCTTTGATGCCAACAGTCGCTACATTAACAGCAACCGGCAAGAGCCATCGGTTGGCAGTTTTGCCTACCGCGGAAGCACATTTTTTTACGGCCACAAAGCCACTGGTTTCACTCAGGCAGTTGATATTCCGGCCGTGACGGGCGCCGCAGGCGGCACAAATCTGATTGCCGGCGGTGCCTTGAAAATCAATGGTCAGGTGTTGACTGGGCCACTGGCACTGAATGCCGGTGAGTTGTTATCGGCGCAAAAGGTTGCCGACTGGTTTAACACGAATGTCAGCGCGATCGCTGCAGCGCAGCGGCCGGCCGTTCTGGCGACAGTTGTGTCGGTGCCGGTGACCGATCAGCGCGGTAATGTGATGAATGACGCTACAACAGGAGTAGCGCTTTCGAAGAATGTTGTGCGTTTTGTTGGGGATCAGGTGCAGTTTAGTTTTGCGCAGACCGGCAAACCCAGTGATCTGTCGGTGCTCGGTCTTAATACGGGGGTCTATGGGAGTGGTGCCGCCGCTGAAAAATTGCTGATCTACGCCACGGCAACAACAGATGTTCAGACTGATCTGCAGATCAACGTGCCTGCTAATGGATTGCCAAATCCGCGCGTGGAACTCAACAAGCCCGCTGTTGTTTCATTCTCGATGATCAACAACCAGCTGCATTACGACCTAAAAGATCAGCAAGGAGTGCTGATTGCCAG
>JBFZEG010000036.1:0-2794 GCA_041306975.1 Gammaproteobacteria bacterium | reverse complement strand
ACTGATCCTGATTCAGCGACGCCTGCAGGGTGCGGCCTTCGTCATCGTTGCCGGGATAACCGCCGATCGGAGCCAGACCATCCGGCGCCAGCGCCAGAAAACCTGCAACCGCTGCGCGGCGGGCAACATCTTCGACATAGGGGTTCAGTCCGCGGTTTTCATGCATGACCAGCACAGCGGGGAACGGGCCGTCGCCGGCCGGTGTCACCAGATAGCCGCGCATGGTGCCCGAGGTGCCGCCGGGCGAGGGATAGTCAATGTAGCGCGCCTTGATGCGCGTGTCGGTAAACATAATCTGCTGGGCTTTGGCGTAATCCGGGATCAGCGACTCGGCGATGCTGAGCGCTGACAATCCGCCGATGGTGAGCGCCGCTGCGCGCTTGAAAAACTGGCGCCGGTCTATTTCACCGTGACAGTATTTGTCATAGAGTTCATACACACGTCGTTCAACCGGGTCTAATTTTTTCATTATTGGTTCCGCTATTTTCATCCTTGGCGACGCTGTGTTGAAATGCTGTATCGCGCAATTGTGGAAGACTTGCTGCCCCACAGTATGGTTCACTTGCTGTCATAAAAAAACATATCAGAACAAAAACAATGCTGGAACTTTTAAACGTCAGTAAACGTGTTGGCAATCAACAACACATTCAGGAGGTCAGCCTGCAGTTGCACCCCGGCTCGCTGAACGTATTGCTGGGCGCCACCCTTGCCGGTAAAACCACGTTGATGCGCCTGATGGCGGGCCTTGAAACCCCCAGCGCTGGCGAAATCCGCTTTAACGGTGTTGATGTGCGGGGAATTCCTGTGCAGAAACGCGATGTCGCCATGGTGTATCAGCAGTTCATCAATTATCCCAGCCTGACGGTGTTTGAAAATATTGCCTCACCCCTGCGTGTTGCCGGCTTGGATAAAACCACCATCAACCAGCGTGTACACGAAGCCGCTGAACTGCTGAGACTGACCGATTATCTGCAGCGCCTGCCCGCCGATCTGTCTGGCGGTCAACAGCAACGCACAGCGCTGGCCCGCGCCTTGGTCAAGCAGGCCAAACTGGTATTGCTGGACGAACCGCTGGCCAATCTGGATTACAAGCTGCGCGAAGAGTTGCGCCGTGAGATGCCCGTCATTTTTGCTAAATCCGGCGCGATCCTGGTGTATGCAAGCACTGAACCTTCTGAGGCGTTGTTGCTGGGCGGCAACACCGCCACCCTGCACGAAGGCCGGCTCACGCAGTTCGGGCCGGCCATTGACGTTTTCAGGCGGCCGGTGGATCTGCAAACGGCGCGGATCTTTTCAGATCCGCCATTAAACACGGTTGTTGTGCGCAAACAGGGTGCTGAGCTGGTGTGTGCCGAGTTTGTAATGCCCTTGCCTGACCATGCATTGCCGCTTGCAGATGGCACTTACACGCTGGCGATTCGTCCCTGGCACTTGCTGCCGGGCGGTAGTGACCGCAACCTGACGCAGGCGCACATCCATGCCCGCGTTGAGGTCACCGAGATCACCGGCTCGGAAACCTATGTGCATGTGCGCCTGGGTGAGCACCGTGTTGAGGCGCCGCGCTGGGTGGCATTGGTGCACGGGGTGCGGGACTTGCCTGCGGGGTCCATGCTCACGCTGGTGGTTGATCCGTCGCAGATTTACCTGTTTGATGCGGATGATCAGCTGTGTCTGGCGCCGAAGGACCCTGCGCCGCAGCGCCTAAAGACAACGGACCGGGAGCCTTGCTGATGGCCAGACTTGAGCTGAAAAATATTGCGCACCGTTACGGGACTGTCGCTCAGTCTGCTGGTCGGGTGGACGCCGGTTATGCGCTAAAACCCCTGTCACATGTGTGGGAAGACGGCGGTGCCTATGCTTTGCTTGGGCCCTCAGGCTGTGGCAAAACCACGTTGCTGAATATTATTTCCGGCCTGATTACGCCCAGTCAGGGTCAGTTGTTTTTTGATGATACCGACGTCAGCCAGTTGCCCACAGAGCAGCGCAACATTGCGCAGGTATTTCAGTTTCCGGTGTTGTACGACACCATGACCGTGGCTGAGAACCTGGCGTTCCCGCTGCGTAACCGGCGCGGTATCCACAAGTTGAGTGATACAGAGATCAACAAGCGTGTTGCTGATGCCATGGTGATGCTGGGGCTGGAGCATCTTGCCCATAAAAAGGCGCGTGGCCTGAACGCCGATGACAAACAAAAGATTTCGCTGGGCCGTGGTCTGGTCAGAACCGATGTCAACGCCATTCTGTTTGATGAGCCGCTCACCGTCATTGATCCGCATTTAAAGTGGCAGTTGCGTACACGTCTGAAGCAGATTCACCGCGAGTTTGGCCACACCATGATTTACGTAACCCATGATCAGACCGAAGCACTGACCTTTGCTGACAAAGTGGTGGTGATGCTGGCCGGTGAAGTCGTGCAAACAGGCACGCCGGAGGAATTGTTCCTGCATCCGCAGCATACCTTTGTGGGCAAATTTATCGGCTCGCCAGGCATGAACATTCTGACCTGTGAGCTGGCGGGTAACGAGGCGGTCGTAGATGGTTTTCGCATTGCACTGCCGCGGGTTTATCCGGCCTTGCAGGGCACCATTGAGCTGGGCATACGGCCGGAATTTATTCGACTCGTAGAGGCGGGCGCGGGCATGCCAGTCACGGTGACAGCCATCGAAGATGTCGGGCGCCACCGCATTGTGCGCGCCATGCTGGGCAGTCAGGCGCTGGATATTGTGGTGCCCGAGGATGCAGGTATTCCTGATCAGGCCGGTGTGGTTTTTGAGACTGGTAACATCGGTGTGTA
>JBFZEG010000026.1:0-2698 GCA_041306975.1 Gammaproteobacteria bacterium | reverse complement strand
GTTCGGCAGACTGGTAGACCAGTTTTCGAACCCGGGCTCAGCGGCAACAATTATTTTTTCGATGCTTGGCATTTTGCCGGCCAGTTTCTCAAACAGCGGCAGAATGTCAGCGTCAACAATGACGACCTTATCCTGCGCATGATTGATGATGTACTCAAGGTCAACGGGTGACAGTCGGATATTCAGGGTATGAACCACGGCGCCCATACAAGCGATTGCATGATAGGCCTCAAGATGCCGTGCGCCATTCCACATAAACGTAGCAACCCGGTCACCCACGTTGACACCCGCTTCATTAAGCGCATGCGCCAGCTGATGTGCACGATTACGTGTTTCCAGCATGGTCTGGCTGCGTGCGCCATCGGCGGTCGCAGTCAGTACCTCAACGTCGGGCTGCAACATGGCCCCCCGATCCATTAGCCGGTGCATCAAAAGGGGCGTCTTTTGCATGGTCATTTATTGTTCTCCTGACATTTTTCTTCGGGTGATGCCATGGGGCATCAGGCAAGTGACGAAGACTAAACCAGCTCTAGTTGCAGTTCAACAGATAGTGAACCGATTCACCTTCTCAGGTATCGGATGACGAATATTCGTGGGGCCGGAGAGTATGCAGAGAGAGAGAGAGAGAGAGAGCGGAGAAAAAAAACGCGCAGCTGCCCTAAAAAGTGCGGGAGGAGTAATTCAACCCAGCTGCGCGTAAAATAATTATTCAATACCTTACTGGCGGGTATACGTCATAGCAAGAATCTGTTCGCCGGCTTCGTTGCGCTGAACCATTTCAATCTTGGGGCTGGTCGGGCCGAACATCCACTTGACATTAAAATAGACGCGGTTATGTACGGGCGGCAGCGTAATGTAGGAGCCGGCAAGATTTGTTGACATAGAAATGCCCACGCCATCCCACATACAGGCCGCTACACCGCGCGATTCGATTCGCCAGTAGGCTTCAGCAAATTTCGGCGCAGGAATATTGATTGAGCTTACAGTCAAAACACATTCATCATCCTGATCCGATTTGTATACCCCATCGATCTGGGCGAATGCCGACTGGCCAGCCAGCAACAGGCCTGTTGCCAAGCCACCGACTCCAAGAAGTTTTGATAAACGATTGTTTGTAATCATTAATGCCTCGATTGTTATGACCCAACTGATAGAGCGTTAATCCTTGTCTTGCTGCGGCAATAGTAATTCAGCCAGTGAGAAAGGCTTTGATTCAGATCAAGGATGCTA
Organism: Gammaproteobacteria bacterium; assembly: GCA_041306975.1. Classification (GTDB taxonomy): domain Bacteria; phylum Pseudomonadota; class Gammaproteobacteria; order Pseudomonadales; family Pseudohongiellaceae; genus Pseudohongiella. Next base: position 1,468 of record JBFZEG010000026.1, on the reverse strand, counting down.
ACGGACAAGGGGGCAATCTGAAGGGGGTCAATCAAAGGTGGGCAATATGAGGCGAGCGATATTAGGCGAACAATATGAGGCGCAACAGCTCGCTGCAAGGGACAAAAAAAGGGCCGTTCAGACATCATCTGAACGACCCTTCGTGAGTCACGCTACCTGAGAATCGGCGGGCTTACACCTCGGAACGCACCCGCTGGTCCATGTGTGCGATGGCCCAATGGGCGGACAGTATCGCGCTTTCCATCCATGCTGATTTTTTGCTGATCTGATCGCCAATCATGTAATGGCGACCACTGGGTTGCTGCAAGGTATTGTAGTGACGCTCGTTTTCGGGTGTCGACGCACCCCAGCGAGCGGAACAGCCCAGCATGTGGTTCATCCGATGCCAGGCGATCGTGACACCATGCTCTGCCATGGCTCTGTACTGCGGATGAATTTTTTCACCCTGTGAGAGCATCGATTCAATTCGCTCTTCTTGGGTCATGCGGGTGAAGTCCATGCCATTGCCATACTCGTAGGCCGCGAGCATCACGCCCTTCTGGCGCAGCAGGCCGTGGAATGGATACCAGATCTGCCGAATCGGCTGATTGGTCCAGGTGATACCACCATAGATTTCTTCGTTTTCCCAAAAACGCTCTTTCATCTGGAAGGCGCCCTTGTAGGCGACTCCGCGACGGATGACTTTCATGGCAGCCCTGTATTCGTCAGGGAAATTAGCTTCGATTCCCACCATCAGGTGAGAAGGTATACAGTTAAAGACGTAGTCAGCAGTAATCGTATGGCGTTGACCATTCTGGTCGTAGGTCACATCAATACTGTCGCCATGATCATGAACTGCCATCACCATCGCATGGTATTCAATCCTGCCTTCCAGCTGACGAGTAAATCCAGCTGTAATCTGATCCATACCGCCAATAGGCTGCATCAGCATTGGACCGGTTTCACCTTCGTTTTCGGTGAGAACCGCGCGCAGAGCGCCTACATTGGCTTTGAGCAGATCACGCACTTTGATCATTTCTTTCTGCACAGGCTCATCGATAAATCCACCTGAAGCCGGGCCATTTCGCAGGCTACCGGTATATTTGCCAGCCTGATCCAGGTCACCGAACATGCGTATGGTGGTCAGCATTTTTTCGGCTTCAGCTTCCGTAAATGGCTCATCAAGATCCGCATTGTTAAAACCTTTAAACATCAGCTCTGCCATAAACCCTTTCAGATTGGTGCTGATGTCAATATTTCGCATCGGTTTGCCACCGTTAAGCTCGGGGTCATGAACCAGTGCATGTTTGTTTTCATTAATAAAAAACTCCAGCGGGACCTCCAGCTCTTTGCAGTAATGCAGAAGGTTTTTGTGCGAACTGGGGATGCGCGCTGCACCACAGTTAAAATACAGGTGTGGTTCATCATCGAATTTGCAGATCTGCGGGTTGCCAATCTCGTCAATCAATGTGCCATGACGCACGGTCAT
>JBFZEG010000009.1:0-3161 GCA_041306975.1 Gammaproteobacteria bacterium | reverse complement strand
TATTACACATTAAAAGCTGGTGATGTGATCTTCACCGGAACCCCGGCTGGTGTTGGTGCTGCCAATCAGGGTGACGAAGTGGACGCCGCTATCGAGGGTGTGGGCAGGCTGGTATTTACGATGGTGTAAGCACGGGCAAACCCGCAAACCAGGCTTCCAGTATCAGGCGCGCGGCCAGGCTGTCGACCGCGCCACTGGATTCACCGCGCAGTAACTCACCACGGGCAACAAACGAGGTGAGTCGCTCATCTATCCCGTAACACGGTTTATGCAGGCGGCCCTCCAGGCGGTTGCCAAACTTGCGGGCGCGAATCAGCAGCTCACTCTCGCTGTCGTCCATATTCCACGGCAACCCGACAACAAATGCATCCGGCTTCCACTCGCTAACCAGTTTCTCCAGCTGTGTCCATTCTGGTATACCATCGTTTGCCGGCAATACTGACAGCGCCTGCGCGGTGCCGGTCAGGCTTTGGCCTACAGCAACGCCAATGCGCTTGGTGCCAAAATCGAAGGCCAGCACTTTGAGCGGCTTGAGATATTTTTGTGGGTACGCTTCCATAAATGGATGTTAAGAATGTCCTGACAGGGTGGATAACTGGCTCAAACTCACGCCAAGAATAGCAGCTGCCGCATCTGCCATAGCGCTGTGGTTCTCCGAAAACAGCAAATCCGCATTGGCAGGTACCGTCAGCCACACATTGTCGCTGATTTCTTGCTCAAGCTGGCCTGCATCCCAGCCCGCACATCCCAGCGCGGCAATGTAACGGACAGGTCCGCCGCCGCTGGCAATGTCCTGCAGAATATCCCGAGACATCGACAGGCTGATGGAGTCATTGATGGGCAGCGTGTAGTCCCACTCGGTGCCGGCATCGTGCAGTATAAAACCTTTGTTCTTTTCCACCGGACCACCGGCCAAGACCTTTTTTTCAGTGAGTTTTTGCACAATGCGGTCGTTGACGGTGATTTTCATTTCTTCCATCAGGCCTTTGACAGGTAACTTTGACGGCCGATTGATGACAACACCCAAGGCGCCGTGTTTATCGTGTTTCCACAAATAGGTCACAGAACCCTGAAAGTGAGGGTCCTGTAACTGGGGCATGGCAATCAGGAAATGATGCTCAAGGCAGCTGCCATCTTCTGCTGCCACGTCAGAAAAGGCACTTGATTCAGTTTGCTTTTGCATGAGGCACATCGTCTCCCGTGTTAAGTACCAGCTCATTTGCATGGTAATGCAAACCAGCGGCGAGCGGTCAGATAACAACTGGACTTATGGGGTCAAATTATCTTTTTTTGTCTGTTTTACTGACTGCTGAAGGCGTTGCCCGGGCGGAACCGCCAAGTGCGTATGATCTCCAGCAGATCAACGCTGCCGCGCAGTTCGTCCGGGAAACCATCAAAGGGCGACGCCAGCCGGACAATATCAACGGCGGCCTGATCGAGCACCTGATGTCCTGAGCCCTGCAACACCCTGATCTCTGCAACACTGCCGTCGGGTCTGATGGTAACCATCATGCGCAGGCTGCCAAAAATTTCGTTCTGACGTGCTTCATCCGGGTAATGTTGATTGCCTACCAGTTCAATACGTTTGCGCCAGTTATCAAGGTAGAGTGCGTCATGGCGCTTTTTTGTTGATGCTGAGGAAATGGTGTATCGGCGCGGGCGGTTGGCATACGCTTGTTGCTGGATGTCTAGCTGCGCCTGAAGACTGGCGATGGCCAGAGCAATGTCCTGTGGGCTTGAGTATTCAGACAATAAAGCACTGTCTTCAGGCGATTGTGACTCCATATGCTGACGTAAGCGTTCCTCTGCGTTGGTGGAGCTGAGTATGCGCACATCCTGTATCAGCTGGCCCGCCGCAGCAGGTGTGGGGATCTGTTGAACCTCCTGAATTCGCTCGTCATAAAGCATGGATTCAAAGGGGGTTGCCGGCGCAATACGTTCATCAACAGAGCCGCTGCCGGTTTGATTCTCCTGTGCTATAAAGTCTGCCTGTTCCGGCGCCGTCTCGCTGCGGTACTGGGCGAGTGTTATTTCAATCGCCGGGGTGTCGGCACTTTTGGTGACATAACTGAAGCCCACGCCGGCAATCAGAATGACGTGCAGGCAGGCCGACATGAACATGGTAAAACCAAACCGTTCCTTGCCCAGCGATGCGGGGTCGGTGTAGGGCTGGCTTTTGACATCAGAGCTTGCCGGCATTGACCAGTTTTTCCGCAATCACGGCCATCAGGTCACCCGCGATATCAAGATTGTAAGCGGCATTGATTTCGCGCACACAGGTCGGGCTGGTCACGTTGATCTCAGTCAGGTAATCGCCAATAACGTCCAGTCCAACAAACAGCAGGCCTTTGGCTTTGATGGTGCTTTTTACCTGCGCGGCAATCCAGCGGTCACGTTCGGACAAAGGTTGGGCGATACCGCTGCCGCCCGCCGCCAGATTACCGCGTGTTTCGCCTATGGCGGGTACCCGCGCCAGTGCATACGGTACCGGTTCGCCATCAACCAACAGAATACGCTTGTCGCCTTTGACAATCTCCGGAATATAACGCTGCGCCATGATCGGGCTGCGTCCATGTTCCGTCAGCGTTTCAATGATCACGCTGACGTTGGCATCATCGGGTTTGAGTCGGAATATTGAACTGCCACCCATGCCATCCAGTGGTTTAAAGATGACATCCCCGTGGGTTTTGTGGAACGCGCGCAAGATGTCGGCGCGACTGCTGACCAGAAACGGTGGGCAACACTGCGGAAACTGAGTGGCAAATATTTTTTCGTTACAGTCACGCAGCGACTGTGCTTTGTTGACAACCAGAGAGCCTGCCTGCTCGGCACGTTCCAGTAAATAAGTGGAATAAATGTAATTGTTGTCGAACGGAGGGTCCTTGCGCATCAGGATGACGTGCAGGTCTGCCAGTGGCCGTTGCTCGACCTCACCCACGGTGTACCACTGATGAGGATCATAGGCCACCGACAGTTTGCGCATATGTCCCATGGCGGTTTCACCCGCCAGGTACATGTCGCCCTGCTCCATATAATAAAGTTCCCAGCCGCGCTCCTGCGCGGCCACCAGCATGGCAAGACTGGTGTCCTTTTTGTAATTGATACGGTCGATGGGATCCATCACGATGCCGAGTCTGATCTGCATGGATATGTCTCTCTGT
>JBFZEG010000008.1:0-4436 GCA_041306975.1 Gammaproteobacteria bacterium | reverse complement strand
ATTGATCACGGTGGCTGCGATGTTTGCTGTTGCGGCCGGATTACACGCATCGGGCGGCATCGATTTGCTGGTCAATCGATTATTAGGTAAACCTGCCACCACTCGGGGCGCCATTCTGCGTTTGTTGCTGCCGGTGCTGCCACTGAGCGCCTTTCTGAACAATACCCCTGTAGTTGCCACCATGATCCCCGCCGTTAATGCCTGGTCACGCAAGACTGGCATTGCACCGTCACGGCTGCTGATCCCTCTGAGTTACGGCGCGATTCTCGGCGGTACCATCACCATGATTGGCACCAGTACCAATCTTGTGGTTGCCGGTCAGTATGAGGCAATTACCGGGCGCGCTGATTTTGGCATTTTTGCGATCACTCCCGTGGGGTTGGCCATCGCCTTGACAGGCTCTTTGTTTATGATTCTGGTGTTGCCTCGCCTGCTGCCCGATCGCAGCTCTCAAAAACCCTTTGCCAATATGCGTGAGTTTACCGTGGAGGTTGCGGTGGATCCCAATGGTCCCTTGGTGGGTCTCACCGTTGAACAGGCTGGGTTACGTAATCTGGAGAGACTGTATCTGGTTGAGATCAGTCGCGGCAACGGCGTGGTCACCGCCGCACCGTCTGAAGAACGATTGCAGGCCTCTGACCGACTGGTATTCGCAGGTGAAACCGATGCCATTACTGACTTGCTGCGGATCAATGGGCTGACTGCTTCAATGGGTAATGCAACACCGTTGACGGAAGACCGCGCTGAACGGCGATTGGTAGAGGTGGTGGTGTCCCAATCGTGCGCGGCGATTGGGGAAACAGTGCGCAGTTCCAAGTTTCACGACCGCTATGGGGCCATTGTGTTGGCGCTTGCCAGAAACGGCGAGCGTATCGAGGGTAACCTTGGCAACATCATCATTCAGCCCGGAGATACCATGTTGTTGGAAGCCCGGCCTGCGTTTGTGTCGCGGCAGCGCTATAACAAGGACTTTCTGGTCGTCAATGATCTAGAAAAAGAAGCCCCGCGCCACGAAAAAGCTGCATGGGCGTGGATTATTCTGGGGACGGCAGTCGTGGCTGCCGGTCTTGGATTCATCAGCATGTTAAATGCTGCGCTGTTGGCCGTGGGCGCGATGATGTTAAGCGGCTGTTTGAGTGTCAGTCAGGCAGAGAAGAGCCTGGATATGCCTGTGCTCATTACCATTGCAGCGTCGTTTGCGTTAGGGGCTGCCTTGGAAAAAACCGGTGTTGCGTCAACCCTGGCTGAAAATCTGGTTGCGCTCAGTGGTGGCCGCCCGTGGTTGTTGCTGATCTTGATTTATACCGCCGTCACCCTGTTGACGGAGACAATCACCAATAATGCGGCAGCTGTCATTATGGTGCCGCTGGCCTTGGCGATTACCCAGCAAGCCGGGTTGAATCCGGAGCCGTTTATGCTGGCAATCATGATTGCAGCGTCTGCCAGTTTTGCGACTCCGTTGGGGTATCAGACCAATCTGATGGTGTATGGTCCGGGTGGTTATCGTTTCAGCGACTTCCTGCGTGCAGGCATTCCCATGAACATTATTGTGGGAGTGACAGCGGTGACAACACTGCTGTTGTTATATCCGTTGGCGTCACCCGGTCCCTGATCGCTGCCAATCAGAGAACGGGTGGATCAGTGAGCATTATCAGGCCTGTCAGTCGGGCAGGCTGAACACATACACTGCGTTGCCGGTCCGAGGAGGCCTGAGTTCAGTGGCGACTGCATTGGGTACCTGACGGGGGCTGGTGCCGCCATTACCAGCAGTTACCGCAATATACTGCTTGCCATCTATGCTGAATGTCAGTGGATGGCCCTGAACAGCGGTGCCCAGACGTGTCTGCCAAAGGATCTCTCCGGTTTCCGCATCAAAGGCCCGAAAACGACGGTCCAGGTCGCCAACAAACGCAAGATTACCTGCGGTTGACAGCACGCCGGTGATAAACGAGGCGCGCTGTTCATAACTCCACAACTCCGTCATGGTTGTCACGTCATAGGCGGCAAGTTTGCCTAGGTTGCCATTGGTTTCCGGCATTTCGTAAAAGCGGCGGTTGGAGGCCAGGCCGCCTGAACCGGGAACCAGCTCGACTGCCCGCGCGCGGTTATCAAGGCAGGTCTGGCTCAGTGGTGCAATCAAAGAGCCAGTCGGCGGGTGGTAACTCATGGCATGCCAGTTTTTGCCGCCGGCACTGCTTGGGCAGGCGGGGATCCACTCGTCCAGTTGCGCATTGATAATGTCGTCCCGATAGGTCACCGCCCCGGTTACCGGGTCAATGTGGGTGAACACATTCTGGTACATGGTTTCAGTAAAACCCAGAAACTCGCCGGTTACCCGATCGTTTTTCCAAAGAATGCCGTGTTTGCCAATCGATAAGACCAGCTGCCTGCCGTCCTGATCAACCAATACACGCTCAAACACTTCGTCCAGGTCAAGCGCTTCGCCCGGCACATGCTGGAAGTGCCAGACCAGTTCGCCGGTATCAATATCCAGTGCAATGGTAGCGTTGGTGTACAGACCTGCATCATGAATGGACATGTGCCTGCTGGGGGGAGCCCAAGGCTTGGCTTGCGCGACGCCCCAGTAGGTCAGCCGTAGCTGCGGGTCGTAACTGCCGGTGATCCAGGTTTCACCTCCGGCGCGAAACAGATCATCGAGTCCGCCCCAGGTCTCACCGCCCGGTTCTCCGGTTTTGGCGATGGTGTTGAATTGCCAGGCCAGCGCGCCAGTGTCGGCATCATATGCGCTGACATAACACTCCTCCGGGATGTAAGTGGCGCACCCGGCCAGTCCTACAACAATCTTGTTGTCAGCAATCAGCGGTCCGCTGGAATTGGCAAAGCCTTTGCTGCTGTCGGCGATGATGGTTTCCCAGACCTGTTGTCCGCTGCGGGCATCCAGTGCAATCAGGCGTGCATCGGTGGTTGCCTGAATCACTTTGTCCTGATACAGCGCGATGTTGCGCATGTCCTCGCCAGTCGCTGGTCCTGCCGCATGTTCCCAGATCAGCTCGCCTGTGCGCGCATCCAGCGCCTGCACAACATTGCCGGGATTAATCAGGTACATGATGCCGTTGGCGACAACCGGTGCGGGTTCGGAGTCACCCTCGTGCATGTTCCAGACCCATTCCAGTGTCAGGTCACTGACATTGTCGCGGTTGACCTGGTCAAGCCTGCTGAAACTCCATGCCTCGGGATTGCCCCGCCACATCAGCCAGTCCTCGGGAGACGGGTTGGTCAGCTCGGCATCGCTCAGCGGTTCATAGTTTTCGATACTGCCCGCCACGATCACACCGGTTGGCGCGTCAGCAGATGCGGTGCGGGTGCCTGTTGTGGTGTTGCGTGGCATTTCTGCAAGCGTCACGGTTGCGCCGGCAACCAGTGGTGAAGCTCCGGCACGAACGCCGTTGCTGCGTAGCATGTGCGCGGTGATGTTAAGAAAGTCACCTGGCAAGAGTTGTTGCGAGCCGCCCGGAGGCATAGAGTTGGTGATCAGGCCGATCAATGAGCCAACATCCCGGCCTGCCCAGCGTGTACCAAAAGCTGCGCCGCTCAGTGCCGGCCCGCCGGTCCCACCGGCCATTGTTCGGCCATGACACGCGGAACAGTGCTGATCGTAAGCCGTGGCGCCGGCAAGCGCCTGATCCTCGGTGTAAGTGTGTGTTACCGGAAGTTGCGCCATCAACAGTGAGGCCGGCGCTATCAGCAGGCTGGCTGCCAACAAAAACTGCGCTAAATGGTTTCTGAAAATCGGTTTGTCAGTGTGACAAATGAATGTTGGCATGATGTTGTGCACCTGTATTATTGTTACGATTTACTCTAGCTGATTCCTCCACTTGAGTACACAAGGGGATCGGACTTGCTAACCCGGAAATCGATGTCCAGAACAACAACACATCTCTCAGGCTCGGGCCTCTGCGGTGCACATTTCTGCTTAAGGCTGGTGCAGCGAGATAAACATCGGGACCTTGTAGATGAGCATGGTAACTTCGATAATCTGCCATCCAATCCGCGCTGATAACCAATAAAAACGAGCCTGGCATGAGAACAAAATCCCTGGTGTCATTGTTGATGATCACGCTTGCAGGCCACTTGCAGGCGCAGTATGGCGCGCCCGATGGTGAGTGGCACACCTGGGGTGGTGATCATGGATTCACCCGCTATACAGCGCTTGATCAAATCAAAGCCAGCAACGTTGAGCAGTTGCAGGTGGTTTGGCGCTGGCAGGCCTTGCCGCTGGGCAATCGCCCCGATAGCAATTTAAAAGCCACGCCGCTGATGGTGGATGGCGTTCTGTATGTACCCTCGGGTCAGCATCAGGTGGTGGCCCTTGACCCGGCCACCGGCCGACAGATCTGGCGTTTTGATCCTGATCCCACTTCAGTAGCCGAGCGCGGTCTGGGTCTTGGCAGCCGTTCGCTGGGCTTGTGGCAGTC
>JBFZEG010000006.1:0-16460 GCA_041306975.1 Gammaproteobacteria bacterium | reverse complement strand
TTCAGGCCCGAGGCGCCGTCGGCCGAGCACCAACACTATCTGGGCACCGATTCCACCAGCCGGGACATTCTGGCGCGCCTGTTTTACGGAACACGGACGGCTTTGTTTTTTGCCATAGCATTTACCATGGCGACCTATGTCATTGGTATTACCATCGGCGCAGCGATGGGGTACTTTGGGGGACTGTTTGATCTGTTGTTTCAGCGGGTGATCGAAATCTGGAGCAATGTGCCGTTTTTGTACATGGTGATTATTATCTTTTCGGTGATACCGGCCACCTTTTCGATATTGACGCGCATCTCGATATTGCTCACGGTCATGGTGCTGTTTTCATGGACGGCCATGACCTACTACATGCGCACGGAAACCTATAAACAGAAGGTGCGTGACTATGTCGCCTCGGCGCGGCTGATTGGCTCTTCCAATGTACGTATTATTTTTAACCATATTCTGCCCAACGTGCTGGCCACGCTGGTCACATTTATGCCGTTTACAGTGATTGCAGCGGTGACCGCGATCACCGCGCTGGATTTTCTGGGTTTTGGTCTGCCACCACCCACACCCAGCCTGGGTGAATTGTTAAAGCAGGGTACCGCCAATCTGCGTACTGCGCCGTGGATTGTAACGTCGGCATTCGGCACGCTGGTGGTGCTGCTGACACTGGTGACGTTTATCGGCGAAGCCATTCGTGAATCGTTCGATCCCAAGAAATTTACTGTGTACAAATGATGTCTCTGCTCACAAGGCAGAGTTTTTCAAGTGTGTGTTGTCTGGAGGGTAACTAGATGATGAGAACCGTGCGTAATGGATTGTCAGGACTGCTGTTGGCAGCGTTGCTGATCGCCTGTGGTGGCGCCACCGAAGATGGCGAGGTCAGGGATAACACTCAGGAAGTGCTGGATTATTACGCAGCTCACCCGGATCTGTTCCATTTTAAAACCCTGGCGGATTTGCCCACAGATCTGCTTTGGGAGCGTGGTGAAGGGCTGCCGGATCTTGGGTCTCCTGATGCAAAAAAGGGCGGTATACAGTACAGCTCCATTCAGGATTTCCCCAGAACGCTGCGCCAAGTAGGGCCTGACTCCAACGGGTCTTTCCGCGTCTGGATTCTCGATGATGTCACCCTGCCGCTGGCGTTGAAACATCCGGATACTGACTACGATTTTTACCCGGCTCTCGCCACTGAATGGGCAATTGATGCGGACGCCGGTACCGTGTACGCGCGGCTTGATCCGGCGGCACGCTGGTCCGATGGTGAGGCCATCACCGTTGACGACTACATGTTTATGTTTTTCTTCAACCGCTCGGAATACATTGTTGCACCTTGGTATAACAATTATTACGACATCACCTTCAGCAATATCACCAAGTATGATGACCACACGATGTCGGTGACACTGACCACCAAAAAGCCTGATTTTGCCTATCAGGCGCTGGATCTGCGGCCAGAGCCACAGCACTTTTATAAAGAACTGGGTGACGATTTTGTGGAGCGTTATCAGTGGCGCTTTATCCCCACCACTGGGCCCTACGTCATCGAGGAAGGGGATCTGGTGCAGGGCCGGTCGGTGACCTTTACCCGCCAACAGGATTGGTGGGCCAAGGACAAGAAGTTTTTCGCCAATCGTTACAACGTTGATACGATTGTGCTGAATGTGATACGTGACTCCAACAATGTATTCGAATCATTCAAGCGTGGCGATATTGATCAGTTCAGTTTAAATCTGGCCGAGCATTGGTATGAAAAATTGCCCGACAGCGACCCCGATGTTGCCAGTGGTTACATTCATAAGTCGGTGTTTTATAACCAGCGCCCGCGTCCCAATTACGGGCTGTGGATGAATACCTCGCGCCCTATGCTGGATGATCAGAATGTGCGTCTTGGCATTCACTATGCCAGCAACTGGGATCTGGTGATTGAGAGTTTCTTCCGGGGAGATTATTCCCGCATGCATACCGCCAGTGACGGTTTTGGCAGTTTCTCGCACCCGACCATCCGCGCGCGTCCTTTTGATGTAGACCGTGCACTGGAGCATTTTGCCCTGGCGGGTTTCACCACACGAGGTCCGGATGGCATTCTGGTGAATGCCGAAGGGCAACGTCTGGCATTCACGCTGACCACCGGCTACGCAACGCTGGCGGATGTTCTCACTATTCTGCGTGAAGAGGCTGCCAAAGCCGGACTGGAGTTCCGCATTGAAGTGCTGGATCAGACGGCTGGTTTCCAGAAGGTGCAAGAGAAGCAGCATGACATCGCCTTTACCGCATTAAACGTCGGCACGGAAATGTATGCACGGTTCTGGGATTACTACCATTCAGACAATGCCTATGACGACGCATTCCTTGAAGATGGCAGTGTCAATCCTGACCGTCAGATCAAAGTGCAGACCAACAACATGGAAGTGTTGGCCAACTACGAATTGGATCAGATGATTGATCGTTTTGTGGGCTCCAATAACGAAGATGAAATGCGTGCGCTGTCGCATGAAATGCAGCAGTTTGTTCATGACTACGGCTCGTTTGTGCCGGGGTTTGTGCAAGGTTTTTATCGGGTAGGCCACTGGCGATGGGTGAAGTACCCTGAGTTTTTTAACCACAAATCGCCGTCACTGGCGACTGAGTTGCATGTGCACTGGATTGACGAAGCGTTAAAAGAAGAAACATTGGCAGCGCGTCGGGATGGCCGCACCTTTGAGCCGCAGATTCGTGTGTTTGACCAGTACCGGACGGACTGAGGCTGCCAGATGAACGACCCGATTTTACAGATTAATCATCTGATCACCGAGTTTGAGACCGACGAAGGCCGGGTCCGCGCCGTCGATGATGTGTCGTTCTCGGTGAATGCCGGTGAGACGCTAGGCATTGTCGGTGAGTCAGGTTGTGGCAAAAGTGTCACCGCGCAGTCCATCATGCGACTCCTGCCGCAGCCGATGGGGCAGATTGTGGGGGGTGAAATACTGTTCCAAGGGCATGATCTGGTCACGGTGCCGCTGGAGCAGATGCATAAAATACGCGGCGCCCGCATTGGTATGGTGTTTCAGGAACCGATGACGGCGTTAAATCCTGTGCATACTGTCGGGCGTCAGTTGGCTGAAGTCATGTTGTTGCACAAAAAAATTACCAAACAGGAAGCGCTGCGTTTGTCGGTCGAGATGCTTGATAAAGTAGGTATTCCTTCCCCTGATATCCGCATGGGCGAGTATCCGCATCAATTGTCGGGTGGCATGCGCCAGCGCGTTGTGATTGCCATGGCTCTGGCCTGTCAGCCGCAACTGCTGATTGCCGATGAACCCACCACGGCACTCGACGTCACTATTCAGGCGCAGATTCTGGAACTGATTGCTGAACTGCAGCGCGACATGGGTATGGCCGTTATTCTGATCACTCACGACCTGGGGGTGATCGCGGAAACTTCAAAAAATGTGGTGGTAATGTACGCCGGTAAAGTCGCCGAAAAAGGCACAGTCACCGATGTGTTCGACAAACCATCGCATCCGTATACCCGCGGTCTGTTAGCGTCTATCCCGCGACTGGACACGCCCCCCAAGGCTAAATTGGCCATTATTCCTGGCATGGTGCCAGGGCTGCTGGATTTACCAAAAGGCTGCCGCTTTGAAAATCGCTGCGCCTTTCGCAGGGATGACTGTGTGCTTGTGCAGCCACCGATGGAGAGCATCAGCGACTCGCATCAGCTGGCATGCCTGCACTGGCGTGAGTTGCCCGCGCATGTCAGCCGGGGGTATGAGTGAGCATGAACGAGCACACTGATATTCAGATTGCTTCCGCAACCCAGCCTATACTGGAGGTGCGCAATCTGAAGATGCATTTCCCGGTGCGCGAGGGATTGTTTCTGCGTGCCGCCAAGTTTAACAAAGCCGTCGATGGTGTCAGTTTCAGCATTGCCCCGGGTGAGACACTCGGCCTGGTCGGAGAATCGGGTTGTGGCAAGTCCACACTGGGTCGTTGTATTACCCGTCTGTATCAGCCCACCGATGGCCAGATTCTGTTTCAGGGTCAGGATATAACGCGCTTGCCTGCGCGCACGCTCAAGCCCATACGCCGTGACATACAAATGATTTTTCAGGACCCGATGGAGTCGCTGAATTCACGGCACACGGTGGGTGATATTCTGGAAGAGCCTTTGATCGTGCAATCCATCGGTGATGGCGCCTCTCGACGCAAACGCGTTGCCGATCTGCTGGATCTGGTGGGCTTGCCGGCACGTTCAGTGACGCGCTATCCGTTTGAGTTTTCCGGCGGGCAACGCCAGCGTATTGGCATCGCGCGCTCCATTGCGCTGAACCCAAAACTGATCATCTGTGATGAACCCGTGTCGGCGCTGGATGTGTCGATTCAAAGCCAGATTCTTAATCTGTTGATCGAGCTTCAGCAAGAGCTGAAATTGTCGTATCTGTTTATTGCCCACGACCTGGCGGTGGTCAAACACATTTCTGACCGTATTGCGATTATGTATCTTGGCAAAATTGTGGAAACCGGGCCGGGTGAAAGTGTTTATCGAAACCCGCAGCATCCATACACAAAGTCGCTGATTTCAGCGATCCCGGTACCTGACCCGCACCACAAGGCTCAGCGCATTGTGTTGCATGGCGATGTGCCATCGCCTATCAATCCGCCATCGGGATGCAGCTTTCACACCCGCTGCCCCAACGCAACGGAGTTGTGCAGTCAGCAGGTGCCAGTGCTTGCGCACCATGCTTCCTGTCATGAGCATGTCACCGCAGCTTGCCACCATATTTGATTTGAGCACGCGATCAGGCCTCTGGAAAGCCCGTAGAACGGGCGCTCCGTGAGGCAGGATCGACGTGAGTAGTTTGACGCAGGAGCGGGTAGACGGGTTGTTTTCGCCACGCTATCTGTTTTAAGATGTGGCTCCCCAACGAGGAAGAATAACTATGAATTCCCTGCATTACATTTCAAGGTCACTGGTCCGCCGACCACTGGCCGCAGCTGCGGTGGTCTTGGCCGCGCTGAGCTCAAGCTTGAGCACCCAGACATTTGCACAAACCGGTTCCGTGCAGGAGCAGTTCGAGCAAGCCAACACCTCGCTCGAAGCCATGATTCTCACCAACACCCAGTTACGTGAACGTATTGCCCGTCAAGAGCAGTTGATCACTGAAATGGCTGCTTCCATTGAGCATGCAGCGCTGTTGGCGGATGAAGCAAACTCGCCGCTGAATGGCCTGATCAGTGAAATGATGGGCAGCATTGAGCAGTTTGTAGAGTCCGACCTGCCGTTTGAACTGCAGGCGCGTCGTGACCAAGTTGAGCGCATCCGCAACCTGATCAACAACCCGGAAGCCCCGATTTCCCAGAAGCTCAGTCTGTTGATTGGTCTGTATCAGGCAGAAGGCGCCTATGGCCGCTCTCTGGATACCTATACCGAAGTCATGGATGTTGATGGCGTTGAACAGGAAGTCACGGTAACGCGCATTGGTCGCATTATGCTGGCTTACCAGACCGCTGATCGTCAGATCACCAAGGTGTGGGACAAGGAAACTGATCAGTGGGTCGAAATGCCTGCCGGTGAGTACCGTACGTCCATCTATCGCGCGATGAGTGTCGCCAGCAGCACGATTGCCGCTGAAATGATGAATCTCGCAGTTCCGGCGCCCGTTGCGGCGCAGTAATGTGATGTCGGGGATCGGCTGATGACAGCCGCTTCCAACGTCAGTAATCTTGTAGTCGATAACCCCCATTCACTCCCCGCCGAGTCTGTGTTAACAGAACTCGGCGCGGGCGTTTCTGGCCTTAGCACCACCGACAGCGCCCAACGTCTGTTGATTGCCGGTCACAACCGTCTGCCTGAAGCCCCGCGTGCTGGTCCTCTTCAACGTTTTCTGCGTCAATTTAATAATCTGCTGATTCTGATTTTGATCGCCGCAGCCGGGATTACCGCGCTGCTGGGGCACATGCTCGATACCATCGTTATCTTGTTTGTGGTTCTGGTCAACACCGTGCTGGGTTTTGTGCAGGAAGGCAAAGCTGAAAAAGCCATCGCGGCGATTCGCGACATGTTGGCGCCGCGTGCCACGGTCATCCGCGACGGTGAGCGGCAGACTGTGGATGCGCAGGAGCTGGTGCCCGGCGATTGTGTGTTACTGGAAGCCGGCGACAAAGTCCCTGCGGATCTGCGACTTGTTGATGTCAATACCCTGACCGTTCAGGAAGCGGTACTGACCGGTGAGTCGCTGGCCGTCGAAAAAACAACGGATCCGGTGGCGCTGGCCGCGGCGATTGGCGATCGCAGCTGTATGGCATTTAGTGGCACTCTGGTAAGTACCGGGCAAGCCACTGGCATTGTGGTGGCCACCGGCGCACATACCGAACTCGGGCGTATCAGCCACCTGCTCAGTGACGTTGAACAACTGTCCACCCCTTTGTTGAAGCAGATCGCACATCTGTCACGCTGGCTGACCGGTTTTATTCTGTTGGTGGCACTGCTGATTCTGGCGTGGGGCTACTACATTCAGGGGATGCCTTTTGCTGAGTTGTTTGTGATTGTGGTGGGTTTATCCGTCGCATCCATTCCCGAAGGTTTGCCGGCAGTACTCACCGTCACCATGGCCATCAGCGTGCAGGCTATGGCCAGGCGCAATGCCATTGTTCGCAAGTTGCCTGCCATTGAAACACTGGGTTCCATCTCGGTTATCTGCAGTGATAAAACGGGCACGCTAACCCGCAATGAGATGATGGTTGCCAGCCTGGTGATGGCGGATATAACCCTGGAGGTAAGCGGCGACGGTTACGCGCCCGAGGGTGAGATTCTGGATCACGGCAAGGCGGTTGAGCGATGGACTGAACAATCGGCTGAACAATCGGCTGAACAAGGCACAGGCTGGCTGGTGGAGCAACTGGCATTGGCGGCAGTGCTGTGCAACGACGCGGTGCTGCAGCAACAGCCAGGCGGCCACTGGCAGGTGATGGGTGATCCCATGGAAGCTGCGCTGCTGGCGTTAGCTGCCAAAGCCGGACTGAATGAGTCGTCAGTGAAAACTGCCTGGCCCCGACTGGATAGTCTGCCTTTTGATGCGCGCCATCGTTACATGGCGACGCTGCATGACTGCCCGCCGGAATCCACGACTGCCAATGCCCGCCTGATTTTTATTAAAGGTGCCCCTGAAAAGCTGTTGAAGATGTGTAGCCAACAGCTTGGCAGCGATGGCCAGAGCCTTGCACTGATGGATGAATTCTGGCACCAACAGGCTGAACACACTGCCAACAACGGTCAGCGTGTACTGGCATTTGCGTTCAAAACAGTGCCGCTGTCTCAACAACAGGTCGGGCATGAGGATGTCGCATCCGGCCTGACCTTGCTGGGATTGACCGGTCTGATGGATCCACCGCGGCCTGAGGCGATAGCCGCGGTAGCCGAGTGTTATCGGGCTGGGATTCAGGTCAAGATGATCACCGGAGATCATGCTGGCACCGCCTCGGCCATTGGAAGGCAGATCGGTCTGAAGCAGACGGACAGGGTGTTGACCGGTGCTGAGCTGGAGCTGATGGATGATCAGGCGCTGGCCAGCGCCGTGCGGACGGTTGATGTGTTTGCGCGCACCAGCCCGGAACACAAACTGCGATTGGTGATGGCGCTGCAGGCACAGGGCATGGTGGTCGCCATGACCGGCGATGGCGTCAATGATGCGCCGGCCCTGAAACGCGCGGATGTTGGTATTGCCATGGGCCAAAAGGGCAGTGAGGCGGCGCGCGAAGCGTCACAACTGGTGCTGGCGGATGACAACTTTGCATCGATTGTTGTGGCGGTTAGTGCCGGGCGCACCGTTTACGATAATCTGCGCAAAGTGATCAGTTTTCTGCTGCCGGTTAA
Organism: Gammaproteobacteria bacterium; assembly: GCA_041306975.1. GTDB lineage: Bacteria > Pseudomonadota > Gammaproteobacteria > Pseudomonadales > Pseudohongiellaceae > Pseudohongiella. The sequence goes on along the minus strand of JBFZEG010000006.1, from coordinate 8,614 downwards.
TGGCGGTGAATCCCTGAGTCTGGTCATTGCGATTTTGTTTGGTCTGACCCTGCCGATCACCGCCACCCAGATTCTCTGGGTCAATATGGTGAGTTCGGTGGCACTGGCGCTGGCATTGGCGTTTGAGCCGCCAGAATCCGGCGTCATGAGCCGCCCCCCACGCAAGCCCGGCGAATCCATCCTGTCAGCGCAGATAGTCTGGCGCATCCTGCTGGTGTCCGGGGTATTTACGGTCGGGGTTTTCGGGCAGTTCCTGCTGGCGCAGGCGCAGGGCGCGTCGCTGGAGACCGCTCGTACCATGGCGGTCAACACACTGGTGATGATGGAGATGTTTTATCTGTTCAGTGTGCGCTACAGCTACGGCAGTTCAATCAGCTTTAAGGGCATGCTGGGCACCCCGGCCGTGTTGTATTCCATTGCTGCTGTGGCGGTGTTTCAGTTGTTTTTCACCTACACGCCGTTTATGGGCAATGCCTTCGGCTCTGAGCCACTCACCTTGATACAAGGCATGCAGGTGTTCAGTTTTGGGGTCTTGGTGTTATTGATTGTTGAACTCGAAAAATGGTTGCGGCGCCGCTTTTTACCTGCAGCGTAATGTCACCGGCAGTTTAAAGTCACCAGCGCTTTTTGCATCATCTGCGCTTGAATGAGGTGAGCGCTAATGTGGTGAGCGCTTAGCCCTTGCCGCGCATTTTGTTGGGGCCGCGCAGGCTGTCCTTCTCCATGTATTCAATAATGGCACCCGCGATGTCCATGCCGGTGGCTTTTTCGATACCTTCCAGTCCCGGTGAGGAATTGACTTCCAGCACCAGTGGGCCGTGATTGGAGCGGACAATATCCACGCCGGCGACATCAAGACCCATCACCTGTGCGGCTTTGGTGGCGAGTTTGCGTTCATCAGGACGCAGTTTGACGACTTGTGCTGTGCCGCCACGGTGCAGGTTTGAGCGGTATTCACCAGGCATGCCAGTGCGTTGCATGGCGGCTACGACTTTGTCACCCACCACAAAACAGCGAATATCCGTACCCGAGGCTTCTTTGATAAATTCCTGCACCAGGAAGTCTGCTTCCAGTCCTCGAAAGGCGTTAATCAGACTCTCTGCCGCTTTTCGGGTTTCCGCCAACACCACGCCGTTGCCTTGGGTGCTGCGCAACACCTTCACCAGCAGTGGCGGGCCGCCAACAGAGTTGATCAGATCTGTGGTGGCATCTGCGGAGTGAGCATAACTGGTGATGGGTTGGCCAATGCCGCGACGTGCCAGCAGTTGGTGGGCGCGCAGCTTGTCGCGTGAGCGGGTGATGGCAATCGACTCGTTAACAGAGTAAGTACCTCCTACCTCAAATTGTCGAAGCACTGCGCTGCCATACATGGTGACGCTGGCACCAATGCGCGGGATGACTGCATCAAACTCCAGAGCCTCCGGATCGCCAATGCCTTTGTAAAACACTGTCGGATTGTTGGCGGTAATGTTCATGTAGCATTTCAGAACATCAATCACCCGTGCCTCATGCCCCCGCGCCTTGGCAGCCTCAACCAGTCGTCGTGTTGAGTACAGTTTACCGTTGCGGGATAACACACCGATTTTCATGTTGAATTGTCCTGGAAGTTACCTGGGCGGAGCAGATTGACAAGCGTCCGGATTGTGTCCGTGGTCGAAAATGGGGCACACGTTACCATAAAATGCATGACAAGCAAGTGGCACCTCACTGCGCGCAGATTCTCGTCTCTCGAACCACGTCCATGAGCTGCTTTGACTGCAAACAGGCCGTTTAATTCACGTGTGATAGAAATACTGTCGGGCGCCGATTCCGCACGACGCCTTTCATCATACGCCTTTTTTAGATTCAGGGAATGCGAGGCGACGGTCTGCACATACACGTTCAGACGGCGGCAGGCTTGTGGTGCGTTACCTGCGCATGCGAACATCCTGCGCAGTTAACCTTGATGCATTCAGGCGCGGATCACATCGTATGGCGGCAGCACCATGAGCAAACCCGTTTATTGGCTGGCAACAGCAGCGTTTTTGCTGGTGCTGGCTGTACTGTTGAATATGGGTGTTTTGTCAGCCGGCTGGCGCTGGGATGATCCATCCATTTTGCTGCACGCCCATCAGTTTTCAATTGTGCAGGATGTGCTGGATCCCGCGGTCTGGCAGCAGTTTTCCCCCGCCAACCTCACGCCACTGTTAATTCTGTCGCTGGAAATCGACCTGATTCTGGCCGGTTTGTCGCCATGGTTTTTTTATCTGCATCAACTGATGCTGCTGGCAGCTGCTGCATTTTTGCTGTTTGTGCTGTTACGCCTGTGGTGTGGCACACGTTTTGCGATTACCGGTGCGGTGTTGTTCTTGTGTGGATTGCCGGTGATGACGGTGGCCGAGCAATTGATGACACGGCATTACGCTGAAGGCCTGGTGCTGGCGTTGATCAGCATTTATGGCCTTGTGCGTTATCTGCGCACCCGGTCGATCCTGTTCTGGGGTCTGGCGATACTGAGTTATGCGCTGGCCGTGACGGCTAAAGAAGTATATGTGCCGTTGCCTGCGCTGCTGCTGTGTTTGCCGGAATCCACCTGGCGCAAACGCTGGCGGGCCAGTGCACCGTTTTTTGTCGTGCTGGCAATTTATGCGCTGTGGCGCAGCTGGATGCTGCCGTCGGTTACCGGCGGTTATGCGGACAGCGCCAGTTACTTCAGTGTGTCGTTTTTGCAACAGGTGGTGGCGACGTATCTGAGTTTTCCGCGTTTGCTCAGTGGCAGTGGCTGGCCGTTGTTTGTGGCTTTATATGTGGGCTTGCTGGGTTTCTACTTATGGAACAAACGTGCTGCTGTTGTCACCTCTGATCGCGGAGCCGCTGCAGTGTGGCCGCTGTTCAGTGTGCTGGTCGCCGCACTGGTGCTGGCACCTCTTGCGCCGCTGGCGCAGTCGCCAGGCATTGTGCAGGCGGATCGTTATCTGTTTGCGCTGTGGGCGGCCTTGAGTTTTTCGATGGCTTTTTTTGCGGGTCGCTTTGCGGACCGGCAGTCATCACGCTGGTCGTTGCCAGCGTTGGGTGTGTTGGTGGTGCTGAGTCTGCTGCACGCCTTACCCGAACGCCAGGCCATGGCCGCCGTAGGCCGTGCCTTTGATGTGCAGGGTGAGTTTATCTGGCAACAGAATGATGCGGTTGCCTACCAACCTTCACCGGAGGTATTGCCGGTATTGTGGTTTGTTAATGGGCTGGCTGACCTGAAATCAGGCATCAGCAACGCTACATCACCGGTGGTGGTGGTGGACGATATTTATCTCGCGCAAGCGCAGGGCAAGCCCTTGTTTGCGTACGACCCTCAATGTCACTGTATGCGTGATCAATCGGCGCAAGCCGGGCTTCGACTGCAGCAACTTTCGGCCAGTCTGCGTCCGCAAGCGCCGATGAGCGTGCGGTTTGAGTATCAGCAACGCACGGTGAACTGGCAATTTGGCCCCTACACCGATGGCAGCTATCAGTTGGTTTCTGATCGTATCGGGGTGATACCGGCGCCCGCGCAGGGCCAGATGCGGGCATTACTGGCAGAGGATGCGGGCTTTTATGTACGCTATCAATCGCCGGAGGGTTGGCAGAGTTATTCAGATGAGTTTCGGATCAATCATGATGGTCCGGTGATTAATTGGGTCAGGGAGTAAGGCCATGCACTCGATTGCTATTGTTATCCCTGCGTACAATGAAGCGGCCTCGATTGTTGCCAATCTGGCCGTTATCCGTGCTGCCGTTGATGACATTGCCGACGCCGACATCATGTTGGTGGTGATTGATGATGGTTCGGCAGACGGCACCGCGTCGGCTGTGCGTCAATTGCATACCCATGACCCGCGTGTCCAACTGCTCAGCATGAACCGGCACTATGGCAAAGAATCCGCCATTGCTGCCGGCCTGCAGGCAACACGTCATTGTGATGCCGTGGTGGTGATGGACAGTGATCTGCAGCATCCGCCCGCGTTGATCCCGACCATGGTTGAACACTGGCGCCAGGGCGCGCGCGTGGTGGAAGCGGTGAAGGAGTCGCGCGGCAACGAAAGTTACCTGCGCGGTAAACTGGCGGGCTTGTTCTACCGGTCGTTTAACTATTTCACCCGCCTTGGCATTGAAGGTCACACTGACTTTAAACTGCTCGATAAAGAGGTGGTCAACGCCTGTTGCGATCTGCCCGAGCATGGTCGTTTCTTTCGGGGCCTGATTGCCTGGCTGGGATTTGAAACCGTGCAGCTGCCGTTTAATGTGCCACCCTCCACCCGCCAGCGTTCGGCATGGGGTCAGGGTGCTTTATTCCGTTATGCCATCGATTCTATTACCTCATTTACTGCGTTTCCCCTGCAGATTGTCACGCTACTGGGCGGTCTGACGTTTCTGCTGAGCCTGGTGATTGGTGCTATGGCGTTGGCGGATAAACTGGCCGGGCGCGCGGTGGATGGGTTCACCACGGTGATTCTGTTGATACTGATTATTGGCAGTGTGCTGATGTTCAGTGTCGGGCTGATAGGCATCTATGTGGGCCGCATTTATGACGAAGTCAAACGGCGACCAAATTTTCTGATCAACCGCCATAAGAGTACCTTGCATGATTAAGTATGCTGCCATCCTCATGCACGCGGTGCTGCTGGCAACGTTGCTGGCCTCATCACACGGCATCCTCAAATGGGTGTCCAGTCAGCCTCACGAGAATTACATACAAATGCTGCTGGGGCACTGGAAAGCGGTGTTTGCGGCGCTGGCTGTGTATGGGTTTATCTTCTTCTACTACATTCTTGTGCTGCGCAGCAGTCCGGTGTCTATACTCTATCCAGTGTATACCGGGTTGTCGGTGCTGTTTGTGTTGCTGATCGGTCGTCTGGTGTTTTCTGAACCCTTGACCAGTGTGCAGGTATTGGGTGCCGGGTTTGTGTTGATGGGTATTGTTCTGATGGGCAGTGGCAGGTAATCCGCTTGCGTTCAATACCAGCGGACTAAATTGGTGTGTAAAGATGTTGTGGTAGGGAGCGGATATGAAGCACTTGGTCGCGGGTTTGTTGTCCGGTTTACTGGCAAGTTTGTCGCTGAGCGCTCTGGCTCAGGATCTTGATGCATTTGCGGAACGTGTCAGCGAGTTTACGCTGGAAAACGGTTTGCACTTTATTGTGATTGAACGGCCGGTTGCGCCGGTTGCCACCTTTGTTACCTTTGTCAATGTTGGTGGTGCTGACGAACCCGTCAACAATACCGGCGTTGCTCACATTTTTGAGCACATGGCGTTTAAAGGTTCTACGCGCATCGGCACCACGGATGCAGCGGCTGAGCTGGACGCTCTGCAACGCATGGATGATGCCTACCGTGAGTGGCTGGCTGAGTCATATTCCACCACGCCGGATCAAGGTCGGCTGGATGCGTTGTGGCAAACGTTTGAACAGTGGCAGACCCAGGCTGGTTCCCATATCCGCAGCGAGGAGTTTTCACAAATCATCGAGCGCGAGGGCGGCGTGGGTCTGAACGCGTTTACCAGCGCCGATGCCACTGGCTATTTTTATTCACTGCCGCAAAACAAAGCTGAGTTATGGTTTTTCCTGGAAGCCGAGCGCTTTATGGATCCGGTATTCCGCGAATTTTATGTTGAAAAAAACGTCATCATGGAAGAACGGCGTATGCGCACCGACTCCAACCCGCAGGGTCGCTTGATTGAGGAGTTTCTGAGTGTGGCTTATTCCGCGCACCCTTATCGCAACCCGGTTGTTGGCTGGTCCTCTGACATTACCGCAACCACCATCGAAGATACCCGGCAGTTTTTTGAAACCTATTACGTGCCCTCCAACATGACCATTGCGATCGCCGGTGATGTTAAGGCTGATGACATGCGAGCGCTGGCGGAAAAGTATTTTGCAGCCATGCCTGCTGCCGCGCATCCGCCTGCGGTGAAAACCGTTGAACCTGCGCAGCGTGGTGAGCGCCGTTTTGTGATCGAAGAGCAGAGCCAGCCTTTGTTTATTGCCGGTTACAAAACTGTGGCGGCGACCCATCCGGATGCTGCTGCGCTGGAGATGCTGGGTCAGATTCTGTCTGCCGGCAGAACGTCCAGGCTATATCAACGCATGGTTCAGGACGAGCAACTGGCCCTGGGCGTACAGGCGCTCAACGGCTTTCCGGGTTCCCGATTTCCGTCCCTGTTTGTGACGTTTGCGGTGCCCAATGCTAATGTGCCCATGGCGTCAGTAGAGCAGGTAATTCTTGAAGAAATCGAAAAGGCCAAACAGGGCGACATTCAACAGGAAGAGCTGGACAGGGCAGTGACCAACGCCCGCGCCGGGGTGGTGCGTGGCCTCAATTCCAATATGGGACTGGCGTTGGGGCTGGCGCAGGCACATGCGCAGCGCGGCGACTGGCGTGAGGCATTTTCCTATCTCGAGGATCTGGAAGCCGTGACACTGGCCGACTTGCAACGCGTGGCTCAACAGTATCTGGTGCGCAGCAATCGCACCGTTGGCATGATCAGCAACAGCGGCGCAGAGGAGTAATTTGTATGATGACCCTGAGAAAAACCTTGTTCTCTGCGTTTGCTCAGCTTGCAGCCGCTGGTGTGCTGCTGGTGTCAGTTGCCTCCTCGGTTGCCAGTGCCCAATCAGATCCGGCGCCCTGGGAAGCCTTTGACTATCCCGAGATCAATAACTTTGAAATGCCGGCTCTGGAGATTTTTGAACTGGAAAATGGCATCCGCTTTTATCTGGTGGAAGACCGTGAGTTGCCGCTGATTGACCTGACGGTGCTGGTGCGTACTGGCGGCATTCAGGTGCCGGATGATCAGGTGGGTTTGCAGAATCTGGTGGGCTCGGTGATGCGCAGCGGTGGCTCGCTAAACTATCCCGACGATGAACTGAACAGAATGCTGGAGAATCGGGCGGCCGAAATAGAGACCGAGATAGGTTTCAGTTCCGGATCAGCCAACATGAATGTCCTGGCCGATGATTTTGCAGAGCTGCTACCGGTGTTTCTGGATGTGCTGGTGAATCCGGCTTTTCCTGAGCAGCGTCTGCAGCTTGCCATTACCCAGCAGCGCAGCAGCATCGCCCGGCGTAATGATGACCAGGGCAGTGTGGCCAACCGCGAGTTTCAGCGGCTGATTTATGGCGAGCAATCCAAATACGCTCGACGCATTGAAAACGCCACCTTGAACAATATTACCCGGCAGGCGGTGGTGGATTTTCACCGGCAGGCGTTTGTGTCGCGCAATATGATGGTAGGGGTTACCGGTGATTTTGATGTCGCGGACATGCGTCAGCTGCTCACTGAAGCGTTTGCCGCAGTGCCCTCGGGCGACGAGACTGTCCTTGAATTTCCGCCCATCGATTATGCCTTCAACTCAGGCATCTTTCTGGCCGACAAGCCGGATGTGAATCAGAGTTATGTGTTGCTGGGCCATATTGGTGGCATGCGCGACAGTCCGGATTATGCGGCGATTCAGGTCATGAACCGCGTGCTCAGCGGCGGCTTTTCCAGCCGCTTGATGCAGGTAGTGCGCAGCGAGCTGGGCTTGGCCTATTCGGTGTTTGGCTCCTACGGCAGCGGTCTGTACTTCCCGGGCACCTTCAGTGCGGGTGTAATGACTCAAAGTGAATCAACGGCGGCGGCCATCGATGCCATCGTGACGCAAATCAGACGCATCCAGGATGAGCCTATCAGCGATGAGGAGCTGAACAGCACCAAAGATCAGTTTCTCAATACGCTGGTTTTTCAGTATCCGGGGATCAGCTCTGTGTTGCGTGAGCGCATGAACAACGATTACGCCGGATTGCCAGCGGATACCTTTCAACAGCTGGTGGCGCAGATCCAACAGGTCACGGCTGCCGATGTGCAATCGGTAGCCCAGCGTTATCTGCGCCCGGACACCTTGCAGATACTGGTGGTGGGTAATGCTGCTGAAGTGGGCGATCAGCTTGAGCGCTTTGGTGAGGTGCAAAGCATTGATATCAGTATTCCTCAGTAACCCGGTTCGCTGAATAAACGCCGGGTTACTGACGTCTGTTGATCAGGCGCTCACTGCGGAACAGCCACAATCTGCAGTTCTTAGCGAAGTTCGGCTTTCTGCGTGTCCATTTAGGCGCCAACACCTGCGCGAAAGGCGCCATATTGCACCGCGCGGCTGGTCTGCTGCTGGCCGGTATAGGGGTTGATCGTGCTGCAGGCAGACAACGCAGCAACGGATGTCAGCAAAATAATCGATTTGATAAAGGTTTACATAAACAGCTCCTTTCTGGTGTGTGAACTGCGCGTTGTGCGCAAAAGTCGCTACGGATTTATCACGGATCAAGTTGAGCGCGAGCAATCAGCGGTAGCCTAGTGTCGTGCATGACAACTGAATGCTGCATGAACAGAAAAGCGAACGATCATCCAATCAGTTTTAAGGCTTTGAGGAGCAGAACCGCGATGAAAGCAAATGTCGGAGTGACAGACAAATCGGTACGGATTGTTGTCTGGTCAGCGTGCTACTGAGCGGATATCAGCGCCCTCGCCAGTTGGTGGCCGCTGAGCCAGGCTCCTTCAACGCGGCCTTTGTTCAGCCAGTCACCACACACGCCCAACCCGTACCCGGCATGCCAGATAAAGCCGGGTGTGT
>JBFZEG010000005.1:0-9351 GCA_041306975.1 Gammaproteobacteria bacterium | reverse complement strand
TTGGCACAGGTCAAACGCAAGTCTGAAGGCATGTCGATTTTTCTGGTGGATCTGCATCAGGCGCTGGGCAATGGGCTGGTCGCCAAACCCATCCGCAATATGGTCAATCACCAGACCAGTGAACTGTTTTTTGATGAGCTGGAAATTCCGGCAGAAAATCTTATCGGCGAGGAAGGCAAAGGCTTCAAATACATTCTTGATGGTTTAAACGCAGAGCGCACACTGATCGCCGCAGAGTGTATCGGTGATGCCTGGTGGTTCCTGAACAAGGTGGTAGATTACTCCAGCAATCGCATCGTATTCGATCGGCCGATTGCGCAGAATCAGGGGGTGCAGTTTCCCATTGCACGCAGTTTTGTTAATACCGAAGCCGCAAATCTGATGCGTTTCCGCGCCTGCGAACTGTATGACGCTGCGCAGGACTGCGGTGCCGAAGCCAATATGGCCAAGTTGCTGGCCGCTGATGCCTCTTGGGAAGCCGCCAACGTCTGCCTGCAGTTTCACGGTGGTTTCGGGTTTGCCACAGAATACGATATTGAGCGCAAATTTCGCGAAACCCGTTTGTATCAGGTGGCACCGATCTCCACCAATCTGATTCTCTCTTATGTGGCCGAGCACGTGCTGGGCCTGCCGCGTTCATTTTAAGGCAGAACCTGTTTATGGCAGAACCTGTTTATGGCAGACACTATGCGCCCACTTGAAGGTATCACGGTCGTCACACTCGAACATGCCATCGCGGCGCCGTATTGCACCCGTCATCTGGCAGACATGGGCGCGCGGGTGATTAAGATCGAACGTCCGGACAGCGGCGATTTTGCCCGTCACTATGACAAGCGGGTGCGCGGTCTTTCCTCGCATTTTGTATGGACTAACCGTTCCAAAGAAAGTGTGACACTGGATATCAAAAAGCCGGGCGGTGATGAGGTGCTGCAGCGTTTGCTGCAAAAGGCGGACGTGCTGGTGCAGAATCTTGCACCCGGCGCGGCGCAACGACTGGGTCTGGCGTTCGCGCCACTGCATGAGCGTTACCCGGCACTGATTGTCTGTGACATATCAGGCTACGGGGAAGGCGGCCCGGACAGTGATCGCAAAGCCTATGACCTGTTGATTCAGGGCGAGGCCGGTTTTCTGTCGGTCACCGGCAATGAAGTCGAGATGGTCAAAGCAGGTTGTTCTATCGCAGATATTGCGGCCGGTATGTATGCCTACAGCAATATTCTCGCCGCACTGCTGCAACGCGGTCGCACTGGCAAGGGCTGTCATATCGAGATTTCCATGCTCGAAGCCATGACAGAATGGATGGGATATCCCCTTTATTACGCGTTTGAGGGGGCTGAACCGCCGGCGCGTAAAGCTGCGACACATGCCACCATCTGCCCCTACGGCCCGTTCCCCACAGGTGATCAGCAGCAGGTGCTGCTGGGTGTGCAGAATGAGCGCGAGTGGCAGATATTCTGCGAGATTGTTTTGCAACAGCCTGCGCTGGTGGGTGATGCACGTTTCAGTTCCAATACCTTACGCCTGGCGGAAAACCACAGCCTGCATAAAATTATTTGTCAGGTTTTTGCCAGCCTGAATTCGGAACAGATTGTGGCGCGACTCAAGGCAGCAAACATTGCCCATGCGCGTGTTAATACCATGGCAGAGGTGTGGCAACACCCGCAGCTGGCACAACGTCAGCGCTGGGTAACAATTGATAGTCCGGCGGGAATGTTGCCGGCGCTGTTGCCACCCGGTTCGCCGTCAGCATTTGCAGCACGCATGGACGCGGTGCCCGCACTGGGCCAGCATACCAACGCGGTGTTGCAGGAATTGGGCTATCGGGAAGCGGATATTCTTGCCTTGCGCGCATCCGGCACCTTATAAAAACCAGCTGAGCAGTTAAAGGACAGAACATGAATAATAAAAATTTTATGCAGGATAAAGTTGTGATTGTCACCGGCGCAGGGGGTGGTATCGGTCGTGAGATAGCCTTGCTGATGGCATCCAACGGTGCCCGTGTGGTGGTCAACGATATTGGCGCCTCGCTGGAAGGTGAAGGTCACGATGCGGGACCGGCACAGAAAGTCGTCGATGAGATTGTTGCACTCGGCGGTGAAGCTGTCGCCAATACCAACAGTGTTGCGGAAGCGGCCAATGCCCGTCGCATCGTGGAAACAGCGATTTCGCAGTTCGGGCGAGTGGATGCCATTGTGAACAACGCGGGTATCCTGCGTGATCGCTTCTTTCACAAGATGAGCGAACCGGAATGGGATGCTGTTATCAAGGTGCATCTGTATGGTGCTTATTACGTCAGCCGCGCCGCAGCACCTTATTTTAAAGAGCAAGGCAGTGGTGCCTATGTGCACATGACGTCCACGTCAGGCCTGATCGGTAATTTTGGACAAGCAAATTACGCGGCGGCCAAACTGGGCATCGTGGCACTTTCAAAATCCATTGCGCTGGACATGCAGCGTTTTGGTGTGCGCTCCAACTGCATAGCGCCCTTTGCCTGGAGTCGCATGATCAGCTCAATTCCCACCAGCACACCAGAGGAGGAAGAGCGTGTTAAAAAACTGCAACAAATGTCGCCTGCCAAAGTTGCGCCACTCGCGGTGTATCTGGCAAGTGACGAAGCCTCTCAGGTCAATGCGCAGATATTTTCTGTGCGTAACAATGAAATATTCCTGATCAGTCAACCTCGCCCCGTGCGCTCGGTGCATCGCAGCGAAGGTTGGACGGCGCAATCAATTGCCGAACACGCAATGCCAGCGTTGCAGGCAGATTTTTATGATCTGCAGCGCTCAGGCGATGTGTTTACCTGGGACCCGGTTTGACAACAGCCTGATCGGGTAAGGCCAGTGGCACTGTCTCTCGATCCGGCGCTGCCCACGTAGGCCGTGGCCAATGTGCGGGCACAACAAATACCCGGTCAGTTTCTTTCCATAAACCGGTGTTGTGGTCGTGCTGCACAATAGCAAAGAGCCGCGGTGTTTGTGTGTCCTTGATATCCGTGAATGCCTGTGTGAGCGGGATATCATCGGGTGCGTAGGGCTGTACCCAAGGTCCCAGCCAATGTGGTTTTATCAGCGGCACCCATGTGCGGGTGTTTATGTCTGTGACGTTTTCCCAATACATCCATTGACCACGCAGATGGTGGCCAGGACAGCTGATCGGTAACGTTATTTCAGGCGCTGGTTTGTGCGGATAAAACAGATAACCGGGCATAAACACGCGTGAAATTGCCGGCGCTTGAATGCCATGGTGCGCCAACAGCTCCAGGGTTTCGGGCATCAGGCTGCGCTGACGTTGTGGTCCAAGCATGCGCTCGGTTTTGATGTCCAGACGGTCTCGTGGATTGGGGCCGTACCAGCCTTGAGGCTGTTGTGCACAACCTGCATACCCCAGATAAAATTTGATGGCAATTTCGTGATGTTCAACGGCATCGGTGTGTGGATTGTGTATCAGAAAATCCAGTTCACCCAGTGTTGTGCCGCCCGCTCGGATTGGCAGATTTCTCGCAAGAATAGTCCAGCCCAGCAAATCGGTGATCAGGCACGCGTACAGCGACTCAACATAGTATCCAAGCCGATGATGGGGTGTTGCGCAAAGGACTTGCGGACCGGCTGACGGGTTTTTATCCCAGGCCCTCAAGACCTCGAGATAGTTGTCTGGCAAATACCTTGCGGGTTCAAAAACACTTGTATGTTGTATCAGTTGCGGAGCATGGCATAACCAGGCGAGATGACGCACGGCTGGGGTGTTAAACCGGAAAAAATCCGGCGCATCCGGCGCTGTCATCAGGGGTAATCCATGCGAAACTTGATAGCCTCAATAGGGTCAGCAATCTGTATCGGATAATGCTTGTTTTCATAGGCCTCAATCAAGGTGACAAGTACCTCTCTTTCATCGGCTTCAGGCGAACCGTCTGCAGCCATTGCGGAATCACGCGCCAACAACTGGAATCTGACCATCGTGATCGCTAAGGTGTGCTGTCGCCATTGCCTCTTACAGAATTAATTCAAGACTCACGTTGCTCCCGATGATGCCAAACCCTCAGAATGATGATGTGCTCTGAATAAACAGAATACCGCACAATATAATCATCCAGGATCAAATCTCTTACTGTTTCTGGATCTGGTGCTGCGGATACCGCAACACCCAGGCGCGGAAACGAAACAAGTTTTGCAATTCGCTCAATCAGATTGCCGCTGACGTTGGCGGCTGATGTGGGATTGTGCTCCGCAATGAAGCTCCGGAGCCGGGTCAGGTCCTTGACCGCCAACTCCGAATAAATCAATTTCATTTGGCAATCTCCGGTGGGGGTAACTCGTCCTCCGTGCCCCAACTTTTTAACCATTCATGAACCTGATCCGCCGCAATCACGCGGCCTTGCGATGCAGCCTCAATAGCTTCAAGCGTTTCACGCCACCTGACTTGCTCCAGCCGCTGACGCTCTAAATACTCTTTAAGTGCCTGATTAATCAGCCACCCTTTGCTTCGATCGAGTTTTTGCGCCAAAGCGTCCAATTGCTGCTCAGTCTCTGGTGGCAATCTTACCGTGGTAACGCCCATGCCAATGCCTCCTGTAATACTGCTGACTACAATGTATTAAAGCATCTGTCGGAAAGCTGGACAACAGTGTCTGCAGCGCGGGCGCCTTACTTGATGATAGTTGAGCATGCAGATGAACGCTTAAGTTGTTAACCCAAGCTCGCTGTTGTCATTTCTGCGGACAGATCAGGAATTTCTCCCCGGTACGCTTGGCGTAATACTGGCGCACGGTCTCTGCATCAAGGGCCTCTGCCAGTGACAGTTCATTGGTGTAGTGGCTGGCAAAGGTGGTGGTCAGCTCCCGCGCCACGCGCGCACGCAAACGCACAGCAACCTCTATACCGGCTTTGGCCAGGAAGTTGGGCAACAGCCAGCCGCCCACGCCCCACGCCATGCCATACGCGCGTTGCAGCTTGGTGGCAGACACATCGAGGTTGCCGTACAGATACACCTGCTTGTGTTTGACGGAACCATAGATGCTATAGGCGCCAGGAGTACGTGCCGCTGCGGCTTCCATGCAGGTCAGGATGTCTGATGCCAGTGTGCCGCCGCCGGTGGCATCAAAGGCGAGTGTCGCACCCGTAGCATGAATGGCATCCGTCAGTTCAGCCATAAAATTATCTGAACTGGTATTGATCACGTGTTTGGCGCCCATGTCGCGCAGCAAGGCAGCCTGTTCTTCTTTGCGCACAATGTTGACCAGCTCAACACCATCCGACTGGCAGATGCGCACCAGCATCTGGCCAAGGTTTGATGCGGCGGCGGTATGAATCAGCGCGGTGTGACCTTCCATTTTCATGGTTTCGATCATCGACAGGGCGGTCAGCGGATTCACAAAACACGAGGCGCCGTCTTTGGCGGTATGGCCTTCCAGCAGCGGCAGACACGCAGCGGCATCCACACAACGATATTGCGCGTACATGCTGCCGCCCATCACCGCCACCCGCTTGCCGGCCAGGCTTTGGGCCAATGCGGAACTGCCGGTTGCAACCACCGTACCTGCGCCTTCGTTACCCACGGCCAGCGCCTGCCCGACACGCGCTTTCATAGCAGGCATGGCCTGCGAGGGAACCGGCGCAATCAGCACACGCTGGTTGCCAGCACCGGATGTGTGAGCAGCGCTGATATCCGCGCGGCCAAACATCACGCCCTGATCTGATGGATTGATCGGGGTGGCTTCAATTCTGACCAGCACCTGATCAGGGCCAGGTGTTGGGATGGGTTTTTCGATCAGCTCAAGGCGCAGTTCGCCGGATGCGTTGATGGTGGAGAACATTTGTAAAAAGGTGGTGTTTGTGGACATAGGGGTCTCAATAAATTAGTGACTGGTTTTTAAATATTCATAAATCGTTTTGCCAGGAACATTCTGGTGTTGTTAACGTCCTTTCTGATGAATAACGTATTCGTCCAGCAACTGCCGAATCATTCTCTGATATTGCATGTCATGCTTTTCAGCTTCACTTTTAAAGTACTCAACGCTTTCAGAGCTCAAGGAAATGGTTACTTTGACATTCTGATTTTTCAGCGCTAATTCTGCCGGAGAAGGCAAAAAATCAGTGACAACTTTTACATCTCCAATAGGTTCATTTGTGTATTTGATTTGATTCTTCAAAAATCCTCCTGCCTTTCCGCCAGTATCCAGCACCGTAAATGCGGATTTTTGATGCTCTGTATGTAAACCGGACTGTCAGGATACCGGTTTGGTCAATGTTAAGTCCAAAACAGTAATAACGTGGCTCATCAATGCTGTGTTCCAAATCTGTAGCAATTACCCGATTCTCATCAAGGAATGCATGCTGTGCAGCTTCAAAAGATACGCCATGCTTTTCCTGATTATGAAGGTTTTTGGCCTCATCCCACTCGAATGTCGATTTTCTCATGCATTGACTATATATTGAGTATGGCTAAATAGCCATACGAATAAGTGTCTTTAAAACAACAGTAACCCCCACCCCGCGACAATCTGTCACACCCTCAAGATTGCACCCGCCCCCGGCAAGTGGCAAAGTAGTCCTTATCTTTTAAAAGCATTCAGTCACAGGATTTTCACTCATGAGCAATAACAAACATTTCAGCATCGTCATTGTTGGCGCAGGTGCGGGCGGTATTTCAGTGGCGGCCAGTTTGTTAAAGCGCAAGCCTGATCTGCAGATTGCCCTGATTGATAAAGCGGACAAAAACTACTATCAGCCCGGCTGGACACTGGTTGGCGGCGGTGCTTTTAACATTGCCGCAACCGAGCGCCCCATGGCGCCGCTGATCCCCAAAGGTACTACGTGGATCAAGTCGGCAGTGGCCGGTTTTGACCCTGACAATCATCAGGTGGAGCTCGACGATGGCGTGCGCATTGGTTACGACCGTCTGATTGTGGCCCCCGGTTTAAAGCTGAACTGGGCGGGTGTCGAAGGTCTGACGGAGGCCTTGGGCAAAAACGGAGTGACCTCCAACTACCGTTTTGATCTGGCGCCTTACACCTGGAAGCTGGTGCAGGAACTCAAATCCGGCAAAGCTATCTTTACGCAGCCGCCGATGCCCATCAAGTGCGCTGGCGCACCGCAGAAGGCCATGTATTTGTCGTCTGATCATTGGAATCGTCAGGGGCTGATTGGCAAGATTGATGTGCATATGTATAACGCCGGTGGGGTGTTGTTTGGTGTTGCCGATTATGTGCCGTCGCTGATGGAATACATCAAGAAGTACCACATTACGCTGAACTTCACCCATAACCTGGTCAAGATTGACGGCGATAGCAAAACGGCGTGGTTTGTGAAAACCAGTGCCGATGGCAGCAAGGAAACCGTTGAAACGCAGTTTGATATGATTCACGTCTGTCCGCCGCAGCAGGCGCCGGACTTTGTGCGCAGCAGCCCGTTGGCGGATGCAGCCGGTTGGGTTGATGTAGATCAGGCAACACTCAAGCATAAGAAATACAATAACATCTGGTCATTGGGCGATGTGATGAATGCGCCTAATGCCAAAACCATGGCGGCCGCGCGCAAACAGGCGCCGATTGTGGCGGTGAACATTCTGTCGGACATGGGCATCATGACTGGCCTGGCGGAATATGATGGCTACGGCTCCTGCCCGTTGACGGTTGAGAAGGGCAAAATTGTGCTGGCTGAATTTGGCTTTGGTGGCAAACTGCTGCACAGTTTTCCGGATTGGATCATCAACGGCAAACAACCAACCCGCGCCGCCTGGATATTGAAAAAAGACGTGCTGCCGTGGATGTACTGGAACGGCATGCTCAAAGGACGAGAGTGGATGGTGACCCCAACTACAAAGTGACGACACCAAACCGGGACGGAGGTAAAGCTCCGTCCCCAAAGCCACGAGAAAAGGTATCCACACAAAAACCAGGAACGAAGCCGCGCGACAGGACTGAGCCGAAGGCTCAGCCGAGAAACCTAAAGGAAAACAAATGACCACACCAAAATGGGTAACCGACGACCTCGCCGTCGCTGAACAAATCACCGTCGATGATGTCGACGCCTTGGCAGCTGCCGGCTTCAAGTCCATCATCTGCAATCGACCAGATGGTGAAAGTTACGGCCAGCCGCCACGTTATGAAGTGGAGGCGGTTGCCGCAGAACATGACATTAAGTTTAGTTATATTCCGGTGATATCCGGTCAACTGACAATGGAAGATATCGCGGCCATGAGTGCTGCGCTGGACGAGTTGCCCAAACCTATCCTGGCCTACTGCCGCAGTGGTACACGCTCTATACAGTTGTGGGGCCTGGCATCCGGTGTCAAAGGCATGTCGCCGGAGGCCATTGTTTCTGCCGGTGCCGCAGCGGGTTATGACCTTTCCGGCGTTGCTGGCTGGTTAGCTCAGCAACACTAAACGATTGTCCTCCTGAAGCGACACACTCCGATGATAGGACTCGCCCCTAAAGGTCTGCAGCGCTGGTTCCCGATTCTGCAGTGGGGCCGGCAGTATCGCGGCCAGCAGTTTGCTGACGATTTGCTTGCCTCCGTCATCGTGATGGTCATGCTGATCCCGCAATCGTTGGCGTATGCCATGCTCGCAGGTTTGCCGCCGGAAATGGGTTTGTATGCCAGTGTTTTGCCGCTGATCGCCTATACCGTGTTTGGTACCAGTCGTGCCTTGTCCGTCGGACCGGTGGCGGTGATCTCACTGCTGACGGCGGCGGCTATCAGTCGCTTGGGGCTGACTGACCCCGCGCAAATGATCAGTGCAGCGATGTTGCTGGCGCTCATGTCAGGTGTCTTTCTGCTACTGATGGGTATCTTGCGCCTTGGTTTTGTAGCCAATTTTCTGTCCCATCCGGTGATCGCGGGATTCATAACGGCATCGGGTATTCTGATTGCACTTGGCCAGGTACCTGCGTTGCTGGGAATCCAGGGCGGTGGGCATAACCTGATCGAGCTGTTGCACTCGTTAGGGCTGAGTTTGCTGGAGACGGTCAATGCACCCAATTGGCCCACCAAAGCGGTGGGGCTGATCACGCTGCTGTATCTGTTCTGGTCACGCAGTTCGCTGGCGCCGCTGTTGCGAAAGGTGGGTTTGTCCGAACGTGGCGCGACCATGATGGCGCGGTTAAGCCCGATACTGGCGGTGGTCGGCAGTGGTTTGGCGGCCTGGTATCTCGATCTGGGCGCCAAGGGTCTGGCGTTGGTGGGTACGGTGCCCGCCGGTTTGCCCGGACTGACTGTGCCGGATGTCTCACTTCCCATGTTGCAGGCGTTAGCAGTACCGGCTGCGATGATTGGCATACTGGGTTTTGTGGAGTCTGTGTCTGTGGCACAGGGGCTGGCGGCCAAAAAGCGTGAACGTATCCATCCTGATCAGGA
>JBFZEG010000205.1:0-18168 GCA_041306975.1 Gammaproteobacteria bacterium | reverse complement strand
CCGCTCAGCGCCGATGGTAGTGTGGGGTCTCCCCATGTGAGAGTAGGACATCGTCAGGCATCTAAAAGCGAAAAGGGCCATCCCAACGGGGGTGGCCCTTTTTTTATGCATCTGGATTTTAGAGTATTCAGGGATTAAAATGGCAGCCATGATTTGGACATAATCGATCATAAAGCTTGTTGTTTTATATATTGACAAGAAAATATATTGGTGATCCACCCTATTGACTCGTGCGGTCAGTGACTCTATGATGCGCGCCGCTCAGAACCCTTTATTAAATCTCTTACGAATTTCAAATATGCGTATTTCGAGTCTGATTGTTGCAGTATTGTTTGCTGCGGTGACGTTTACTTTGTGGGCTCTTACCAATAGACCTACACAGGTGGTAGCGTGGCCAGAACAAATAAATGGGTTTGCATTTGCTCCTTTTCGAGCAGGACAGGATGCGATAATTAACGTCATGCCCACGCCCGAGCAAATCAGGGAGGACATTGAGCTGCTGGCAGGAACTACAGAAGCGATTCGAACATATTCCAGTCTTAGGTCATTGGGCGATATACCTGGTATAGCCGAGGAATACGGATTAGATGTTGTATTAGGCGTTTGGCTTGGACTTGATGAGCAAATCAACACTGATGAAATCAGCGCCGCGATAGAACTTGCTAACAAGCATAGCAATATTACTAGCATTATGGTCGGTAATGAGACTGTTCTGCGTGGTGAATTCGAGGCGGCAGAACTTGCGGTTTATATTGATCGAGTAAGGCAGTCGGTTACCCAGCCAGTAAGCACATCAGAACCTTGGCATGTTTGGATTAAGTATCCAGAACTTGCGAGTTATGTTGATTTCATAACAGTTCATATGCTCCCTTATTGGGAAGGCATTCACGTAGATGCTGCTATAGATTATGTTGTCGAACGGGTAAATGATGTGCAGTCAGCATTCCCGGAAAAGGAAATTTTGATTGGTGAGGTAGGCTGGCCCTCAAGTGGTCGAACGCGAGAGGCTGCAGTTGCTTCGACGTCTAACGAAGCATTGTTTCTCCGTAGATTCCTGCATCGTGCTGATCAAGAGAACTACAGTTACTTCTTGATGGAAGCTTTTGATCAGCCTTGGAAGGCTCAAAACGAAGGCGGCGTCGGTGCATACTGGGGTGTTTATGACGTAGAAAGGCGTCCGAAATTCTCATTTGCCGAGCCAATAGTTGAGTTGCCGAACTGGCAAGTATTGGCGGCTATTTCAATTTTAACGTCCATCATTATGCTCGGAGTATTCGCTGTAAATAGTGAGACCTTGAGAGCAAAGGGTTGGGGGCTCATGGCGTTAGTTTCTTTCGGAACTGCTACTGTGATGGTCTGGATCATCTATGACTACTCCCAGCAATACCTCACAGTGACTTCAATCATAGTTGGCTTCTTGCTCATAGTTGGGATGCTAGGCGTTATCACCGTACTCCTTACAGAGGCTCACGAGTGGGCTGAGGCTCATTGGTATACTGTGCGCAAGCGAAAAATAGAGCCAGCAAAGATAAATCCTCTTGCCGCGCCCAAAGTTTCAATTCATGTGCCTGCATACAATGAACCTGCAGATATGATGATCGAGACGCTTAACTGCCTCGCTCGTCTTGATTACCCTGACTTCGAAGTTTTAGTAATCGATAACAACACCAAAGATGAGGCTGTCTGGAGGCCTGTTGAGGCGCATTGCCTGAAGTTAGGCGAGAGGTTCAGGTTCTTTCACGTATCGCCCCTGAAAGGGTTTAAAGCCGGGGCGCTCAATTTTGCACTCGCGAGAACAGACACTGCAGCAGAGATCGTGGCTGTGATCGATAGTGATTATCAAGTAGAGTCTAGCTGGCTTAGCGAGCTTACAGGTGCTTTTACAAATCCCAAATTAGCGATCATTCAGTCGCCCCAAGACTACAGGGATAATGATGAAAACGCTTTCAAGTCGATGTGCTTCTCTGAGTACAGAGGCTTCTTTGAAATTGGCATGGTCACCAGAAACGAAAGAAACGCGATTATTCAGCATGGCACGATGACTATGGTGCGTCGCCAAGTCCTAGATGATATCGGAGGCTGGGGCGAGTGGTGTATCACGGAGGACGCGGATCTGGGGCTTCGAATTTTTGAACAAGGATATGAGGCCATGTATCTACCTTACAGTTATGGCAGAGGCTTGATGCCGGATACGTTTATCGACTACAAGAAGCAACGCTTCAGGTGGGCTTATGGTGCAATGCAAATCTTAAAGCGCCATAGTGCGGAATTGTTTGGAACCAAAACCACTAAACTTACCAGTGGTCAAAGGTACCACTTTTTGGCGGGTTGGCTCCCATGGGTTGCTGACGGCTTCAACTTGATTTTTAATCTGGCGGCTATCGCATGGTCGGTCGCTATGATTGTTGCGCCAAATCAGATTGATCCACCATTGATGATGTTCTCAGTTCTCCCGCTTTCTTTATTCGTTTTTAAGCTATCAAAGATGATCTATCTTTATCGCTCCCGCGTGAAGGCAAATTTGCGGCAAACAATGGCTGCCGCTGTTGCTGGTCTTTCCTTGTCTCACACAGTTGGGTTGGCAACCTTGAAAGGGTTGCTGACGAGCGACCAGCCATTCGTCAGAACTCCAAAATGTGCTCAACCTTCAGCAGTAATTCAGGCGTTGGTTGATGTACGAGAAGAGTTGTTAATGTTAGTGAGCCTAGCCTTAGTAGTGTTGACACTTTCATTTACGCCAAGAGAGTTTGGCAGCCCGGACCTAAGTGTGTGGAATATAGTTCTTACAATACAAGCTATCCCTTACGCTGCCGCTGTGTTCGTATCATTTGTTAGTACTTTTAGATGGCGTGCACAACTTCTGGGTAAGTCTATGAAGCGAAGGGTATATGTTCCACGGGTTTAGAAAGTGAAGCGCAATTGATTCGTAAGCGCCAATAAATCGACCCACTTGCCTCAGGCGTGCTGAACCACTTTTTTTGAAACGCGCTCCAGAGGCACATTCCAAGGCTGCAGCTGTTCAAGCTTTTCCAGAGTGTCCGCCTCGGCGATGCGATCGAGCGCGTAGTGCACGTAGGCTGAGGGTTCCAGGTCGTTCGCCTTGGCGGATTGATCGATTGCAACTTCAGTGACCTGTGGTTGTTTGATGGCTTACAATAAACGCGCGAACCGGATCAAGTTGTTGATCCATGACGGGCTTGGAATATGGCTGTGTGCCAGGCGCCTTAATCGTGGCAAGTTCCACTGGGCTCAGTCCTGGCGCGCCGCGCAGGTGTCGATTACAGATGAGCAGATTCACGCTTTGGTGCAAGGCCGGCCTTGGCAAACGATTGGCGAGGCCGGTGTCATTAGTATCCTGTAAATTAAACCGAATCATAAACTTACGATAAATGCTATCACCCATCCAGCGTATCGAAATTAACCCGTGTCAGTGGCGTACTTGCGCCATGACTCAACCTGATCTGAACAAGCTTGATCCCTAACAACTGCGCACACTGGTCGCTCTCAGTTGATAGGCAATGCCATCTCGCAATAGACGCAGCTGCATAGCTTGCAGCTGCGTAATCAGATCACTGAACGGTGCAACCAACACCTGGAAACGGTCCACGCTAAACTCACACTGTCAATGGCCATTAATTTTGACCCACTTTTGGCCAATAAAATTTACCCACCTATCTTCATTTAGCTCATCGTTTTTTGCTTCAGCCGGTAACTCTCACCACCGAGCATAAGCACGTGTCGCTGCTGTAATGAGCCTGATACAATCGGCCAAAACCGAATGGGCACGATCCTTATGCCTATCTGCGGGATGTGTTGGCCAGACTGCTCACACATAACCCCTTTGCTGTTAATGAATTATTGCCTCACGGGTGGCAGCCTAAAACGGCTGGCAAGATGTGATGGCATGACGGTTATTACCTAAACAAGTTTGGGCATGTTTGAAATAGAAAAAAAGGGCGGCTGGATTACCAGCCGCCCTTTATGACTCGATTAGAACTTATTGACGTACGTAACGCTTGATCCCGCCTACAGGGCCAACTTCTGCGCCATAAATAACACCGTTTCGGTCTACGGTTACGCCCTCTGCCGTACAAGTTCCGCGGCAATCCGGCTGCGGATCTGGAATAAGATGGTTTACTTCTCCGGTGCGCGCGCTACCAATTCGAATACCCCTCAACCATGCAGCATTTGCGGGGTTTACAGAGCCTGACTCTGAGTCGGCTGCATAAAGTGTGTCATCTGCGTCGATAAAAAGTCCGCTGGCACGGCTGAATTGATACCAAGTATCTAACAACTCACCGTTTTGAGAATAAATCTGAATGCGATTATTGCTCCTGTCAGCAATAAACAAACGACCCTGAGAATCCATTGCAAGAGCGTGGGGCTGCATAAACTCAGTTGGGCCGCTACCCAACGATCCCCACTCCTGGACAAATTCGCCTTGTGCATTAAACTTAAGTATTCTCGCAGTTGCATCAGCGGCATTAGAATGTCCCTCCGCAACAAATACATGACCATCTGGTGCTACCAGAACGTCATTAGGCTGAAACAGGTAGCCAGGGGTTCGCGCGCCGCCAGGTTCCCCTAAAGTCATCAGGTGCTCACCGGTTGGACTGAACTTATGAACCTGGTGCCCGTAGCGCTGGGCTGGCACTGTATCGCCGACTTGGTTATCACGCGCATCGGTTACCCAAACATTTCCTTGGGAATCTACTTCAATACCGTGTGGCCATGCGATCAGTCCTGCACCAAAACTTGCCACCAGATCACCGCTGGCATCAAATTTCATGACTGGGTCTAAATGACTATTTATGACACACGCATTGGTATTTCCTGTGCATCGCTCCGCCACCCAGATGCTCGTTCCATCTATATCAACGTGGACAGCGCTAGCAGAACCCCAGGTCCGACCCTCAGGTAGCTTGAGAAACCCTTCTATTGTCTGGTATGGATTTGGTAGATCATTTGTAGGCGCCATTGCCGGGTCACTGAAATCAGTTTGCGCGTTTGCAATGGCTGAAATAACGCCAAAAGCAACAGTCAGGGTCAACATTGCCTTTTTTAAAGAGCTTCTAGATTTAAACATGAGTGGAGTGTACTCCCTTCTGGTGGCTTGATGAGTCCTCAGGATAAACCACCTTTGGCTTTAACTCAAACAATTGAGATCAGGGCTTCTTTGACGAATTTAAACCGTGAGTTATCTTACTGAGGGTATACAATTCACTTAATTTCGATAGGTTTTAATGGTCATTATTAACGAAAATAGCCACGCAATTCATGCGATAGATTCCATAAATCACGCGTAGTATCTCTTAGCTAATTTGTTTGCATCTTGGAGACAGCAATACTTGCAAGCCTTTTTAGTAGTTGCGCATTTTATGTCTAAGCCTACTCCCATACTGCCTCCACATCAGTCCAAATTAAAAACACTTGTGCGTCCGCACTCCTTTGCTTTTAGCAGATTGCGTACATCCCCGAATGGCTGGGTTTTTTCGGCTTATCTGAGTTACTGCTGCATATGACACCTGCCTCCTTGATTTTGTGGCCAACAAAAATTTGTTTGTAAATCAAGCCTGTCACGATAAAAGACAAGCTGTTCAATTTGTCCGAAAAAAAATTGATGATTTAAGTTGATAGTATGACCGTTTGGGAATTCCGTGAGAGCCTGTTTTTAATTCGTATAATAATGTTGTCACTTATAGTACATGCTCGGGTTTTACCCCGTCTTCACGGACTCTTCAAAAAAGCCTCTTAATACGCAAAAGGGTGTGTTGCAGCCAAAGATAAGAAAGTACAGCCCCGTGTTTAAAAAAGGTGCCGTTGAGCAGGTTCGCCAGCCCGGTGTCAGCTGTGCCCAGGTCGCAAGAGAACTGGGAATCGGCTCTAATCTGTTGAGCCGCTGGCAGCGAGAAGCCGATGCGCAAGGTCAACAAGCGTTCAGTGGCTCAGGCCATGCGCGAGATGAGGAAGTCACCCGCCTTAAGTGAGAACTGGCCCGCGTTAAAAAGCAACGGGATTTTTTACGCGAAGCGGCAATCTTCTTTGCCAGGGGATCAACCTGAAGTACCAGGCGATTAAACCTTGTCGCGGTGAGTTTTCCATTCGCCTGGTGTGTCGGTGTTTGAAAGTCTCGCTCAGTGGTCATAACGACTGGGAGGGGCGCCCTGCCAGTGCTCGAGCAGTTTATACTCAGCGATTGCTGGAGCGTATCCGCGAGGTTCACTCGGATAGTCAAGGCGCTATTGGCGCTCCTCGGATGCATGAACTTCTGATAGATGAAGGTGAAACTGCCAGTAAAAATTGCATAGCCAGGATGATGGCAGCCTATGGTTTGCAGGTCTGGACTCGGAATAAAAACCGCGGGCAGCGCGGTAAACCGGGTTTGCCGCGACCCGGCGTTGAGAACAGGTTAGAGCGTGACCTTGTTGCGCTAGAGCCGGAGACCAAATGGGCGTCCGATATCATCAAAAAAAATTGAAGGAAAATTAGTTCTGTGTATTGTTTTGGATTCGTTCAGCAAGTTAGTAATTGGCTGGTCGATGCATCACAGACAAGATCGACAAATGGTGATTCGCGCCGTTGAAATAGCGATCTGGCAGCGCCAAGGCGCCTGGTATGTGATTTTACATACGGATCGTGGCAGTCAGTTTCGGAGCAACGATTATCTTCAATTTTTGAAGAGAAATAATCTGGCCTGTTCAATGAGTGCGGTAGGTCATTGCGGTGACAATGCGGCGAGTGAGGGCTTTTTCGGAATGCTTAAACGAGAACGAGCTCATCGGAAAAAACACCGGGCCATGGACATAGCCAGAGCCGACATATTTAATTAAATTAAACGGCTTCACAATCCGCGGATGAGACGTCGAGTTGCAAAGAGTGATTTGGAGTTTCCAGCCGTTTTACAACCGTCCGTGTAATCGGGGTCGAACCCGGTTCATAACTAGTACTCGGTCGAAGATATAAAGGTATCTCTTTTCGGGACAGAGTGAGTTAAAGGGGGAGATATTCTGTGGTACCCTTTCGGTTGAACAAGCGTGCTCACTGAGGTGAGCAGGCAGGTTATTGTTGAGCACCAAAAATGATTTTCTGGGTAAGCTGAGCAATACACGACCTGCCCAGTAATATTGATAAGGCTCAACAATCTTGCTTTTGTGGAGATTATACTGGAGCAGTGCTTTCTGGAGCGTTTGAGACAGAAAGTCGCACGGTAATTTTTACCTCGCCAGCAATTTTGTTAATTAGAATACTGATTATGCTGGTTAATAATAACTGAAGGAGGTCTGTAGCGTGATAAACGAAATATTAGTCCAATTCGCTGAGTGGCTATACGCTACAGGGGGAAGCCGGGCGATTGAGGAGTCCTTTTATCTTTATAACTGGATAGAAACAACGCATGTTTTGACAATCATGGTTTGTCTCGGGATGCTGGCCTTTATCGATCTTCGAATGCTTGGTTATGCTTTGCCAAATGTGTCTGCATCAACTATCGCGGACAGGTTGAATGTGCCAATGATGATCGGCTTTGCGATTATGTTCATTACGGGTTTGTTATTATTTTACGCTAAGCCAACTTACACGAACCAAAGTATTTGGTTCAGAATCAAAATGGTGCTGTTGGTGGTAGCATTCTTTAATGCAATCAGGTTTCATCGCCATATGAAAGCATCGGCTTCTACTTGGTGTAATGAGCCGCGGGCACCCTTAAATTTGCGTGTAAGTGCGGCGTTGTCGCTTGGTCTTTGGGCTGGAGTTGTAACAACGGGGCGGCTAATTGCATACGATTGGTATCATTGCTACCGAGATCTTCCGGGCTGGTTAAGTGCTGCTGCGGGATGCGTTGCTGAGTAACGGGCAATAAATAAATTCTGGGCGCCATTGCAGGCGTCATGCTGGTTTTGACATGAGTCAGGAGTTCCTATGGAGCTATTACCTTTTTTTGAGTGGGCAGAAACAACATTTCTAGGTTACATCGGCAAGACCTATGGGGGAGTCTATGCCACTTTTGGGCAGTCATTGCATTTGATGGCGCTGGCTGTTCTTGGTGGGTCTGTTCTGGTTGCTGATTTGCGTTTGTTAAACGTCATAATGAAGGACGTGCCTTCTAAAATAGTGACAGAACAGGCGCACAAATGGTTTCGCATAGCGCTGGTTGTAATTATCTGCACTGGGACCTTTATGGCGGCGGCAGTTGCGCAGCGGATGTATCACAATGACTTTTTCTGGGCAAAAATGTCAGCTCTTTTGGTTGGGATCATCTTTGTTTTCGCGATAAAACGCCCACTGTTGAAAGGCTCACACGCTGATCTTAATCCAATAGTGATCAAAATGGTCGCTTCCGCCTCAATTCTCGTTTGGTTCAGCGTTGCTGCAACTGGGCGATGGATTGGTTTTTCAGGCTGAGTTTCAGGGGAATTAACAATGACTGTCAAAAAAGAGTTGGATGTTAAGGAAAAAATTGCCGCTGTTGCCGCGGGAGCTATCATCATTAGTGCTCTAATATACTGGGGCTATCAATTTGTCGGCATGCTTGAATTCCTTGAAATGGCATATGGGTAAGTTTGAAGTTGCTGAATATATAAATCGTGTGCGCTGACAGTAAAGTGTCAGCGCATACACAGGCTGATGATGAATATTAAGATTGGCTGAATTTAGTGCCTGATTAGAATATGCCAAGTTCTATCAGAAAATAATCATCGCGAAAAAGTTCATTGATCAGCCTATCCAAGCCTAGTCCTATTGCTGTACCCACATCCTTACCTTCTACAGAGGTTCGGCTGAAAACAGCGCTTTGCCATGCATTTCGCCCTTGGTTGATAAGTGTCAGTTCGCATCGTATCAAGACCTCCAAGCCGGTAGCCGTATCCTGAACACTCATCTCAATCAACTTGCCTTCGAGGGATAATCGAGCATCGCCCTCGGCCAATGACGCGCCAGAGCTTGTAAAGGCTCCCAGAACTGCTGAATGAATCAGTGCGTGAGGTGTTAATCCGGTAAGGATTATTGGTTCGCCTCCAATACGCTGAATGCCTTGAGCTACTGGTTCGTTGCGATTATCAGTAAATGCGCTTATTGCCAGCGGGCCGCCTCTGATAGCGCCAAGATCGACACCAGTCTCACCTTGATACTGATATTCAAGGTTGATTTGTTCGTTAGCAAATGAACTCAAAACGGAAAGCGACACCAGAGTTGCAAAAATTCCTGCCGCAACGTGTTTGTTCATGTGGTTACCTCTAAATTAAAAAAGGCCACTGGACCTGATGGTACAGCAGCCTCGATTACAATCAACTTTGCGAAGCAGGCAAACTTAAAGCCTGTCAGCCGGCCAAGGCACACCTTGATGCCCCTGTGGCACATCTTTCATGCCTTGGTACACAAATTTTTGCACACGCTTGCCTTCATACGTTTCCGTTGTATAGATGTTGTTCTGAGAGTCTGTTGCTATGCTGTGCGGGGCGTAGAACTGTCCTGGCTGTCGACCGCCGCCGCCAAAACTGACCAACACTTCTAAAGACTGACGATCAATTACGTAAACCTTGAAGTTTTGACCATCCGCTAGGTAGATGTACTTTTGCTCTTCATCGTTCGAGAAAGAAATATCCCAAGTCGAGCCCTGTGCTAATGTTTCAGGCGCAATTACCACTTCCCGTACGTACGTGCCATCGGGGCGGAATACCTGAATCCTGTCGGAACCTCGGTCGCAAACATAGACAAAGCCATCTTTAGACGGGATTGCGCAGTGTACCGGGCCACGGAACTGCTGTGGCAGCGGTGCTCCTGGAGTGTAATCTACCCGCTCATCCACTGGGCGATTGCCATAGGCACCCCAATAGCGTTTAAAAGCGCCGGTATTCAAATCCAGCACGGCAACACGCTTGTGGCGATAACCATCGGCAAGGTAGACCTCGTTGTTTGCTGCATCAATAGCAAGTTCAGCAACTTGGCCGAAGAACGTTGTGCTATTGCTGTCAGGCGTGCTTCCCGGGATCCCGTGCTGTGCTACAAACTGTCCGTCGCCAGTAAAAACCAGCACGTGAGAGTCACCAGTGCCGTTGCCGCCTATCCAAACGTTGCCGTTTGGGGCAATAGCGATTCCGTGATTGGATTCGGGCCAAGTGAAGCCTTCGCCTGGGCCGCCCCACGCGTTTACTAGGTTGCCAGCCGGGTCGAATTCTAGAATCGGAGGCGCGGGCGTGCAGCACTCGCTAACCCCTAGTTTCAGGCCAATTTCAGTTGCTCCGCCAAACATGGATTCTTGGTCGCGATGTACTACGAAGACGTGGTCGCGCGCGTCGACTTCTACACCAATTGCCCGGCCGATGATCCACTGATTAGGCAAAGGCTTTGGCCAAAAAGGATCAACTTCGAAGCTTGGAGCTGAGACCATAGTGCCAGATTGAGCTTCAACCGGGTCTTTCAGCAAGGATTGCCCGGCAGTGAGTGCAGCCACCGCAAGCGCGAGACTTGCTCCCACTGCTATTTTCGTTTTTATTGTCATGTTATCCCCTCCGGGGTTTCAACATTTCGAGCATGGATTTCGAGCGAACCAAAAGTATACTCAGTTCGGCCTGCTCAGTATACTCACTGAAATTAAGGTTTGACCAGAGCCACCCTCAGCGCAGTGATCATGGCTGAATAACTTGAGGCCGAAAAAATTGATTTGTAATAACTTAAAACAACTTAATGCCAATTGGTCATGTGTCCGAGTCGTCCTGGCTGCCCTGATTTGGCTTGCTTCCCCTGCAATTTTAGTTGCAGATGAGATACCTTCCAGGGTCGCGGTCCAAGCTTTTGTGAAGGCCGAGGATGGCCGCTTGAACCTGCTGATGCGTGTGCCAATGGACGCGCTGGTAGAGGCTCAGTTTCCCCTGAGAGGTGAGATTGGCTACGTAATTTTCTCAGAGGCTGGCGGAGCCATGGAGAGCGCTGCGAACAGCGAAATTCTCCCTGGTGTGCAACTTTTTGAAGGGGATCGTTTTTTACAGTCGCCGAGCCTTGAGGCTGTCAGAATAGCTTTTCCCTCAGATCGATCGTTTGTGGATTATGATTCTGCCTTAGCGAATGTTTACAGCCCGCCAATTCCTGACGCTCAGGATCTTTACTACAGGCAAGGTTTTCTGGACATTCACGCAACGTATAGCATCGAGTCATCAGACTCGAGATTTTCAGTTGACGCCAGGCTTGGCGGGTTGGGCCTCGAAACGACAACGATACTGAGATATGTACTAGCTGATGGCTCTGAGCGCACTTTTAGTTTTGTGGGGAATCCCGGGCTGGTCTACATGGATCCCCGCTGGTATCAGGCTGTACTTAATTTTGTGATTTTAGGGTTCGATCACATTCTTGAGGGGGCTGATCACTTGCTGTTTCTGTTTTGCCTGTTGATTCCTTTGCGCCGTATTTCTGCCTTAATTCCGGTCATCACTTCGTTCACAATAGCGCACTCTTTGACGCTCATCGCTTCCGCCCTGGGTTGGGTTCCGTCAAGCATCTGGTTTCCATCACTGATTGAAACACTCATCGCATTATCAATCGTCTACATGGCCTGCGAGAATATCATCGGCGTTAAGCAGCAGCACCGATGGATAATGACCTTTGCCTTTGGCTTGGTTCATGGCTTTGGTTTTTCCTTCCTGCTCACGGAAAGCATGCAGTTCGCAGGTTCCCACTTGGTGATGTCGTTACTAGCCTTTAATCTCGGGGTTGAGCTTGGGCAAATTCTGGTGGTGCTGATCGCTGTGCCGATAGTTTATCTGCTTTTCAGATTCGCTCTTCCGGAGAGGGCCGGCGTTATCCTGTTGTCCGCGATAGTTGGTCACTGGGCGTGGCACTGGATGGAAGAGCGCTGGGTTAACCTGTCTGCTTATGAAATTTCGCTGCCTGCATTTGGCTCTGAGTTTCTGGTAGGGTTGTTGCAATGGTCTGCCTTGCTCATTCTGGCCTCCGTCATGCTGTGGATGATGAACTTGCTTTTCTCGAGATACTCAGGAAGCACGGCTGAGCGCGCAAACGGTACTGGGGACAGCAGGTAGAGCGGCTTAGGGGTGCCAGGGTTGCAAAAGCCGCGTTGTTTTGTCAGCCGCTAAATTGTTATGATGCGGCCCTGTAAACGTTGCCGTATGGCTGTTTGATAATAATAACGCGGAGAGATACTGTATGACCGGGATAATGATTGTCTTGTTTGGTATCGCCGGCCTTTGTTTTGGCTGGTTCGTATACTCTAAGTTTATCGCCGAAAAAATCTTCAGGTTGGATCCTGACTTCAGAACTCCCGCGCATGAGTTCAATGATGGAACTGACTTCGTGCCTACTAATAAGTACGTTCTTTGGGGGCATCACTTCACTTCTGTAGCTGGCGCAGCTCCAATTGTTGGCCCGGCGATAGCAGTATATTGGGGTTGGGCACCCGCACTCCTGTGGGTGGTATTTGGTACGATATTCTTCGCTGGAATCCACGACATGGGTGCCCTGTGGGCGAGTAACCGCAACAAAGGCAAATCCATTGGTGCCCTGTCTGAGAGTGTTATCGGCAAACGAACTCGGTCGCTGTTCCTCATAGTCATATTCCTCCTGTTGCTGATGGTCAATGCGGTTTTCGGCGTCATTATCGCTAATGGTTTTGTTGCTACGCCAGGTTCGGTATTTCCCGCCTGGATGGCAATAGTAGTGGCACTGCTGATAGGCCAGTTGTTGCGTAGAAATTTTAGCCTTATGCTGCTGACTGCGGTCGGGGTTATTGTTTTGTATATATCCATATGGATGGGAACTTTCATAGAGTGGGAGCTTCCCTCGAGTTTTATGGGCCTCACTGCTGAAGCTAATTGGATA
Organism: Gammaproteobacteria bacterium; assembly: GCA_041306975.1. Lineage (GTDB taxonomy): Bacteria > Pseudomonadota > Gammaproteobacteria > Pseudomonadales > Pseudohongiellaceae > Pseudohongiella. The sequence continues at coordinate 5,343 of JBFZEG010000205.1, read as the reverse complement.
ATTATTTTGTTTATCTACGCTGCGATAGCATCGATGTTGCCTGTTTGGATGCTCCTGCAGCCCAGGGATTTTATCAACGGAATGCAGTTAATTGTTGGCTTAGCGCTGTTGTATGGTGCTGTTCTGCTCTTTATGCCGGACATCACTGCTCCTGCGTTCAATACACAAACAGCGCCTGGCACACCAAGCATATTCCCGCTCTTGTTTATCACGATAGCGTGCGGTGCCATCTCAGGATTCCACGGCATCGTGGCCTCAGGAACCAGTTCCAAGCAGTTGGATAAAGAGCCAGATGCGCGATTTGTGGGCTATCTTGGGGCTATCGGGGAAGGCTCGCTCGCACTGATAACCATCGTGATAGTCTGTTCCATCGCCTATGCGGTAAGTCCTGAGCAATGGCACGTTCTTTACAATCAGTTTGGTGCCGGCGGCGCTCAGGCCTTCGTGACTGGCGGAGCAGTGCTGGTCAACTCGGCATGGGGACTTTCTGAAGGCTTTGCTCAGGTTTTGCTTGCTACTATGCTGGCATTGTTCGCGGGCACTACGATGGATTCGGGTGTTCGTTTGCAGCGTTACATTATCCAGGAGTGGGGCGACATCTATGGGATTAAGCTTTTTAATTCCGGGGTTGTTGCTACCCTTGTTGCGGTCGCCGCTTGTTTGCTGCTGGCGTTTGGTGCTGGCGGCTCCTCTGGAGCGGGCGGGATGATAATCTGGCCTTTATTCGGAGCGACGAATCAGATTCTTGCCAGTCTTACACTATTGGTGATAACTGTAATGCTAATCAAGATGGGCCGGCCCTCTTACTACACTATGATTCCGATGATTTTCATTCTTATCACTTCATTTTTGGGAGGGATGATTCAGTTGCTCGCTTTCTACAATGCTGGAAATTACCTGCTGGTTGCGCTCGACTTTATTGTGCTGGTAGTCAGCGTTCTGGTCATGCTGGAAGCTGCGTCGGTGGTCTCTAAGATTAAGAAAGATCAGGCCGCAGCCAAGGCTGGGGCATAGGTAAACTTGTCTCAGTGGGTGAGGCTGGAATGTTTTCAGTCTCACCTCGCCGAGCGAGCGTTACAAATAATTGCAAAGTTAATGCAGGCCCGTGTGTCTCCCAACTTTTGGTTGTCTATAATCTGGGGAATTGAAGTTACTAGGTGTCCGGGTTTGTTGGCTTTGTGCCCTAAATGAAAAAACTGTTGGCGATATTCTTTTGGTTATGCACGCTCTCAACCGGTGAAATTTTCGCCAGTTCTGTGCCAGATTTTGCCTTGATTGATCAAAATGGCAGATTTTACCAGCTGAGCCGATTTGTAGATCAGCGCGTTGTTGTTGTACTGGCTTTCCAACGAGACTCCGATTCAGGGCAGTCAGGTTTGGCCGAATTTGTTTCCCTATCAAGAAGATACCAAGGTGCTCCGGTCCAATTCATGGTGTTGGTTGCCGACTCCAGTGAGACCAGAGAAAGCCTGAAGGAACTCTCCTCCAGTCTTGGCACCGAGATCCCTTTTTTACTCGATGAATCTCAATTAATTGCAGATGCGCTGAGCGTCAGGTCGGTTGGCGAAGTGCTAGTCATCGATCCTTTGGAGTTAGCGGTTCTGTATCGTGGTGATGTGGGGCTCTTCAGTAATAGTGCGGCACTTCAGGCGCTGGTTGTTAATCTGCCTGGCGTGTCCTCTTACCTTCATTATGTTGTTCACTCTATCCTCAGAAATGAAAGCTTCACTGAGAATCCTGTTTTGTCAGAAGGTCCGCCATTGGATCTTGACAAGCTGATTCCTTATAGGAATGTTGCAGTCTCTTATGAAACACAAGTAGCACCCATTCTGATTCAGCGCTGCGTTAGTTGTCACAAATCAGGCGGAATGGCGCCTTGGGCGATGGACAGCCATTTAATGGTTCAAGGCTGGAGCAAGATGATCCGGGAAACGCTGCTTACACGGAGAATGCCTCCGGGCCAAATTGATCCCGCCTTTGCGTCCAGTTTCGTCGATGTTCATCATATAACTGATGAAGAGATGTCTCAATTAATAGCATGGATTGATAGTGGTGCGCAGCGCGACGAGAATCAAGTTGATCCTCTTAGGGAGATTCTTCCTGATGCTTCGCCGTGGGCTCTTGGCGAGCCCGATCTGATTGTTGATTTTCCAGAGCAAACTATCCCGGCGACAGGGGTTCTCGAATATGTGTTTGTTCCATTGGAGATAGGGTTAACGGAAGATCGCTGGGTATCTGCTTATGAATTTGATGTGGGTGATAAGGCTGCTTTGCATCATATAATTCTCTATACGCAAGATTCTCGTCAGCGTCGCCAGAATGCCAGCGGTGGCGGTAGTCGCACAAACTTTGGTGGTTATGCGCCCGGAAGAGAGTATGTTGTACTTGATGCGGAAACGGGGATTTTTTTAAAGCGTGACATGCGTTTCATGATTCAATTTCACTACACTGCCGTTGGCCGTGAGGTACTGGATAAGTCAAGATTGGGGCTTTACTTCAGGGATACTCCCCCTAAGCGGGAGCTTGTCAGAACGGCAGTGATGAACGGAGACTTTGTAATTCCCCCGGGCGCTCGTGAGTTCCCAGTAAGTGCCAGTACGCTGATTTCAAAAGACAGTTATTTGTATAGCTTCGCCCCTCATATGCATTTCAGGGGGAAACATATTCGTTTCTCTGCTAGATATCCGGATGGTGGCCACGAAAATTTGTTGTCGATACCGAATTTTCAGCACAATTGGCAAATGGTTTACCGTCTCAGGGATCCTGTTTTTCTGCCGGCGGGAACCGAGATTGTTGCAGAGGGTGCATTCGATAACTCGCGTTATAACCCCATGAACCCGGATGCTGGGCAGGCGGTTTCGTGGGGGGATCAGGTGTGGGATGAAATGTTTATCACGTGGATGCGTATCGCAGAAGCGCAGCAGCCATAGCCTTGGTTTAAGATTGGAGTGAATCCTTTAGGAATTGTCGTATGAATGTTGTACCGCTAATGGAACTCCTGTCTGATGGTTCGTTCCATTCTGGTCAGGTTTTAGGTGCCGGGCTTGGCATCAGTCGGGCGGCGATCTGGAAGCAAATCAAAACGCTTCGCGACCTTGGGGTGAGTGTTGACGCAGTAAGGGGTAAGGGTTACCGGATAGCGGGTGGTATTCAGCTTCTCAGTAAAGAACGAATTATTTCAAGACTATATCCCGGTATTGCTGAATCTTTGTCCGGGGTTGATGTACATTTTTCCATCGGGTCTACCAATACCGAGGCTATGGGCAAGGCTTCTGCTGATTATTCAACTTATCTTGTTCTGACGGAGCATCAGTCTAGAGGCAGAGGGCGGCGCGGGCGCACATGGGTGAGTCCATTCGGTCATAACCTTTACATGTCATTACTTTGGACCTTCACGGGTGGAGTTGGGGAGCTGGAAGGGCTTAGTCTGGTTTGCGCGCTGGCGGTATTGCGAACACTGAACAAACTTTCTTTTACGGGCATGCGGGTTAAGTGGCCTAATGATGTATTGTTTAACGGGAAAAAACTGGCTGGCATACTACTGGAGGTCAATGGTGATGTGTCCGGGCCATGCAAGCTGGTCATCGGTATCGGTCTGAACACCGACATGCCGGTTTCTGCAGGAAGGGTGATTGATCAGCCGTTTAGTGACTTAAGATCCGTTAACGGACACGTTGAGGATCGTAATCATATTGCTTCGGTATTGGTGAGCGAACTCGTTCTTATGATACGTGAGTTTGAGATCTCTGGGTTTAACTCGTTTGTGACCGAGTGGGCGGTCGCCGACGCTTATCGCGGACTTGAGATAGAGGTCAGCAGCCCTCGATATTCGCAAGTGGGTGTTTGTGCGGGTGTTGATCAATCTGGTCGATTGCTGCTGGATACAACAGAGGGTCGGAAGGTCGTATCTGGTGGTGAGGTTATGCCAAGCGTTCGCCCAGTGGGCGTGAACCATTCCTAAATTGCTCGTGGCGACCGCGTATGACCGCATCTTCGAGAATTGTTCTGTTGTTGTTAGCAGCAAATTTCTTGTTGGCCCTTTGGCATTTTTTGATTCGCCCAGATCAAGATCGGCATCGAGAAGATTACCCAGTTGTTACATTGGTTCACAAGCGCGAGGTTGGTGCTCTGTCAATCAAATCTGAGCATGCGGTTCTGCTGCAAAAACCAGAGGCTGCTGATATCCTAGTCGACTCTAGCTCGGATGACGTGCCGATAGAGTCTATCCTTTGCCTGGAGCTTGGCCAGTTTGATGGTCTTACTCAATTCTCTGCGTCGCTTGATGGGTTGGCGCTCGAGTACAGTGTCGAAGAGATCCAAGTACTGGATATGGATAATCCCTTTTTCAGGGTACAGACTCCTGCTTTTGAAAGCCGTGAAGTCGCTATTGTTGCACTTGAGGGGATTCGTGAATCTATTGAGCGATCAAGTGTCCCGATAGATTCCTATATTGTTCCCACAGGCCCGTTAGAAAACGCCATCTCACTGGGTTTGTTCAGTGATCGTGCCAATGCTTTAAATGTTCAGCGCCTACTGGCTGATCAGGACATTGATGTAATCGTAGAGCAGGAGGGGCGTTCTACAAGCCGTTACCTTGTTGCACTGAAGCGTGAGTATTATGATGATTTTAAAGAAGAAATCGACACGATTGTCGATGCGCTGCAGCTTGGGTTCAGTGTGGCAGAAAATGTATGCGAAACGATTGCACATGCAGAGTAATTCCCATAAAATGCCGCCTCTGCTTTAGAGACCCCGGGAAATGGTATCCGGTCAGCTCTTAATGGAGGGGTTCCCGAGTGGCTAAAGGGATCAGACTGTAAATCTGACGCGCGAGCTTCGGTGGTTCGAATCCACCCCCCTCCACCATTAAGAGTTGATTGATATCCATAGAGTTCTGGCAGCAGGCGGGTATAGTTCAGCGGTAGAACCCCAGCCTTCCAAGCTGGTTGCGCGGGTTCGATTCCCGCTACCCGCTCCAGATAAGCCTGATTTTTTTACGGGTTCTGTGGTTTCAGACAGGCGGAGCGGTTTGCTCGCATAGCTCAGTCGGTAGAGTACTTCATTGGTAATGAAGAGGTCACCAGTTCGAATCTGGTTGTGAGCACCAGTATTTTGTTTTTACAGTGCGGCGCGTTAGATGTGCGTCGATTAATTCTGAGGCGTGGCTGTACAGCAGCCGCATCATAAAGGCAGCTCGGCTGGAAAATTAGAGGCGGTCACAATGGCTAAGGGTAAATTTGAACGGAAGAAGACGCACGTCAACGTCGGCACAATTGGTCACGTTGACCACGGCAAAACCACACTGACAGCGGCTCTGACGCGTGTATGTGCTGAGACCTGGGG
>JBFZEG010000202.1:0-5716 GCA_041306975.1 Gammaproteobacteria bacterium | reverse complement strand
AGTGGCTGATGCCCAGTTCATCATGTACTTGTTTCAGGGCGGGCGCCTGATCAACGAGTCCCAGCAGGGCGTTAATCTCTGCACCACTCCAGCGCAATCGCCACTTGTCCAGCAGCCGGGATCGGGCTTCAGCGCTCGGATGTCCGGGTTGATAACGTTGTTGATGTTGGTCGAGCATGGTGCGCGACTCACCACCGGCGCGGTAAAAGGCGCCCACTTTATTCAACAGCGTGAACGACGTGTGTTCAGCGCACTGTAACCAAAAATCCCAGTCCTCATAAATAGGCAGTGATTCGTCAAAGCAACAGCCAAGATCGAGCAGTTCACGCGAAAACATGGCAGCATGAATAGGAATGAAGTTGTCGCGCCGGAGCATGGTGAGGTCAAACGGCACGGCGATGACGTCTGCGCTTGTATCACCTTGGGCGCTGACCATCTGTGTGGCGCTATAAACAACGCGAGTTTCCGCTGCCTGCAGTTTGTTTGCCAACAAGCTCAGATGCTTGTTGGCAATCCAGTCGTCATCGTCCAGGAACAGCAGAAAGTCGCCCTGCGAGGCCTTCAGGCCGGCGTTAGCTGCGGCTGGCCGATCCAGCGCTTTGCCGGTACACACCACACGCACGCTGATGTGTGCTGGCAGATCGGGCGCAGTGAGCATTCCCGTGCCCAGCGCGTCTACCAGCACCAGCTCTATGTTTTTCCAGTTCTGCTGTGCAACAGACTGTAATGTCTGCGCCAGTGTGGGCCGGTTTACACTTCGGCAGATAACAGACACCAGTGCCGTGCTGTTTTTAGAGCGCGAGGGCTTTTTCATCCGTCAAATCAGCCTGACATCTGCAAACGATTAACCAGTGAGCCCAGCACTTCGGCAATAAAGTCCAGAAACAGAGTGTCCAGCTCATCGTTGAAGTAGTCCTGCGACTGATTGCCGATGGCCAGAATAGCCAGCAGATCGTTGCCATGGGTAACCGGACACAGTGCCGCAGAGCGCAGCACTGGCTGCATATCCGCAAACAGCAGTTGCGAGGTTTCCTTGTCAAGCGCCTGGCATAGCACTCGTTTGCTACGAAATAATGACGGAAAACGCTTCTGCAATTCACTGGCCGCCGCCGGGTTATCGACCACTATCAGTTTGCACGCATCAATGCCCGGTTGAGTGGCCAGATTGCACTCCGTTACGCTGGCCAGTTGCACCAGATTATCTTCTTCCAGCAATGTCAGTATCAGGTTACGAGTCACGCTGAAGAGCTGGTCGTTATAACGTGCATTTTCCAGCAGAGCGTTGAGTGTATGACGCGATTCAATACTGCGATCACGAAGAATCTTAACCTGCCGTTCCAACAACGAAACGGCTTTTCCACTCTCGTGTGGTACTGTCATGTCAGCCAGCAGGAGATCGCGGTCGCTGAAAAAATCAGGATTGGCTTTCAGGTAGGCAGCAACATCTTCAGCATCAAGCGCCAGTGATTTATCCTCTGCTCCGGAGCTGCCCGATTTGCGGGCTGGTGAAAATTCATTGCTCATATCGGCTTCCTGTTTGATATTTTTTATCCATGGTTGTTGATTGTCATCTGATGTTTATAGCAGCAGGTTCCCTTCGTACACGGTGGTCGCGGGTCCTGTCATCAGCACGGAGGAGTTCTCTTCCTGCCATTCAATCTGCAATTCTCCGCCGGTCAGCAGCGCGCGAACTTGACTGTCCAGTAATCCCGCGCGGATGCCGCAAACCACTGCGGCACACGCGCCGGTGCCGCAGGCTTCAGTTTCCCCGGCGCCGCGCTCAAACACGCGCAGCCGGATTGTACTGCGATCAATAATCTGCATAAAGCCAACGTTGACGCCCTGCGCAAAACTTGCCCAGCTGCATAGCACAGGGCCCAATGTTGCGACAGGTGCAGTGTCGCAATCGGAAACCGTAATAACAATATGTGGATTCCCCATCGACACGGCATAAAAATTTACATCGGTCACGGTGTCAGCACCGGGATATTGTGGCACTGACAGTCTGTAAGTTGCCTGTTGCGCGGGAGCGTCGAAGGGTAATGAGGCGGGCGAGAAATCCGGCGCCCCCATATCAACGGTGATTAACCCATTCTGATGACTGTGCAGTTCCAGCAACCGGTTCTTGGTCTGCACACGGATAGGGCTGCGCGCAATCAGGCCGCGCTGCAAAACATAACGCGCAAAACAGCGGGCGCCGTTGCCACAATGTTCTACTTCGCTGCCATCCGGGTTAAATATCCGGTAACTGAAATCCACGTCAGGGCGTCGCGGCGGCCCGATGATCAGCAGTTGGTCGAATCCGATGCCGCGCTTGCGGTCACCGAGTTGCCGCACCTGTGCCGGGCTCAGTTCTACTGGATTGGAAATGGTATCCAGCACCACAAAATCGTTGCCGAGTCCGTGCATTTTGGTAAAAGGTATGCGCTGTACTGCTGTTGAGTTGTTCATGATATCAGTCTGCCAACACGTGTTCGAGACTGAGCTGGTAGTCAATGGTTTCCCTCTGGCGCACCACACTGGCGCGATTATTGTCGACCATGATTTCGGCTACCCGGTTGCGGGTGTTGTAGTTGGAACTCATCACAAACCCATAGGCACCTGCCGAGCGTACTGCCAGAAGATCACCCGCCGCAATGCTTAATGTCCTTTCTTTGCCAAGAAAATCCCCTGACTCACACACCGGTCCTACCACATCGTAAACATGTGCTGGACGCTGCGCCTGTTCATCGGCGCAATAGTCTTGTCTGACGGGCACAATGTCCTGCCAGGCGCCATACAAAGATGGCCTGAGCAGGTCGTTCATGGCGGCATCAATGACTGCAAAATGTTTGTGTGCAGTATGTTTCAGAAATTCCACCCGGGTCAGCAGGATGCCGGCATTGGCGCAGATAGACCTGCCCGGCTCCATGATCAGCGTCAGATGACGGCCAAGGATTTTGTGCCTGATGGCGTCAATCAACGCCTGTGGCGGTGGCGGTGTTTCCTGGTTATAGACCACGCCCAGCCCGCCGCCGATATCAATGTGCTTCAACGTGATGCCGGAGTGTGCCAGCCGGTCTACCAGCAACAGAATTTTGTCCACGGCATCAAGATAAGGAGCAATGCTGGTCAGTTGCGAGCCGATGTGGCAATCGATGCCGGTGATATCAATGTGACTCATGCCGGCAGCACGCTGATAAACCTCAAATGCCGCGGCAATATCGATACCAAACTTGTTTTCTTTTAAACCGGTGGAGATGTAAGGGTGCGTCCCGGCATCAACGTCCGGGTTGACGCGCAAAGAAATGGCAGCGCGTTTGCCGCAGCGTCTGGCAACGTCATTGATGCGGTCCAGTTCGGCATCAGACTCCACATTGAAGCACAGGATGCCGACGTCAAGGGCCTGCTCGATTTCAGTTTCAGTTTTGCCAAGGCCGGAAAAAATAACTTTGGACGGATCACCTCCAGCGCGCAAAACCCGTGTCAGCTCGCCCCCGGAGACGATGTCAAAGCCTGAGCCCTGGCGGGCCAATACATTAAGTACGGCAAGATTGGAGTTGGCTTTGACGGCAAAACAGGTCAGGTGCGCAATGCCGTCAAGCGCCTTTTCATACGCCAGTAGGTTGTGTTCCAGAGCAGCTCTGGAATACACGTAACAGGGTGTGCCAAATTGTTCCGCCAGTGAACTGAGGGGCAGATTTTCAGCTGATAGCTCGCCGTTCTGGTATTGAAATGAGTTCATGGTGTCCTGAATCGATGTGCGGCAGTATCTGTGCCTGCGCCGGGGGCAAAGAGGCAGGGCGTTGCAATGGCCCTTTTTGGCCGCAGGCACTCAAACCGCCTGTGATCAGGCTGATGAAAAAAATGAGTGCCGCTCTGCTCACCGGTGTCGTATCCCCGTTGTCTGTATGCTGCCTGTTGAGTTGAAGGCGAGTATAGCCGGTTAAAGACGAGGCGGCTAATGCAGCCTTGTTGCCAGTGTGCCTTTTTTGAGCAAATTCAGCGTGCGGCGATTAATTCGCGGCAGGTGATCACCGCCGCCCGCACCTGATTCGGCGCGGTGCCACCAATGTGGTCACGCGCTTGCACAGACCCCTCAAGGCTGAGTACAACAAACACATCGTCGCGGATGATGTCGGAGAACTGTTGCAGCTCCTGCAGTGACAGTTCGCTCAGATCTTTTTTCTGCTGAATACCATAGGCGACCGACTTGCCAACAATCTCGTGGGCGTCGCGGAAGGCCAGGCCTTTTTTGACCAGATAGTCAGCCAGATCAGTGGCCGTGGCATAGCCTTTTTTGGCTGCCAGATACATGTTGTCTTTTTTGGGTTTGATGGCCGGGATCATGTCGCCATAAGCCTTCAGGCAATCGCGTACGGTGTCGATCAGGTCAAACAGCGGTTCTTTGTCTTCCTGGTTGTCTTTGTTGTAAGCCAGCGGTTGTGACTTCATCAGCATCAGCAAGGCGATCAGGTGGCCGGTGACACGGCCGCTTTTGCCTCGCACCAGCTCAGGGACGTCCGGGTTCTTTTTCTGCGGCATGATGGACGAGCCGGTGCAGAAGCGATCCGGCAGATCGATAAAATCAAACTGCGCTGAGGTCCACAGGATCAGCTCTTCAGAAAAGCGCGACAGGTGCGTCATGATCAGGCTGCCACAGGCGGCCAGTTCAATCGCAAAATCACGGTCGCTGACCGAGTCCAGCGAGTTGCGTGTGGGTGCATCAAAACCCAGTTGTTCAGCCGTGAAATGTCGGTTGATCGGGTAGCTGGTGCCTGCCAGTGCCGCAGCACCTAGAGGAGACTTGTTCATGCGCTTGCGGCAGTCCAACAGCCGGCTGTAGTCGCGGTCGAGCATTTCAAACCAGGCGAGCAGATGATGCCCAAAGGTAATTGGCTGCGCAGTTTGCAGATGTGTGAAACCCGGCATAATGGTGTCTGCTTCGCGCTCGGCAATATCCAGCAGTGCACTTTGCAGTCGGGTCAGTTCTGCGGCAATCACGTCAATTTCGTCGCGTACATACAAGCGGATATCGGTCGCCACCTGATCATTGCGTGAACGGCCGGTATGCAACTTTTTGCCGGTCAATCCAATGCGTTTGGTGAGCTCGGACTCAATGTTCATGTGCACATCTTCGAGCTCCACCGACCAGGTGAAGTTGCCGGTTTCGATATCCGTTTGAATGGCTGACAAACCCTCCACAATGGCTGTGCACTCATCTGCCGTCAGTATGCCGGCTTGTTGCAACATGCGCGCGTGGGCAATGGAGCCGCGGATATCCTGGCGATACATGCGCTGATCAAAACTGACCGATGCAGTAAAACGCTGTACAAAAGCATCGGTAGCTTCTGAAAATCGGCCGCCCCACAGGGTGTGACTGCTGTTCTGGCCGGGCGCGGTTGGCTTGTTGCTCATAGTGGTCACCTGCAGTTGAAAACGCGGCGGAGTATACCATGTGCCCGCCAACCGGCGAATGTGCGCGACAAGCCGTGCCACATTCGGGGTACTTTTGGCGTAGAATGCCGCCAGGATCTTTTAATCAATCGTAAAAAAATGGACAGGTTATGGCTTCAGAAGTAATCCGTATCGCAACCCGCCGCAGCCCGCTGGCCTTGTGGCAGGCCGACTACGTGCGTGATGCACTGCTGGCCCGCAATCCCGGACTGACTGTGGAACTGGTGGGCATTGCCACCAAGGGCGACAAAATTCTGGACGTGCCGTTGGCAAAAGTCGG
>JBFZEG010000191.1:0-5484 GCA_041306975.1 Gammaproteobacteria bacterium | reverse complement strand
GTCGCCCGGTGTTTATCCGCTCCATTCAGGCGGCCGATACCCGCCAGCAGTTGCATCGTGTGCGGGTTGGCCCCATATCTGACCCTCATGAGATCGAGAGAATTTCTGACCTGATGCAGTCCGCAAATCTGGGGCAACCCTATGTGGTTGAAGAATGATGTTACACAACAGGATTTTTGGTATGACAAATAAAGCACAACCAGCGGTTACCACAGTGAGCCGGGCGGCCCGATGTCTTGCGTTACTATTGGCCGGGTCTATAGCGCTGAGTACATCAGTGTTGTCATTTGCGCAAACACCCACACCGACGTCTGCTTCACCCATGCCCGCACCGGCAATGCAGGCAATTGTGCCCAGAGCACCGGACATCGCAGGCACCAGTTACATTCTGATCGATGCCGCCACCGGCCATGCCATCATGGAGTTAAACCCCGACGAAGCTCTGCCGCCTGCGAGTCTGACTAAAATCATGACTGCCTATGTCGCCGAGTACGAGATCGATAATGGCAACCTGAGGCTGGACGATCAGGTGTTTATCAGCGAAAGAGCATGGCGTACTCAAGGCTCCAAGACCTTTGTAGACGTCAACAGTTACGTTCGGGTCGAGGATCTGATGCGCGGCATCATTATCCAGTCGGGCAACGATGCCAGTGTCGCGATGGCCGAACATATCGCCGGCAGCGAAGAAGCGTTTGCGGATCTGATGAATCAGCACGCACGCCGGCTGGGTATGAACAGTTCTTACTTTGTGAACTCGAGCGGCCTGGATGACACGGGTCAGACCAATCTGATGTCTGCCCGCGATCTGGCGACGTTGGCGCGTGTCAAGATTCTAGAGCACCCCGTGCACTACCGTATGTATGCAGAGCGTGAATTCACATTTAATGGCATCAGCCAGCCCAATCGAAATACCCTGCTGTTCCGCGACAATACCGTGGATGGCATGAAGACTGGCTGGACAACACCGGCGGGATATTGCCTGGTCGCGTCTGCCGAGCGTGATGGCATGCGCCTGATCGCTGTGGTGATGGGAACCGCCAGCGAAGAAGCGCGTGCTGTCGAAGCACAGAAAATGCTCAGTTATGGCTTCCGCTTTTTCGAATCACACCGTCTTTTTGAAGCCAATCAGGTGGTTGAATCTCTGCGCATCTGGTCTGCCGCAGAGAACACCATCGACGTTGGTATTCCAAGTGAGGTGTTGATCACCATCCCGCGCGGCCGCGCGGGGGATCTGGTTACAACACTGAGTACCGGGGAAACCTTGCGTGGTGCAATTGAAGCGGGCCAGGTACTGGGCAGCGTGCAAGTCACACTCGATGACGAAGTGCTCTTTACCGGAGATGTTGTTGCGATGAAATCTCTGGAACGTGGTGGCTTGCTCAAGCGCCTGATGGACGCTCTCACCTTGTTCTTTATGGGTTTTTTTGATTAAACATGCAAAATATCAACAGTGATAACACGCCTGATGCACCCAAAATTACGTTTCCTTGCCGCTATCCGGTCAAGGTCATGGGCGAGGCGTGCGCGACTTTCCATGCAGAGGTCAGGGCAGTGTTCAACCGCCATGCTCCCGGTGTGAAAGATGAGCATGTCAGTGTGCGCCCCAGTACCAAGGGCAACTATGTTGCAATCACTGTTGTTATTGAAGCAACCGGCAAGGAACAGCTGGAATTTTTGTTTGCGGAGCTGAAGACTCTTGCGGCCGTCAAGCTGGTGTTATGAGTGACTCTGGCAGTGCTGAAAAAAACCGCCGGTTAATTGTGCGTCAGCTGGGTTTGACCGACTACGAACCCATCTGGCGAGCCATGCAGTCTTTTACCGACTCGCGTCAGCAAGATACCCCTGATGAGCTGTGGTTGTTGTCCCACAGCCCTGTTTTTACCCAGGGCCAGGCGGGCAAGGCAGAACATGTGTTAGCGCCGGGGCAAATTCCTGTGATTCAGATCGATCGGGGCGGTCAGGTAACGTATCATGGGCCGGGCCAACTTGTCGTTTACCTGCTGATTGACGTCCGCCGCGCCGGTATTGGCGTGCGTGAGTTGGTCAGTATCATCGAGCGGGCGATTGTGGACACACTGGCCGGTGTAAAAATATCTGCGCAACCCAGAGCCGGTGCGCCGGGTGTCTATGTTGGTGACGCAAAAATAGCCTCGCTCGGATTACGCATCCGGCGCGGCTGCTCCTACCACGGTATGAGTCTGAACGTTGCAATGAATATGGAGCCCTTTAATCGGATAAACCCATGCGGATATCAGGGACTGCAAGTGACGCAGGTGATTGATCACACGCCAGGAGTTGAACCTGAATCATTGATGGAATCCATGGAAAAACAAGTGCTGCAGAACCTGATACTGCAGCTTGGTCCCTATAGCTGGATAGATGTAAGGCAGGAGTTGTAGTTTCATGTCGACACAACAAGAAGTGACTGGCAGACGCAATGTGCTGGTAGAAGGCGAAAAACTGCGCGGCGCAGAAAAGGTCGCACGTATTCCCGTAAAAGTAATTCCGACCGTGGAATTACCGGTAAAACCCGACTGGATCAGAGTGCGTATTCCGGCCTCCCCCAAAATTGCCCAGATCAAAGAGCAACTGCGTAAACACAAGTTGGCATCGGTATGTGAAGAGGCGTCCTGTCCCAATCTGGGTGAGTGCTTCAGTAACGGCACCGCGACTTTTATGGTGATGGGTGAAATCTGCACCCGCCGCTGCCCTTTCTGTGATGTGGCACACGGCAAACCCAAGCCTCTGGATGAGAATGAGCCGCGGGAGTTGGCGCAGGCGATCTCTGAGATGGGACTGCGTTACGTGGTGATTACTTCGGTTGACAGAGATGACCTCAAAGACAGCGGTGCGCAGCATATTGCCAACTGCATCACCGAAACCCGGCACTATAACCCGGGTATCAAAGTGGAAGTATTGGTGCCGGACTTCCGCGGCCGTATGCGGGCTGCGCTTGATATTCTTGAAAATACACCGCCTGATGTGTTTAATCACAACCTTGAGACTGTGCCCCGGCTGTATAAACAGGCGCGACCCGGTGCAGACTATCAGTGGTCGCTGGATCTGCTGAAGCAGTACAAGGCCAGGCAACCCGATGTGCCTACCAAGTCAGGTTTGATGCTGGGGCTGGGTGAAACTAAAGAAGAGGTGATGCAGGTGTTGCAGGACCTCAGGGCGCATGATGTTGAAATGATCACCCTGGGCCAGTATCTGCAACCCAGTCGGAACCATCTTGCGGTGCAGCGTTTTGTCCATCCGGACGAGTTTGAAGAGTTGCGCTTGTTTGGTGAGGCGCTGGGGTTTAAACAGGTTGCCAGTGGTCCAATGGTGCGTTCGTCCTACCATGCAGACAAACAGGCGGCGGGTGAGTCAGTCAAATGAGTGGGTTAATTCGCGCGTCGCAGCTCAGAATACGAAGGTCAACAGGAGAAGGCATGAGTTTCAGGCAGGTTAAAATCAGACAGATCAGGCGTTTCAGTGCCTTTTGCGCCCTGTTGGTGCTGGTAGTCATGCCTTCAGTGCATGCTGCCAACCCACTGGTTCGTGTTACCTCGACCTATGGCGACTTCACCATGGAGCTGCTTCAGGACCGAGCACCGGATACGGTGTCCAATTTTCTGGGTTACGTTGACCGTGGTGAATTCAGCCAGATGGTCATTCATCGCTCGGTGACAGACTTTGTGATTCAGGGCGGACAGTTCCGCTGGGTGGGTGATTGCGTCAATCTGATTGCGGGTAACTGTGGCCCGGTTATGGTGCCAGTAGGGCCGGTTGTGATCAATGAACCCGGCGTATCCAATGTGCGTGGCACGGTGGCGATGGCTAAACTGGATGGGTTTGCGAATAGCGCCACCAACCAGTGGTTTATCAATTTGGCGGATAACTCTGCCAATCTGGATGCCCAGAACGGCGGCTTTACCGCCTTCGCCCGTGTGCTGGGCACTGGCATCAGTGTCGCGGATGCGATAAATGATCTGCCGGTCACCTTTGTCAGTGACTCGGTGGCTGAGATGCCGGTTCGCGACTACACTGCCTCTGGTACCGGCCCGGTTGAAAAGAACCTGGTGATGTTTAATGTTTACAGGGTGCAACGTTTCAGTGAGAGCATGCATGTGTTTGATTTTGGCACAGGTCTGCTCAATACCTATGTCAATGCGGGGGCAACCATCGGCAACGTGGGGTTGGTCATGCGCGTTATTGAGGATGCCGCGCAGACGGTGTTTCAGATTGAACCGCGAAGCATCATCCCGCTCGCCATTTCACCAGCGGGTATGGGCTCTTATACAGACAGCGATCAGCGTCTGCGTATTCCTCAGGTTGAACTCAATCGCAATGGACAGGTGAGTGTGATCAACAATGTGGTCATGCGCCTGATTGATCCTGTCAGGTTGCGATTTGCCATAGAATCATTTCAGTAAATCCTGGTATCAGGCGCAGGTAGCAAAACCATCCCGTCTCATAATAAAAATACCGGTCAGGCAGGAGCATGTCAGCCATGAGTACAGCGCGCGGAGAGTTCAGTTCACGATTTGGTTTCCTGATGGCTGCCACAGGTTCAGCCGTAGGCCTTGGCAACATCTGGGGTTTCCCCACCAATGCCGCGAGCAATGGCGGCGCTGCCTTTTTGTTTACCTACGTCATACTGGCATTTGTACTGGCATATCCTGCCTTGATGGCTGAGCTGATCATTGGCAGACATGCCAAGGCCAACGCGGTCAATGCCCTGCGTGGCTTGTCCACGTCACCGGTGATAGCGCGGGTTGGGGCCGGAGTCGGTTTTGCCGGAATGATCACGGTAACGTTGATCCTGAGCTTTTACGCGATCATCAGTGGATGGATGCTGGCTTATATGTTTGCCTCAATGGCCGACATAGCGCGACTGGAAAGTGCGTCTAACTGGCTGACTCAGTCTGGAACTACCCGTGATGCTGTGTTTGCAGGAATCTTTTACCTGCTAACCATCTATATTGTGGTTGCTGGCGTGAGAAATGGTATTGAGAAATGGTCCTCACGGTTGATGCCATCGTTGTACCTCATCCTGATTGTTTTGATAATTTACGTGCTGACTCTGGATGGCGCGATGGAAGGTCTGCGCATGTATCTGGTGCCTGATTTCAGCAGAGTTGCCGACCCACAGTTGATATTAAGTGCGATGGGGCAGGCATTCTTTTCGCTGTCGCTGGGCGTTGGCACCATGCTGATTTATGGTTCCTATATCAGCAAAAAGGAGAACCTGCCGGCCATTGGTGGCATGGTCACAGTGATGGATATGTCGGTCGCCGTTCTCGCTGGTTTGCTGATTTTGCCCGCTATGTCAGTCGCTCAGTTAAATGGCATTCAGATCTATGATGACCAAGGTGCTCTGATTGCCGGTCCTGCGCTGATTACGTCGGTGCTGCCCGCGTTGTTTGATCAGATGGGCGATGGCGGCATTCTCGTTGCTCTGGCATTTTTTGCGCTGATGTCGATTGCTGCACTGACGTC
>JBFZEG010000147.1:0-43643 GCA_041306975.1 Gammaproteobacteria bacterium | reverse complement strand
AAAGACGCATTGGTAGACATGATTCAGTTCCCAAAACGTATGGGGCTGCCTGAAGAGTTCGCAGATATGGCCGTGCATATAATTCGTTGCGCCTATCTTAACGGAGAAGTCATCCGCCTTGATGCTGGCATTCGTATGGCAGCTCGTTAATTATAGAATTGAATCCTCATCCGGAGTTTTTTCAGCATGACACACGCGACAGCAAACAGTTCATCGGCCACATCACCCTGGATGAACGAAGAACTCAGCATCATGCGCGATCACATTGCGCGTTTTTTTAATAAAGAATTTGTTCCACACGTCAAACGCTGGGATGAGCAGGGGATAGTCGACAGAGATGCATGGTTGAAGGCAGGAACGGCCGGCATCTTGTGCGCCTCTATTCCTGCCGAGTATGGCGGCGGCGGTGGCGATTTTCGCCACGAAATGATCATCGAAGAAGAAATGGCCAGAGCAGGCATTACTGGAATTGGCAATTCAGTGCACTCCGGGATTGTTGCGCATTACATACTGCACTATGGTTCAGAAGAGCAAAAACAGAAATGGTTGCCGCGTATGGCCAGCGGTGAATTGGTGGGCGCCATCGCTATGACTGAACCTGGTACCGGGTCAGATCTTCAGGGCATCACCACTCAGGCAAAAAAAATCGAAAATGCTTACAGCATCACCGGCCAAAAAACCTTTTTGACCAATGGTCAGCTTGCGAATCTGATCTGTGTGGTTGTTAAGACTGACCCAGCAGCAGGTTCAAAAGGCGTGTCGCTGATAATGGTCGAGACTGACACAGTGGAAGGTCATGGCGGTTTTGTTCGCGGCAGGAATCTGGAAAAAATTGGACTTAAAGCGCAGGACACATCCGAGGTATTTTTTGATGATGTCAAAGTACCCAGGGAGAATCTGCTGGGTGCTCAGGAAGGGCTTGGGTTTGTGCAGTTGATGGAGCAATTGCCCCAGGAGCGACTGATTATAGCCGTCAGTGCCTGCGTGGCGATTGAAAGGGCGCTTGAATACACACGGGAATACGTCAAGGAACGAAAAGCGTTTGGCAAGCGCATACTGGACTTTCAGAATACTCAGTTCAGACTGGCTGAACGATTGACCGAAGCAAAAATTGCGCGGGTTTTTGTTGACGACTGTGCCATGAAATTACTGGAAGGCAAATTGGACGCCTCCACCGCAGCAATGGCTAAATGGTGGACAACACAAAAACAATGCGAAATTGTGGATGAATGCCTGCAGTTCTTTGGCGGTTATGGCTACATGATGGAGTATCCAATCGCCAAAATGTATATCGATGCACGTATCCAGAAAATCTACGGCGGCAGCAACGAAATTATGAAATTGCTGATCGCACGGGAACTGTAAGTTATCTCTAGTCTTTAGGGAGCTGCTCTTGTTAGGAAATTCGCATCATTTCAAAGGCAGCCCCATATTTTCGGTCAATGGTGCAATAAAGTTACGATTCAGAAACGACGCTCAGTGTACCAGTTGACAGCACGCGCGCTTTTTTCAATCTGATCTGTGACGTCAAGGGTCAACGCAAACAACGCCATACGCACCAGCACCCCATTGTCTGTCTGTCTGAAAATGGCAAGGCTCGGATGCTGATTCAGATCATTATCCAGTTCATTGGCGTCATCGCGCGAATCACGCGGCAGAGGATGCATGATGACGGTATTCGGGCGGCAATACCGCGTATATATCGCCTGATTAAGACGGAAGCGACCTCTGTAGATGTCAGCTTCAAGCTTGGTTGCAAAACGTTCTTCCTGAATGCGGGTCAGATAAACGATATCGTTGGCTTCCAGTCCGTGCTCCATGTCCTCTGTTTCTATCACCTGATGATCACGTTTTCGCAACTCCTCAATAATATCCTCGGGCATCCGCAGTTCCTTTGGCGAGATCAAGGTAAAGCGGATCTTCTTGTAGAGGCTGATAAGCTGTGAAAGTGAATGCACGGTGCGGCCATGTTTAAGATCACCAATCATCGCGATATGCATGCCATCAATGCCTTGATCGCGTGACACCAATTCCTTCTTGATTGTGTACAGGTCCAGCAAGGCCTGACTCGGGTGTTCATTAGGGCCGTCGCCGGCATTAAAAACCGGCACTCGGCTGGCACGTGAAAACTCTGCAACGGAACCAGCCTGAGGATGGCGCATGACAATAATATCGCTGTAACCACTCATCACCCGGCCGGTGTCGTACAAGGATTCTCCTTTTGTCAAAGAACTGGCTTTGATATCCGTTGTCTCTCGGACTTCGCCTCCCAGAAGGTTAAATGCACATCCAAAACTGACGCGGGTACGTGTGCTGGGCTCAAAAAACATATTTCCCAGGATAGCGCCATCCAGTACTTTGGTCATGCGCTCACGATGAGCAAAAGGGCGCATTCCGTCTGCCACGTCAAAGATTTTTTCGACATCAAAGCGCTCAAACTGACTAACACTGAGAATGTGAGATCCGGGGAATTGCATAACGCGGGTTTCCTGTTTCAGGTATTGTTCTATAGCTCATGATGTTACTACAAAATGAGTCGGTGGCTGAATATGTTATAGTCTGGCAACGCCCGGGTGCCTCTGAATATCTTTGGAAAATGTAATGGCAGCAACTATTTACTGGCACGACTATGAAGCATGGGGTGCTGATCCGAGAAGAGATCGGGCATCGCAGTTTGCCGGTGTACGAACAGATTATGAGCTTAACGAAATTGATCAGCCGCTGGTGATGTACTGCCAGCCATCAGCAGATCGGCTGCCACACCCTAAAGCCTGCCTGATCACAGCAATCACTCCCGCCCTTGCCCAGCAACGTGGTCTGCCAGAAGCAGAATTTGTGCGGCAGATTCATGAGCAGTTTTCAAAAGCCCAGACCTGTGTTGCCGGATATAACAGTATCCGCTTTGATGATGAACTTAGCCGGCAACTGCTGTACCGCAATTTTTATGATCCGTATGAGCGCGAATGGAAAAATGGCAACAGTCGATGGGACATCATCGATGCGCTACGTTTGTGTCATGCGCTGCGGCCAGAGGGAATTATCTGGCCGCGTCTGGAGGATGGTTCGCCGGTGTTTAAACTGGGTGCGCTTACCAGCAGTAACGATCTGGCGCATGAAAACGCGCATGACGCGCTGTCCGACGTGCGCGCCACCATTGCGCTGGCACGCAAAATGAAAATGGCCCAGCCCAGGTTTTTTCAATATGCCTTTGATCTGCGTAGCAAAACGCAGGTTCAGGCGATGATAGATATTACGTCGCAAAAACCTTTTTTACATGCCGCCTCTGTGTATCCAGCACGTGATTCTTGCCTTGCGCTGGTGATGCCATTAGCTGCCCACCCCCAGGAAAACAATGGCATTCTGATTTATGACCTGGCAATCGATCCATCTCCATGGCTTGACATGACGGCAGCGGAACTCGCAAAAAAACTGTTTCTTGCTAAAAAGGATCTGCAAGAAGGAGAGAGCAGGCTGCCAGTTTCAGTACTGCATACCAACCGATGTCCGGCGATCGCGCCGATCTCGGTGATGGATGAAACGCAGCGCAAACACTCTTCAATCAACTGGAGCAAATCACAACAACACTGGAATTTGTTGCGCACAAAAACCGGTTTTCTGAATGAACTGATGATAGCAATACAGTCTCGGGCACAGATGTCAGCTGGGGAAAAACCAATCGCTGAAGATCCCGATGAACAGATTTACAGCGGAGGTTTTTTTTCTGATGCAGACAAACGCTTGATGACTACTCTGCGCAGCATGACGGCAACTGAACTGGCCGCCCGGCATGAGCAATTGTGTTCACAGTTTAAGGATGCACGTCTTGCTGAAATGTTGTTCCGCTACCGGGCGCGCAATTTTCGTTCAACATTAAATACTGAGGAACTCAAACGCTGGCGACTGCATTGCAGACAACAATGCCTGAATGTAGACGACAATCAACCGACTGTTGGTCTGAATCTTTTTTCATGCCGCCTCGCCATACAGCAGGAACGAAGTCAGTGCAGTGACAGTCAAAGTATGCGCTTGCTGGACGAACTGGAAAGTTGGCTGCATTCGCTAGAGAGTTGGGCGGCGACGGAGGCTGATTAAATCTGGCATGTCTGTTTGCCTGGCCTGATCAAAGTCGGTAGAATCGCGGCAAATTTCAGCTACCTGCGCAGTCCTACCCATACATCAAAATCAATAACAACACCCAGCTAATCAGGCTGAATGCACATGACAGATCCTTTCAAAGATATCAGACCCTACAATGATGATGAAATCCGACCGGTGCTCGATTCATTGCTGGCGGATGATGAGTTTATCCGCAGCATAGCCGGATTCAGTCATCCGCGATTGTTTAAAATTTTGCCTGTACTTGTGTGCGCTTTAGCTCGCCGTAAACTGACGGCAGAGTTAAAAAATGTCAGCAACGTAAAATCCATGCAAGATGTTATTGCTACTTACATGGATAAGATGATTGAGCGAACCACCACGTCATTGACGCACAGTGGCCTGGAAGGTTTATCAAAGGACAAGTCCTATCTTTTTATCAGCAATCATCGCGACATTGCCATGGATCCGGCGTTTGTAAACTATATGCTTTACCATGCTGATTTTGAAACGCTGCGCATAGCAATAGGCGACAATCTTCTGAAAAGAGAATTTGTCAGCGATCTTATGCGCCTGAACAAAAGTTTTATCGTCAAGCGATCATTAAAAGGTCGGGAACTGCTGAAATCCTCGAAACAGTTATCGGAGTACATTCATCATTGTGTAGAGACGCATTGCAGTGTCTGGATCGCACAACGGGAAGGGCGCGCTAAAGATGGCATCGATAAAACTGAAACAGCGTTACTCAAAATGCTGGCGTTGGCCAGACGTCCAAATCCGATTGCCGAAGCACTGCAATCGCTTCATATTATCCCGGTGTCAATTTCGTACGAGATTGATGCATGTGACAGTTTAAAGGGCAATGAACTGTACCAAAAGATAGAACTTGGCAGTTATCAGAAAGATGAAAAAAGTGATATCCACAGCATCGTAACCGGAATGATTGGTTACAAAGGGCATGTGCATGTTGCGTTTGGCAAGGAGTTGGAGCTGACGCCTGATGATGATGACGACCATATAGCCAGATTGATTGATGAGCAGATTATCGGCAATTATCACCTGCATGGCACCAATATACTGGCCGTTGAGTTATTGCGTAAGATGGATGAAACACTTGTTCCGCCAGTGTCGGATGAAGGTGCCAGAATTCTTGCAAGGTCGCAAATCAATCCGGTCAGCAAAACTCAGTTTGAAGACAGAATTTCTAAGCTGGATTCCAACATCAAGCGATATGTCTTGCAGATGTACGCTAATCCCTTTTTCAGCCGCTATGCGCTAATGCCTGACATGCAGGGCACGGATTGAGGCAATTCTGGTAACAGGATCGCCTCAATCCCGGGCGTTCACAATCACAGTTTAAGCTTAAGCTGCTGTATTCTCTGCTCCAGACTGCCACGGTTGAGCGAGGTCAAAGGCCCCATCGCCAACAGATTCAGTTCGATTGTCTGCAATCTTTGAGCTTTTTCTTTCTGTGATAACGGCGCTCTGCCAAGACCACGTTGTAACTGATTCAGTTGCTGCTGCATGCGGATTGCTTTATCAGCAGCAGGTGTATCTGCTCCCAGCATGATCTCTGCTTCTACACACAATTCTCGTGCACGAAGATCTTGCTTTTCAGCTAAGCCAGACCCGCTATTTTTATCGCTCTGCAATTTAAGCACCTGCTGAAATCGTTTTTTCAGCAGTTGTTCAAGGGCATCGTCTGCGACTTTTTCGAAAGTTTGCCAGTGCTGTTCAAGTGTTTCTGTAGATTCAGCAATAGAAGACCCTGTAGCCAAAAGATCCTCTAGCTCTCTGCAGAAATTTGCCTGAGCGTGAACCTGTTTCAACAATTGCAAAGTTTTCCGATCAGGCGTTGCGCGCCAACGCGCATCAAATTGCTTCGCAAGTTTGCTGAATTGCTCCTGTAACATTTTGCGTTCGTTTTTCAAGTCAGGCGTCAGCGCTTCTTTAAATGCCTCAGAGAGCGCTGTGAATTTTGCCCGTGACTCGCTGAATGATTCATCATCCAGCGCAAGCAGTGCACTGACAGATTTCAGAATTTCTTTGACTGGCGACGTGGTGCTGACGCTTCGACCTTGTTGACGCTTTTCTTTGCTGATCTCATCCCTGCGTGCAAACAGGGCGTCACAAGCAGCCCTGAAATCAGTCCAGAGTTTGCGATCATCTTTAAATGATCCCGGACCGAGATCCTTCCACTGTTGCTGTAATGTTTTTGCCTGCTGTATCGCACCGCCAATATCGTCGCTGGTGATCAATACTTTGGCTTGTTCTATCAAGGCGAGTTTTGCAGCATTATGGGACTGCGTTGCCTGACGACGATGGTGACGCAGTTCTGTCAGGACTGCATTAAAACGTTCCTGAAGTGCGTTGATTTTACTCTGGGCGACCGGAGCATACTTTTTCCAGTCCTCGCGCGCCTGATTCTCGAGACGCGTCAGCTCATTCAGATTGACACCGCTGTCTTTGATGGTGACGGCATACGCCTCGAGTTGTTCACAAATATTATTGCGGGCAATAAGGTTGCCTGCCTGCTGATCCTTGCGATCCTTGAAGTAGGTTTTGCAGGGTTCAAATGCGACCCGGGCAAACTCACTGAACTGCGTCCACAAAGCATCGTTATCATCCGAATGCCCAAGTGTCTTCCACTCATCCTGCAGCGCCCGCACCAGTTTTGCCTTTTGCGCTGGCTGCACAGTACTCTCTGTCAGAGCCTGCATTTTTTCGATCAGTTCTTTCTTTTTTTCGGAGGAAGCAAATTTTTTCCAATCCAGCAATCTGGCCAATTCTTCTCGCAGTGGTGCGATCAACGCCAGCAACTTTGCCTGATCATCGGCATTGATTCGTTTTAACTGGTTGTGATTACGATCCAGCTGACTCTGGGCTTCAGTGATTTTGCCTTCTGATATACGGACACTGACCTGTGCGATACCTTGCTCAATTTCAAGCACTTGCTTTTTTTGCCAGCTATCGTATTCACTCAGGCGTTGATCAAGCAAGGCTGACAGCGCAACGATGGTATCTGTCGGCGGCTGGTCCGCGGCCTCTGCGAGCGCCAGTCGTTCAAGCCTGCGCTTTAAAGCAAGCAGGGTAGGCTGATCTTTGTATGAGGTACCATGGATAGCGCTCTGAAGCTTTTCAGATTCCGTACGTTTATCAGCCGGCTTGGCTGACTGTTCGGGTTCCGAATGAGCGGATTCCCCTTCAGGCACCGGCTCAGCAGGTGGCACAAGGGTTTCAACATCCACGATTGATTCTGGCTCTTGAGTATTCTGGGTGGTCGACGAAGTCATAAATTACTGCTCTCCCTGATCGGCCACGTATCATAGCAGACGAGTGCTATAATCACAGCACACACGTTGATGTCATTGCACTGCCAATGCCAAAAGTCTGAAGGCCGCAAAACCATGCTTGCTGATCATATCAAGGACGAAATCCAGAACGCTTACCGACAGATTCTAAGCCGCAAGTCGTTACGGGCCAGGAGTGGTCAACGCCTGATGATTGCAGAAATTGCCAGAGCGTTGTCGGTAATAGACACAGACGCGCTCCCCCCCGATGCAAGTAAAACAGCCATCGGAGATGAATTGATCACGTCACTTCAAGCACCTGTGGAATCACAATCCGCAAGTCCTGTAGTTGTCATTGAGGCAGGAACAGGGACGGGTAAAACGCTGGCTTATGTACTGGGGACACTGCCGTTAGCACGTCATTTGGGAAAAAAAGTAGTTCTCGCAACAGCGACTGTCGCTTTGCAGGAACAGGTTTCCATGCGCGACCTTCCGGATATTCTTCAGCACAGTGGCCTAGAATTCAGTTATGTGCTGGCTAAGGGACGGGGTCGATACCTTTGCCTGTCACGACTTGATCAGTTACTGCAAGGAAATTCCAGCCAGGACGCCATGCTGGAGCTGTTTGGTGTCGCATTGGATAACCCGGTAGATAACAACTTGGCTCTGTACGAAAATATGCTGGAAAAAATCAGCGCCGGCCAGTGGCAAGGTGACAGGGATGACTGGTTAGGTGTGATCAGTGACAAAGACTGGTCGCCTGTCACCGTTGAAGCTGGACAATGCGCGGGCCAAAAGTGCAGTAATTTCAAGCGCTGCTTCTTTTACAAGGCCCGCGAGCAGGTGCAACAAGTTGATTGCATCATCGCGAATCACGATCTGGTATTAGTCGATCTCGCATTGGGCGGCGGCGTGATTCTTCCCGCTCCTGAAGACACCATTTATATCTTTGATGAAGCGCATCATTTGCCTAGCAAGACCAATCAACACTTTTCTTCAGCCACGCGACTGAGAAGCACACTCACTTGGCTGGAAACTGCCAGTCGATCGCTTAGAAAACTCATGATCGACAGTCGGTTGCAAGATAATGGTGTCATCAGCCGAGAATGCGCTGACCTTGATCCTGTCGCAAAATCGACAGGCGAGCAATGCGCGTCCGTGTTGATAATGCTTGAACATCTGTATGCCCAGCACTTGCTGAAAGCAGGGGAAGGCAGGGGTTCTGAAACAAAGAATAATGACAGTGCCGACACGATTACTTTTGAACTGGGGGTAGTGCCTGAAGAATTACGTGAGCACTCCAGGCAATTGGGAGCATCTTTCACGATCTTCAGTCGACGCCTTCGTGAAATAGCCTCCGCACTTCGCAGGCAGATGGAGGAAGCCGATACATTAACAGCCAGACAACACGCGGAGTTGTGGTTTCCCTTAATAGGCGGCATGGTCGCTCGCTCGGATAGTAACGAAAAACTCTGGCAAGCGTTTGCACGTTCCGATGTGGCAGGTGAAGCACCCGCTGCTCGTTGGTTAAGTGCAATCAATTCTGCCCACGGAGGAGCGGTTACCGCAAGCCATCAGGAACCCATCGATTATCAACTCAGTTGCAGTCCGGTGCTGGCGGCTCAAACATTAATAGAGCATCTGTGGCAACGCTGTGCAGGCGCGGTCCTTACCTCGGCAACCTTATCTGCATTAGGCACATTTGATGTACTGGCGATGCGGGCAGGACTGCCGGCCCATACCGTTTATCACCGTATTAGCAGCCCGTTTGACTATGCAAACGCCGCAAAACTGATTATTCCGCGATTAAACTGCGATCCTGCCGACACAAGAGCACACACAGCTGCCATCATCTCATTACTGCCTGACTTGCTGAATCCTAACGAAGCATCGTTGATGTTGTTTAGTTCAAGGCGGCAGATGCTGGAAGTACTTGAAGGTTTATCCCCTGAGTTACGCAAAGTGGTCTTGTGTCAGGATGACTACCAGAAAGCGCAGTTGCTGACATTGCACAGACAAAAAGTTGATGATGGGTATCACAGTGTTATTTTTGGTTTAGCAAGTTTTGCTGAGGGCGTAGATCTTCCAGGTCGGTATTGTGAACACGTGCTTATCGCAAAAATACCGTTTTCAGTTCCAAATGACCCCATAGAGGCGACCTTGGCTCAATGGGTAGAGCAGCAAGGCAGAAATGCGTTTATGACTCTATCGGTGCCTGAAGCCTCGTTCAGATTAGTTCAGGCGGCAGGCCGATTGCTTCGCAGTGAAACCGATACTGGTCGGATTACGGTCTTTGACGAACGTCTGATCAGCAAATTCTACGGTAAGTCTATTCTTGCTTCCCTGCCGCCATTTTCGCGGGAGATATTCCCCGACTGGCTTGAGCACCCCCGGCCACAGACAGGCCTGGTGTAATCAGCGCTTGGGCTGTGTGTAGGCGATGCCATTTCGTTTGTCTATGTAATACCCGGCGGCAGCGCCTGCTACCAGACCTATCAACGTTAAAATCAACACATTACTGAGCAGTGCTCCCAGACCAAAACCCAGAAAAACACCACAACTGATACACATCGCCATAAAGCTGGTGGCCTTTAGTCTGGTCTTTACTTTTGCTGGTTTTTTACGGCTAGATTGACTCATCTGTTGCTCCCTCGGTAATGGTTTGCAGGGGTAGGGCGACCGTTGAAATATCAACAGTCCGTATGTGGTAGATGCGTACGCTGCCTTCTGGCTGCCGACTGATGCTGTTGGCAAGACTGAGCCCGAAGATCACCCTGCCAATCACTGTATGAGTCGCCATTAACCAGGGAGTGTCTATCAGGGTAATGACCAGGCCTGCATCATTGGTACCCGGCCCTGTATTAGCCATCAACAGGCTGCCGGCGAGCGGGCGACGCGAGGGCAGAGACGAGTTGTACCGATATCCCGCCAGCTCATGAACCTGCATGATATTCATTGTGCCAAGTCTTGCTGTGATGCGCTCTTGCTGGGCGTTGGCCTGTTCGGTGCTGCGGATATTCAAACTACGGTAAAGGGGCACCAGTACTCTGTGCTGAAAATCAGCGGTATCAGCGATATTCATCCACGGATGAGGGAGTCCGAGACTGTCTAGCAGCGGCTGTTGTTCAAGGCCGAGGCCTCGTGCATTTATTTCATCTGCAATCGCGGGTGGCCGTTGGCGGCCGGCTCGCTCGGCAGCTCCGGTCTGCAAAAACATACCGGGTACCACCCTGTGAAAGATCAGACCATCATAGTAGCGCCGGTCATTGCTCTGTGGCATCAATAGCCCGTTGGTCAGATCGAGAATTCTGCGTACATTCAGCGGAGCGGCGTCAGGAAACAGCTCAACATAGATATCACCCTCCGACGAAGAAATTTCCAGCAACGGGTTTACCGGATTTTCAAGCAAAGGCAGCAGCTGTTCAGGCAAGGTCTGCGCGTTACTTGATGTCATTAATAGCAGGGCAACCAATGAGACACACAACACATGAAGGCGTGGGAATAAAGGCGTCGTTTTATTGTTGATGTTGTTCATGACACGCAGGCAGTTGTTAAGTGAGTGGCAATAGTAATGGATCAGCGCGGATCGGTCACCTGTGCGTAGAGCGCAGCAAGCGCTTGCGGAGTATCAATATCCTGCAAAATACCCGGGTCATCGGTATCAAGTTCAATTATGGAATCCGGGTGCGCCTGCAGCACATGCCTGGCACCGGAATCACCCTGACACAATTGCAGCTCAGGAAAAAAGTACCTGCCAAAGATGACCGGATGCCCACGGGCAGATTGATATGTGGGGATGACTATATGCTGTGGGCGTCCTGCAGTTAGCAGCCGCGTGAGAGTGTCTTGCCTTACAAATGGCATATCACCCAGGCAAATCATTGCGCTTTGCCACGCTGATGGGATATGTCTTATTCCACACGCCAGAGTGTGCCCCATTCCAAACCGGGCATCGTCGCACAGAAAAAGAAACGGTCTGTGAGACGCTGGAATAAAGTCATAGACCCCTTGTTCCAACAAATCACTTCGCCCTATAACTAATATATTTTCAGTCACTTGAAGAAGATTATTAAAAGTCTTCTTTAGAATAGTATTGCCGTCAGGCAATGCAGCTTTTAACTTTATGCTACCAAAACGTACACTAAACCCTGCGGCCAACAGAACAGCCCCTGGCAGATTATCAACAGGTTTATGTCCGCTGTCTGTCGCCTGTTTTGTGTGTGTTTCAGCCACCTAATCACCACTTTACATTGGTGTCCGGCCCCCATGGCATGTCGATACACCACAGAGGCCGGACCCTTTGTAATTTCGACAGGGCTTATTCCCAGCTCAGAGCTCCACCAGTTTGGTACTCGATCACCCGGGTTTCAAAAAAGTTCTTTTCTTTGCGCAGATCCATGATTTCAGACATCCACGGGAAAGGATTTTTGACACCTTTGAACTGTTCTGGCAAACCAATCTGCACCAGGCGACGGTTGGCAATAAACTGCAGGTATTCTTCCATCATTACCGCATTCATTCCCAGTACACCACGGGGCATGGTGTCTCGGGCGTATTCTATTTCCAGCTGTGTCGCCTGCAGAATCATCTGTGTTGCTTCACGCTTCATGGCGTCGTCCCACAGATGCGGGTTTTCGATCTTTATCTGGTTGATCATATCGATGCCAAAATTCAGGTGCATGGACTCATCGCGCAGAATGTACTGGAACTGTTCAGAGGTACCGGTCATCTTGTTACGGCGCCCCATGGACAGAATCTGCGTAAAACCACAGTAGAAGAAAATACCTTCCAGACAGCAGTAAAAAGCGATCAGGTTTTTAAGAAGCGCTTTATCCGTTTCTGGCGTTCCTGTGGTGAAATTCGGATCGTTAAGCTCTTTGGTGTACTTCAGGCCCCATGACGCTTTTTTCGCAACCGAAGGAACCTCGTGATACATATTGAAGATTTCACCTTCATCCATACCCAATGACTCAATGCAGTACTGGTAGGCGTGGGTGTGGATAGCTTCTTCAAAGGCCTGACGCAGAATGTACTGACGGCATTCCGGGTTGGTGATCAGACGATACAGCGCCAGTACCAGGTTATTTGCTACCAGCGAATCGGCGGTTGAGAAAAAACCCAGGTTACGTTTGACAACCATGCGCTCGTCTGC
Source organism: Gammaproteobacteria bacterium (assembly GCA_041306975.1). GTDB lineage: Bacteria > Pseudomonadota > Gammaproteobacteria > Pseudomonadales > Pseudohongiellaceae > Pseudohongiella. The sequence goes on along the minus strand of JBFZEG010000147.1, from coordinate 31,106 downwards.
GGTCAGCCCGTTGGGGTTTTTCCACAGCGCGATATCCGCATTCATATTGATTTCCTGAGGCATCCAGTGGTTGGCACAACCATCAAGATACTTCTGCCATGCCCAATCATACTTGAAGGGTACCAGCTGATTCAGGTCAGCACGGCAATTGATCATACGCTTGTCATCAACCGTGACACGCTCAGTCCATTCGCCAATTTCATGCTGAACGGCGCTGGTATCCAGATCTTTTAACTCATTCTGAATGCGCTGCATAACCTGCAGATTAACAACCTCTGCTGCTGCCTCAGTCACAGTTCTGCTGGATCGTCCGGCGGGTGGTTCTGCCAGATCCCTGTCGGCAGAGTTGGCGATGTCCAAAGCAGTCATAGTCTTGGCAGCTGCAATCGCATCGGCATAGCTGGCCGCTGCCTGTTCCGAAACAGCACGGGACAACTGCATAGAGCCATCAGAACCGCCCACAGCAGCCATTGCACCTGCTGTTTCAGCCTTCCTGAACTCAGCCGGCCTGCTTACATTGGCTCGTTCTACGCTGGCAGCACTGACATCGGGTGTGGCAGGGTCTTCGTAAAATTCATCCCAGGAAATCATTGTTTACCTCTGATATGTTGGTTTCTCACTGACGGCTACCTTATTGACAGGCTTCACAATCAGGATCGTCTATAGAACATGCTTTTGGTACATCAGCGGCCATCGGTGCACTTGCCACAGCATTCAGTTTGCTACCTGAGACCGTCGACTTTTCTGTACTGGTCGCCGCCAGAGATCGCAGGTAATAGGTCGTTTTAAGCCCTCGCAGCCAAGCCATTCGATACGTCACATCAAGTTTTTTACCATTGGCACCTGAGATATAAAGGTTCAATGACTGCGCCTGATCAATCCACTTCTGGCGTCGACTGGCCGCATCAACCAGCCAGCGCGGCTCAATTTCAAAGGCTGTCGCATACAGCTCTTTAATGTGCTGAGGGATACGGTCAATCTGCTGCAAACTGCCATCATAGTACTTGAGGTCGTTGACCATCACGTTGTCCCACAGATCAAGTGCTTTGAGGTCACGCACCAGATAGGGGTTCACAACTGTGAACTCTCCGGACAGATTGGATTTGACATACAGGTTCTGGTACGTCGGCTCTATGGACTGAGAGACGCCGGAAATGTTGGCAATCGTCGCTGTCGGCGCAATCGCCAACACATTCGAATTACGCATTCCAACCGCAGCAATACGTTGACGTAACACTTCCCAGTTCAGCGTCTGGCTCATGTCTACATCAAGATATTTTTCGCCACGCACTTCCTGTAACAACTTCAGCGAGTCAATTGGCAGAATGCCCTGATCCCACAATGATCCTTTGTAACTGCTGTACGCGCCACGCTCTTCCGCCAGATCTGTCGATGCCTGAATTGCATGGTAACTGATGACTTCCATGGACTCGTCTGCAAACTTGAGGGCTTCTGCGGAGCCGTAGGGGATACGCTGAACATACAAGGCATCCTGGAAACCCATGATACCCATGCCAACCGGACGGTGTTTCAGGTTGGAGTTCTCGGCCTGCGGCACTGAGTAATAGTTGATATCAATCACGTTATCCAGCATTCGCACAGCGGTCTTTATTGTGCGCTCCAGCTTTGCGGTATCCAGCCCCTGGTCAGTAACATGATTAACCATATTCACAGAGCCGAGGTTACAGACCGCAATTTCATCGGGACTGGTATTCAGCGTAATCTCTGTACACAGGTTAGATGAGTGGATAGTCCCTATGTGCTGCTGAGGCGAGCGCACATTGCAGGCATCCTTGAAGGTAATCCACGGATGTCCGGTTTCAAACAGCATGGACAGCATCTTGCGCCAGAGGTCTTTGGCACGCACGGTTTTGTAAATTTCCACCTGACCAGCGGCAGCTTTACGCTCGTATTCTTCATACGCGCGCTCAAACGCATCGCCATGCAAATCATGCAGTTCCGGTACATTATTCGGTGAGAACAATGTCCAGTCGCCATCCTCAAACACACGCTTCATGAACAAATCCGGAATCCAGTTGGCGGTGTTCATGTCATGGGTACGACGACGGTCATCCCCGGTGTTTTTACGCAGCTCCAGAAACTCTTCGATATCGAGATGCCAGGTCTCCAGATAGGCGCACACCGCGCCTTTTCGCTTGCCGCCCTGATTCACGGCCACCGCCGTGTCATTGACCACTTTCAGGAATGGCACAATGCCTTGGGACTTGCCGTTAGTGCCTTTGATGCCTGCCCCCAAAGCTCGTACCGGTGTCCAGTCGTTACCTAGCCCGCCCGCCCATTTGGAGAGCATGGCGTTGTCTTTGATAGCACTGTAAATGCCATGCAGATCATCAGGCACCGTGGTCAGGAAACATGAGGACAGCTGAGGACGCAAGGTGCCTGAGTTAAAGAGTTGCGGTGTGGAAACCATATAATCAAAACTGGAAATCAGGTTGTAAAACTCGATCGCCCGCGCTTCACGATCAGCCTCATTACTGGCAAGACCCATCGCCACACGCATAAAAAATATCTGCGGCAACTCAAATCGTATGCCATTGCTGTGGATAAAATAACGGTCATACAGCGTCTGCAAGCCAAGGTAGGTGAACTGTGTGTCGCGCTCTGCATTCAGGGCATCACCGAGTAGGTCAAGGTTGTACTCAAGCAGGTGAGGGGAGAGCAGTCCGAGATCGACGCCTTTCTCAATATAAGGACGCAGAACTGACGGATAGCGATAATTCATCTCGCTTTGGGTGGCACTGTCTGTCAGGCCCAGAAAACCCAACGCTTCCGAGCGCAGAGTATCCAGTAGCAGGCGTGCGGTCACATAGGAATAGTTGGGGTCCTGCTCTACCAGCGTCCGAGCAGTCATTACGGCCGAGGTCCGCACATCGTCCATCTTGACGCCAGGATAGAGATTTTTAAGGGTTTCCTGATAAATCTCATCACTGGAAACACCTTCCAGTCCAGCGCAGGCCTCATCAATGACAGTACGCAGCCGCAAGGTGTCCAGCGGGCCTTTGGAGCCGTCAGCATATGTTACCTGTATGCTTGACTCGGACGGCTGCTCGCGAGCCCGCTGCTGGTCTCGAAGGCGAGCATGCTCCGCACGGTATAGCACGTATGCGCGGGCAACTTTGTGCTCACCCGTACGCATCATCGCGAGCTCAACCTGATCTTGGATCTCTTCAATGTGGATGGATCCGCCTGAAGGCATACGACGCTTGAAAATGGTGCTGATTTGCGCAGCCATTTTGCTCACCGTTTCACGGACACGCGCAGAGGCGGCAGCAGGGCCACCTTCAATGGCAAGATATGCCTTGGTTATTGCTACCACTATTTTGGTTTCATCATAGGTCACCACGGCACCGTTTCGCTTGATTACGCGCAACTGACCGGGTGCTGTCGCTGGCAGTTCTTCACTCGCGCGCGTCGCCGGTCGAGAGCTGACAGTGGTGCTGCCATAGCTGGGAGTATTGGTTTGCATTGCGTTCTCCATGATGTTTTTATGATAACCAACCGTCTGGCTACGTGCGAAATGCTAACCAGGGGGCTAAAAATACAATATATAGATGTTTTTTCGAGACAGGGCACAAGATAGTGCGGTCGCCGGGCGATTGCAAGTGGTTTTTATGTGAATAGCTTGTGGATAACTTGTGCTTAAGTCTTGTATAAGACCACTACATCTTGTGGCTGGCCGTCGCCAAATTTCAACAGACGCGCTGGGTTACTCGCTGAAACCCCTGATCGATGACACCGTATCGATCAACCATGTTGTCTGCTCTGTTCAACCGCTGGCAATCAATTAACCGTGGTCAAGAGCATAAAAACTCTAGTAACGCTTTCTGAGCATGCAAACGGTTTTCAGCTTCGTCCCAGACCACACTATCCGGGGCATCAAGGACGTTTGCAGCGACTTCCTCGCCTCTGTGAGCAGGCAAACAATGCATAAACAAAGCGTCGCTTTTTGCAAATGACATTAATTCGCGGGTGACCTGGTAACCCTTGAAGCGTTCAAGGCGCAACTTGCGCTCTTCCTCATGTCCCATCGATGCCCAGACATCAGTCGCCACGAGACTGGCGCCCCTCACTGCCTCAGAGGGATCTCTCACAATCGACACTCTGTCATTTGTTCGGTCGAGCAGATACTGATCAGGTTCGTAGCCCTGCGGGCAGGCAATCACTAATTCAAAATCAAACTGTTTTGACGCGTTGATGTAGGACTGACACATGTTATGACCGTCACCCACCCACGCAACTTTGTGACCAGCAATATCACCACGGTGTTCAAAAAACGTCTGCATGTCCGCCAGCAACTGACACGGATGGAAATCATCTGTCAGCGAATTGATGACAGGAACACTTGAGTGCCTGGCGAACAGTTCAAGCTTGGCATGCTGATAAGTCCTGATCGTGATGACATCGACCATACGCGACAGCACTTTAGCGCTGTCTTCAATACTTTCTCCCCGACCAAGCTGGGTATCGGCAGACGAAAGGAACAGGGATGATCCACCCAGCTGCGTCATGGCAACCTCAAATGACACCCGCGTGCGAGTTGAAGATTTTTCAAAAATCATCGCGAGAGTCTTGTTCTTGAGAGTTTCCTCCCGCACCGAGGTATTGTTTTTCAGAACGATTGCGCGGCGAATAATATCTCGTAACTCGACCGGGCTGAGATCCAGCAGGGTCAGAAAGTGTCGTGTTGCCATGTTGGTACAAGGTTCCAGGGGGGTGCGTTTGCCTGGCAGGTTGTGCCGGGTTTCAAGCTGATACTGAGGTCAGCACTCAGTTAAATCTGGCACGGTCTTCCTGATAATGCCAAGAGCAGACACCATAACGTTGATCATGGTTTCGCAACTGAGCGCAGTATCTTATATTAAGAGCCATCACGGCGGCAATTATCGGCGATTCTGTTGAATTCATGTAGAATGCCGGCTTCCAGATCACGTCACGCAGGTGCACCCTAACCATGAGTATTGAACAAACCATCCGCGATCAAATTATTGCCAATAGCATTCTTCTTTATATGAAAGGGTCTCCAGACCAACCGCAATGCGGATTCTCGGCACAGACCGTACAGTGCCTGATGGCCTGCGGCAAACGTTTTGCTTACGTTGATATTCTGGCTAACCCGGAAATTCGTGCCACACTGCCGAAAATCGCCAACTGGCCAACATTCCCGCAGCTTTATGTTAACGGAGAACTGGTGGGCGGATGCGACATCGTGACCGAGATGCATTCAAAAGGTGAACTCCAGGCCTTGGTAGACACTGTCGCCAGTTGATACTGGCTATTTAAAGGGTGGTCACGACAGCGGCCACCCTCCCATTGATTGCCAGCGGTTAACGATCTTGCAGAACAATTGAGCGGTTTTTTCTGCATCATACTTAGCTGAATGAGCTTCCTTGTTATCAAAACTGATTCCTGCTGCCTCGCACGCACGGGCCAGGACAGTCTGCCCGTAAGCCAGACCACTCAGTGTCGCGGTATCAAAACTGGAAAACGGATGAAACGGGTTACGTTTCAGATCATGACGCGCAGCGGCGGCGTTAATAAAACCATGGTCAAAGTGTGCGTTGTGAGCGACCAGAATCGCCCGCTTGCAGCCATTGGATTTCATCGATGTGCGGATTGATTTAAAGAGATCATTAAAAACGTCTTTTTCCGCGCGGGCGATACGCAGAGGATGCCAGGGATCTATCCCGGTAAATTTGAGCGCGGCTTCTTCAATATTCGAGCCTTCAAAGGGTATTACCCGGTGAAAGTATGTCTGCTCGATTTGCAGAATAGACTTCTCGCTCATACCAAGAATCACGGCTGATATCTCCAGAATAGCATCCGTTTTGGCATTGAAGCCGCCACATTCAATATCTACTACCACCGGCAGGTAGCCGCGAAAACGCGCCGACATCAACGTGTCAACCTCGTCCATATCATCATAATCATGCATTAGCTTGTTGCTCCGGCGGAAGATGTTTAAGCCGCCACTGAATACTTTCCCCAGCTTTCAGAGGAACAAGAGTGCTGTCTCCAAACGGATAAGTGGCGGGGACTGTCCAGGGATCACGTATCAGTGTGATGGTATCGGTGTTGCGGGATAACCCGTAAAAATCAGGGCCGAAAAAGGAAGCAAATGCTTCGAGTTTATCCAGCGCCCCGGCCTGATCGAATATTTCAGCGTACAACTCGATGGCGGCATGAGCACTGTAACAACCAGCGCAGCCACAGGCGGTTTCCTTGGTTGGCCTGGCATGTGGAGCGGAATCGGTACCCAGGAAAAAGCGCGGATGTGCACTGGTCGCAACATCCAGCAACGCCTGCTGATGAATACTTCGTTTTAACACAGGCAGACAATACAGGTGTGGCCTGACACCTCCCACCAGCAGATCATTGCGGTTGTACATCAGGTGTTGAGGAGTGATTGTTGCGGCCACCTGTTCACCAGCCCCCTTAACGAAGGTTGCTGCATCGGCAGTAGTAATGTGTTCCATCACTACTTTTAAGGTCGGGAATCTCTGGGTCAACGGCTCGAGCAGGGTATCAATAAAGATTTTTTCGCGATCAAAAATATCGACATGTGAATCTGTTACTTCACCATGCACCAACAAAGGCATTCCCAACTCGGCCAATCTCTCCAGAACAGGATAAACCTTGTTCATCGCCGTCACGCCGCTTTCAGAATTGGTTGTTGCACCTGCCGGGTAGTATTTAACCGCAACCACCAAACCTCGGTCTTTGGCCCGGGAAATTTCCTCAGGTTTTAGCTGATCGGTCAGATACAAGGTCATCAGTGGTTGAAAATTCATACCGGCGGGGGTCGCCGCGACAATTCGCTGGTAATAAGCCTCGGCAGCGGCGGCAGAACTGACCGGGGGCTTAAGGTTCGGCATTACAATAGCCCGGTGAAACCGCTGAGCGGTGTGACCAACAAGATTGGTAAGTACATCGCCGTCACGCAGGTGCACGTGCCAGTCATCTGGCCGGATGATAGTCAATTCATTCATGTCTAAAGAATACCTGAAGGTTTTTAAAGTTTTACACCGACCTGCCGATCAAAACAACTGAGCAGAGTGCTGTCGTTCGCAGCACGGTCTGCATAATTTTGGCTTACTGTATCGCTCGGGGCTTAACCTGCGCACAAGGAACAACTGTCTGGCATGAAAACGCGGCGTAAGTGTACCTTATCTTTCTTTTTGACGCTTGGCATGTTGGCAAACACGGGGGCCAATGCGTCTGGTAGTGTAAGTTCATATTATGCTGACATTGATAGAGCAATCTGGCAGGTAGAATCTTCCGTCTTCGAATGTCGCCTGCTGCAGCAGATTCCAGAACTTGGGCTGGCTGTTTTCTACCACGAAGCGGGAGAGTCGCTCAGTTTCTACCTGCAGGCCAACGACAATCCGATGCAGGCGGGCAGGGCACTGCTCACATCAGTGCCGCCCGTGTGGCGTAAAGATCTTCCGGTGCGTGACCTGGGATACGTCGATGTGGCAACCACCAACAGACCAGTGAACCTTGACGCCTCAAGAAGTCGGCTGATACTGGCGGAACTGGAACGTGGCATGGTGCCTACATTGATGCGCAGAGCCTGGTATAGCGAAGACGAATCGGTTCACGTCGGCATATCACCTGTTAATTTCGGGGAAGCGTATCAGCAATATAACGAATGCACGAGCCAGTTACTGCCGGTAAATTTTGGTCAAATAGAGCGTTCCTCTGTGTTCTGGCGCAGCGGTCAACGTGAACTCGATGATGCAATCCGAGCCCAGCTGGATGTCCTCGTCACCTACCTAAAGGCTGACCTGAGGGTGTACCAACTTGAAATCAACGGTTTTACAGACGGATCCGGTAATCCACGGGACAACCTTGAATTCTCCCGTCTGCGCGCCTTTGCTGTGCATGAATATCTGGTGTCACAAGGCATCGATGAGAGCAGGCTGGCAACGCGCTTTTTTGGATCAACACCCGAGTTCCGGATTATCGCCGACGAACGCACCGCCGCAGACCGGGATCGCAACCGTCGAGTGACCATCCGCTTGCTTCGTAACTGACATGGTCGAAAACCTGACTTGATAAGGTTACAATGCCCGCCTCAATAGGGGTGACAGACAGTTATTGTTCATGCTGTTCCCCAAGGACCGGGGATCCGGGTTTCCCTGCAAACTATAGAAATCTGCTTTATTCATCAGGAGCTCAGCATGTCTGGCATTAAAAAAGTCGTATTGGCTTATTCCGGCGGCCTCGATACCTCAGTCATCGCAAAATGGCTGATGGAAACCTACCATTGTGAGGTTGTTACATTCACCGCCGATCTTGGCCAGGGTGAGGAGTTAGAGCCGGCGCGGGCAAAAGCGCAAGCGATGGGTATCAAACAGATCTATATCGAGGATCTGCGCGAAGAGTTTGTACGTGACTTTGTCTACCCTATGTTCCGCGCCAATGCGCTTTATGAGGGGGAGTACCTGCTGGGCACGTCTATCGCAAGACCGCTGATAGCCAAACGTCTGGTTGAAATTGCCAACGAAACCGGCGCAGATGCCATTTCTCACGGCGCGACTGGCAAAGGCAACGATCAGGTGCGATTTGAGCTGGGCGCCTATGCCCTGAAACCGGGCATCCGGGTAATCGCACCCTGGCGGGAATGGGATCTGACTTCGCGTGACAAACTCATGGCCTACTGTGAAGCCCATAACATACCCGTCGAGAAGAAGCGCGGTCAGAAGTCACCATACTCCATGGATGCAAACCTGCTGCATATTTCCTACGAAGGCGATCATTTGGAGAACCCCGGTGCAGAGCCTGAAGACGACATGTGGTTATGGTCTGTATCCCCCGAGAATGCGCCGGATAAAGCCACCTACATCGAACTGGGTTACCAGAACGGCGATATCGTAGCCATCGATGGTCAGCCTATGTCGCCTGCGACCGTACTTGCCTATTTAAACAAAGTCGGCGGCGAAAACGGCATTGGTCGTGCGGACATCGTTGAAAATCGCTACGTGGGCATGAAATCACGTGGCTGTTACGAAACTCCCGGTGGCACCATTATGCAAAAAGCGCATCGTGCAATTGAGTCGCTGACGCTGGATAGAGAACTTGCTCACCTCAAAGACGAACTGATGCCCAAGTATGCCTCACTGGTCTATAACGGTTACTGGTTCTCACCAGAGAGGAAAGCGTTACAGGCGCTGGTTGACTATTCTCAACAGTACGTTAATGGCACCGTGCGTCTGAAATTGTACAAAGGTAATGTGGCTGTTGTTGGTAGAGAATCGGCAGATTCGCTGTTTGACGTCAAAATTGCCACGTTTGAAGATGATGCCGGCGCATACAACCAGGCAGACGCCGGCGGGTTTATCAAACTGAACGCCTTGCGCCTGCGTATCGCTGCGGGTAAAGGGCGAAAAATCTGAACCAGGATTCTTGACTCGGGCCATCGCTGAGCCAATCAGCGATGACCTGCACAGTTGTTATCTCTATCCAACCGGCGCTAATCCGCGCAGTGGCTGATGCGATGTTGCATTTTGTAGTTTTCTCTTTCAATCGAGGCGATTTTTTGGCGAATTGCCTTGCCAGTCTCAAACGCTGTGCACCTGATTTTCCAGTGCTGATCATTGATGACAACAGTACCGATCCGGGTACCATCGATGTGTTGGCCGCGGCAAAAAGTCATTGCAGAGTGATACAACCGCCCCAGTCCGATGGCAAGTCTCACAGCAAACATGGCGGCCTCTACGGGAATCTTCAGTTGGCGCTGGACACGCTCAGCGAAGAGGATCTGATCTGTACCGTGCAGGATGATATGCAATTGACACGCACGGTTACCTCCACTGATGCCAGCGCACTGGAACACTGGTTCGCAGCAAGCGCTCAACGAGGCTTTGTACACCATGCGTTTATGAAAGGCAGCGAACGCCGTCGCAATAACATTGAGTATCATGAACTGGAGCAGGTCTACTACAACATACGCCCGGGCAGCAGCGTAGGTTCCTGGTATTCCGACATCTTTATTGCAAGCGTAGGCCGGCTCAGAAACAGTAACTGGCAATTTGGCGGCCGCGAGTCGCTGAACGAACAGCAGGCCAAACACTTGTTCAAGCCGATGGCTTATTGGCAGAACCCCTTTTTGGCATGGCTGCCGGCAGCACCGACCTGGCGCGGGAAGCGACGTACGCTGGCATTGCGTCTTGGCGAAGAAAAGCATCATTGTGGTTTGTACCCGCTTGAGGTACTGCAGGGCAAAGCCGAACAGGATTTCCTGTCACGTTCACCTGATGAGCAGCCTTACGCGGAGTCTTACCTGCAGATTTGCGAGGGCGTAGGCGGCCGTCTGAATGTCAAAACCCCTTGGGTTTATCATCCGCTGCAGGGCAGCCGATGGCTGAAGTGGCTGAACAGTCTGGAACTAAAGCTTCGCAAGGTAGCCGCTGTTGACTAGTTGGCTGATACCGTACTGCGTCAACGTTACCCGATTTTTTTCATTAAGCTGCCGTAACGCTTTGTTGGCTTTGACCCGCTCAGGGTCTACATACCCGCGGGCATGATCGAGATGAATACAAATGGCATCATAACGAACATGGCGTGGTTTGATGCCTGCATTGATCAAGCGCACACCAAACTCCCTATCCTCGCCGCCCCAGGGCATTCGCTCATCAAATCCGTTGACCCGCAGAATGTCCTCGCGCCAGGCTGACGCGTTGGATCCTTTCAGATTACAGCGGGTCGGTGTAATTTTATTCAACACGGGGGCCCAGAATGGGCTGGCTGAAATCTTCATGGTTTTGCGTGAGCGGGGCAAACCGTGCGCATGTAACCAGTGTTTATCAAAACAGCGTGCGCTTTTTATATCATCCTCAGTAATCGCATTACTGGTGCTCATTGGCAATTTGAAATAGCTGCCTGACAAATAAACACCGGGTTCGGCGCGACTGACATGCGTCGCGACAAAATCGGCTCTGGGTATACAGTCGCCATCGGTGAAGATAATGTAGGGCGTCGTGGCATGCAGAATTGCCTTGTTCAGAATACGGCATTTACGAAAACCATCATCTCGCTGCCAGACATGTTTTATCGCAAACGCCGCACGCGGCCGCATGTCGCTGATTAAGCGGGCGGTTTCCTCGCGGGACCCGTCATCCGCAATGATCAATTCAAAGTCCTGTGTCGATTGGCACATATACCCAATGAGTACTTTCTCCAGCCAGGCAGGGGAGTTGTAGGTTGACACAATAACGCTGACGCGCATTAAACTACTCCTCAGTTTTCTGCTTAAACTCACAAAGATCATAAATTGTACACGCGCCACAGCGAGGCTTTCTAGCGGTACAAACATAGCGGCCATGTAGTATCAGCCAATGATGCGCGTCCAGCAGAAACTCAGAGGGTACCAGCCTCAGCAAGCGCTTTTCGACGTCAAGCACATTTTTTCCGGGTGCTATACCTGTGCGGTTTGAGACACGGAAAATATGGGTATCAACCGCCATGGCCGGTTGTCTGAACGCCGTATTCAGCACTACGTTGGCGGTCTTTCTTCCAACACCAGGCAAAGCTTCCAGGGCTTCTCGGGTAGCCGGCACAATCGACTCATGATTGTCGACAAGGGCTTTGCAGGTCTTGATGACATTTTCAGCTTTGGTGTTAAACAACCCGATTGTCTTGATAAATGGCTTCAAACCATCAACACCCAAGGCAAGTATCGCCTCGGGTGTGTTCGCCACCTGATACAGCACTCGTGTCGCTTTATTCACGCTGACGTCGGTCGCCTGTGCAGACAGAATAACGGCAATCAATAACTCAAAAGTGCTTCTGAACTCGAGCTCAGTTGTTGGATCAGGATTTTCTGCGCGAAGCCGAGTAAAAATGGCTGTGCGTTTTTCACGATTCATCGGATTCTCCCGGTTACTCTGACGCGTTTGTCCTCTGCGGGGGTACGATGATCAGGCACAGGTGCCTGCTGACTTTTAATCCAGTTAAACAAGGCAAGCATCATTCCGGTCACCACTAAACCTCCACTGGACATGGCAAACAGCTTAAGTCGCGGATAGTCACTGATAATCACAATACCTGCCTCTGACCATGCGGGATTTAACAGATGCAGATTTCTCAGTACCACCCCGGTACCCAACAATTCGCGTATCACTGCCAACCCCAACAGTACAGTGCAAAACAAGGCTCCACGCCACAGGGCAGCTTTTATGGCAGCTGCATCTGCCCGCTCCCAGGTGCCCAGCAGGTGCAGATAAATCAGCGCATTTGACGCTATCAACGGCAACCATAAGCCCGCTATTACGGAGGCTTCGTAGCGAAAAAATTGCAGAGTCACACTCAGTATTGTCACCACAGTGGCCAGCAAAGCCGCCACAATACTCAGCGTAAAGGCTGATCCGGCATTCAACAATAGAGGCTCTTTTCGCAGCACTGGCGCCACCAGACACAACATTACCGTGCAAATCAACAGCACTGCCCAGCTGCTCAAGCCTATCAGCAAGGCCAGACCGCTGCTGCTGCTCGCAGCAATCAAGGATGCCAGCGATAACACCACCACAGAAGACACCGTACCGCGGCTGTCAAACAAATGCGTTAGCGGTTTCATGATGACTTTTTCCTGACGCGTGACCGTCCCAGGTGGGTACGAACAGTCCACTCGTCAATCAACGGACTACACATATTTACCAGCAATATGGCAAGGGCTACCGAGTCCAGATAACTTCCCCATATTCTAATGCTGTACATGACCGAGCCAATAAGCACACCATAGATCAGCTTGCCTGTTGCACTGGAAGGCGAGCTGGCCGGATCCGTAGCGATAAAAAAGGCGCCGATCATCGTAGATGTGCTGAACAAATGCAGCCATGGCGAACCCACAATGGCTTCTTGTCCGGGCTGATAAAACAAGGTCGACAGCAGCAGAACCATACCAATCACCGTCACGGGTATGTGCCAGCTGATGACTCTTTGCCAGATCAGTATCAGTCCTCCTACAGCAAAACTCAGTGCCAGCATTTCCCAGCCAGTGCGAGCCTGACGATCCCATACGGAGAACCCTTCGGCTTCCGCCATCAGTATGCGTGCTGGTGCGGCGAATTTGTATTCGATCAAAGGTGTCGCGGTTGCAAATCCATCAGGCACTACTGAAAACGGTGTCAGTGCCATCTCGCGCAAAAAAGGAAAGCTCAGTTGCAGGCTGGTGTAGATGCCGTGGGCACTGAGTGGATCAATAGGCGCCTCTGCATAGCTGCCTGTGCCCGGCAAGTACCAACCGGTCATCTGTATCGGGAACATCACCAATAAACTCACATAGGCCAATGCGGCTGGATTAAACACATTGTGGCCCAAACCACCAAACACATGTTTTCCAAAGATGCTTGCGATAAAAATGCCACTCGCGGCAATCCACCAAGGTGAGCCGGGCGGCAAGGCAAAACTCAGCAACATCGCTGTGACCAGCATGCTCAGATCACCGATATAAAAAAACACCGGCCGGCCTCTGGCGCGCATGACAAGAGCTTCAATCAGCAGACCCAAAACAGAAGTTATTGCCAGATTGATCAGAAAACCAATCCCAAAGAACCACGTGTAACAAATCGCGGCGGGGATCAGTGCCAACAAGACTGTCGCCATCACGCCAGACACCGTGCTCGCGGGTTTTATATAGGGACTGCTGATGCGATGCTGGTTGTGGGTCACTGGCCACCATCCTTGTTTGCGTCAGCTTTGCTCAGCAACTCAGCTTTGCGGGCGCGTGTTCGGGCGACAGCCGCTTCGATTTCACGTTTGATCTGCTCGGCAGATTTATGGCTGGTTGGGCTGCCAGATTCCACCAAAGGATCTTTGGCCGGATTATCGCCCTCGGCAATTGAATCCAGCTTGTGCTGCAATTTTTCAAGTTTGCGTTGTTGTACTGCGACAACATTGTCAGCCTGTCGTTGCTGGTGTTTCTCGAACAATGCTCGCCATGTTGACGACTCGCCGGAGTCCGCTTCATGATGAATCAACGCTTTTTCGTCGCGATAGTAAGCAACCAGCGGTATATGGCTGGGACACACCGCAGCGCATGCCCCGCACTCGATACAATCCAATATTCCATTCTGCACTGCACTGTCATGGCGCTGATGCCTGGATAAAAAATAAAGTGTCTGAGGTTGCAACTTGACCGGACACACGGGCGCGCAAAAATCACAGCGGATGCAGTCGCGGTGCGGAACACTGCTGGCGTCAACGCTCTGGATATCCTGCTGACTGGCCGCCAACAGACAATTACTGGTTTTAAGCACCGGGGTCTCAAGATCATCAACCGCATACCCCATCAACGGTCCGCCCACTAACAGCCGCTCCAACGCTGCGGAATCACATCCCGCAAACTGTAGAAGGTGAGATACCGGAGTACCAATCAACACCTCAACATTAACAGGATTACGAAGCGCACTGCCGGTGACAGTAGTGACACGTGAGATCAACGGCTCGCCATCGGTGATGGCCTTGAATACCGCTCTCGCGGTGGCTACGCTGTGGCACAACACACCAACATCACTCGGGCGTTGACCGGACATCGGTTGTATGCCGGTGATGATGCGGATTAACTGCTGTTCGCCCCCGGACGGATAAATAGCTGGAACCAGTGCCAGTTTAATAACAGACAAGCCACTGACAGGATGATTGGCCGCCTCCAGTCCAGCAATAGCTGACTGTATGGCTTCGATAGCCTCGAGCTTATCCTCTTCAATACCAATCACGCAGACTTGGGCGCCGACAATCGTCTGAATGATCCGCGCTCCCTCGATAATCTCAACGGCGTGTTCGCGCATCAACGCTTCATCGGCGCTGATGTAGGGCTCGCATTCAGCGCCATTGATGATCAAGGTCTTGATTGCGCATGCGCCCAGCTTGATGGCCGTTGGAAAACCCGCGCCCCCCAGACCACAAATGCCGGCGTCAAACACCGCCTGTCGCAACTGATCTGTAGTCCTCTGTTGCCAGTGTGTGAACAACAGTGGCTTTAACGGCAAATCCGGATCTATAAGGTCTTTTCCATCGGTTTTAAGGACAATGGCCGTTTGCCGTGGATCAATGGTTTGCTGCCAGGGACGGCCAGGCTGCGGCTTTGTATTCACAGCGGCAAGTTGATAATCAATAGCACTGATAAATCCAGAGGTAGGCGCGTGCAGATTCACGCTGCGTTGTCCATTGGCAGCTGCAATCAACTGACGTTTGTAGACATACTGGCCCGGCCTTACAACAGGGACAGCATCATCCCCCTGGTGCTGCTTCAACGGCAAAATCAGTTCAGAAGGCAACGGCAGCTGAGTTGATGGCATGCCAACAATTTTATGCTGTAAAGACACCTGTTTGTTTGGTGCGGGAACAATACCACCCGGCAACACATGTATCGGTGATAACCAGCCCGGTTTTCTAGCAAGTCGAAACAAAATTGGTTTGATGACTTTTTTAATGAAAAAACTGCGTTTAATACGGCTCACGTGTTCACCACTCTGATGGTGGACAGGCCCTGGACAGCCACAGGCAACATGTCGATGCAGTCAACAGGGCAGGGGTCGACACACAGATCACATCCTGTGCAATCAGCCGTAATCACGGTATGCATTAATTTAGGTGCTCCAACAATCGCATCAACCGGACAGGCCTGGATGCATTTGGTGCAACCAATACACTCTTGCTCACGAATCACCGCAACGCGCTTTGGCAAATGCCAGCCATGGGATACATCCAGAGGTTTCTCTGGCAGATCCAGAAGTCGGGCCAGACGTCTGATAGTCTGTTTTCCCCCTGGCGGGCAACGATTGATGTTTTCCCCTTCAGCGATAGCCTGTGCGTAGGGCAAACAACCCGCAAAACCACACTGTCCACACTGGGTCTGCGGCAATACCTTGTTGATGCGCTCTACCGCCGTCTCTGTCAGCGTGTTTCTGCCTACAATGACCCCTTGCAATCGAACCATACACCAGAGAAAACCGAGTAACAGCGCAATTGTTAACAGAACGGCACCGAGTATGTTGATCATGGCACTATTCCCTCTAACGCAAGGATTGCCAGAGACATAATGCCCGCACTGACTAACAAAACCGGAGTGCCCCTGAAAGGCAGTGGTACGTCATCAGTATCCACGCGTTGCTGAATCGCTGAAAAAATCAACAGGAACATCACAAACGCGAGTGCGTTAACAGCTGCAAACGCTGTGACCGCAGCCAGGCTATCGAGCAGCCATAACGCTAACAGACTAGTTCCGATGACAGCACTGTTTAATGCGGCCACCGGAAAACTGCGGGTTAACACCGCAAGATCAGCCGGAACAAGGTGCATAAGCACCAAACGCAGTGGAACCAGCAGCAGCGATGAAAACACCATGGTTAATGGCAGAACCAGCCATTGTTCAGGTAATTTGGCCGATAGCTGACTTGCCAGCGCTAACAACACATAGGTGAGCAGGGTGCTAAAAATCATCAGAAACGCCACGCAAAGACCGAACAGGCCGGTGCGGCGCAAACCATACGCACCTGCAAACCACGCATCCAGTCCCAACATGTGAGTCAATACCAGATGATTGACCAAGGCGATACTGACAAAGGCAGTTAGAAATTCTGACACTAATGCGTTTTCCGTACGTTGTACTTCAAAATCACTGGCAGGCAATGAACACAGGCGACGGAGTTTATCATGACAAACTGCGCGATAGTGCGCGGTGATCTGTTTCGCCTTTTGCCCGGCGAGACATCAATGGCGTATCATCTGCAGCAGTTTGCCGATATCAAGGCAATTGGGTTTGACTTTCCATGTCAGGGTGCGTGGTTTAACAGGAAGCAGTATCGTGAAGAAGTGGATGTGTATTGTTTGTGGTCTGATTTATGACGAGGCCGAGGGCTGGCCGGATGATGGCATTGCTGCGGGAACCCGCTGGGACGATGTTCCTGCGGACTGGGCCTGTCCTGAATGCGGTGTAGGCAAAGAAGACTTTGAAATGATTGAAACAAATTAAAAAGGATCACCCCGGTGTCAAAACGTAAAATTCTGGTAACCAGCGCTCTGCCTTATGCTAACGGTCCGATTCATCTCGGCCATGTACTGGAGGCAGTCCAGACAGATATCTGGGTACGTTTTCAGAAAATGCGCGGCGAACACTGCATATATATCTGCGCTGATGATGCTCATGGCACCGCGATTATGTTGCGAGCCGAAAATGAAGGCATTTCTCCGGAACAGCTGATAGATAAAGTAAAAGCTGATCATAAAAGCGCATATGACGGATTTTTAATCGATTTTGACAATTATCACTCCACCCACAGTGAAGAAAATCGTCAATACTCTGAAACCATTTATAAAGTACTGCGCGCCAATAATCGCATTGCAGTGCGCAGCATTACGCAGCTTTATGATCCGGAAAAAGGTCTGTTTCTGGCAGATCGTTTTGTGAAAGGCAGCTGCCCCAAGTGTAAAGCCGATGACCAATATGGCGACAACTGCGAAGTTTGCGGAGCAACCTACAGCCCGAATGATCTGATTAATCCCCGCTCAACCTTGTCCGGGGCGACACCGGTGCAGCGCGAGTCGGAACATTACTTCTTCAAGCTGCCTGAATTTACCGACATGTTAAAAACGTGGACGCGCAGCGGCACTCTGCAGGAACAGGTTGCCAACAAGCTCAGCGAGTGGCTGGATGCAGGACTACAGGAATGGGACATCAGCCGAGATGCTCCGTATTTTGGCTTTGAGATACCCGATACCCCCGGCAAGTATTTTTATGTCTGGCTGGATGCGCCAATCGGTTACATGGCCAGTTTCCAGAACTTTTGCAATCGCACCGGCACAGCGTTTGCTGATTACTGGGCGCCGGGCAGTGACGCTGAGCTGTATCATTTTATCGGCAAGGACATCATCAATTTCCACGCGCTGTTCTGGCCGGCCATGCTGACTGACGCGGGATATCGCACGCCCACCGCTGTGTTTGCGCACGGGTTTATGACGGTGAATGGCAAAAAAATGTCCAAGTCCCGCGGCACTTTTATCAACGGGCATACCTATCTGCGACACTTGAATCCTGAATACCTGCGTTATTTTCTGGCATCGCGCCTTGGAAATGGCGTGGATGATCTTGATCTGAATCTGGAGGAATTTGTAAACAAGGTGAACTCGGATCTGGTTGGCAAACTGGTCAATATTGCCAGCCGTTGCGCAGGTTTTATTACCCGCGGTTTTGACGGGGTATTGGGTACGCAGCTTGCAGCACCTGAATTGGTTGCAGAGTGTCAGGCTGCGGGCGAAGAAATCGCGCAGGCTTATGAGCAACGAGAGTACCAACGGGCAATAAGGCAAATCATGATGCTGGCCGATAAAGCCAATCAGTACATTGCCGAACAGGCACCCTGGACACTGGCGAAACAGAATCCTCACGACCCACAGGTTCAGGCGATCTGTACTACTGGCATTAATTTGTTCCGCTTGCTGATGACCTATCTGAAGCCCGTGCTGCCTGCCATGGCGGTCAAAGCACAGAAATTCCTGAATATCCCGGCGCTCAGTTGGAATTGTGCCAGCGAGGTTTTGTTGTCCCACAAGATCAATCAATTTGAAGCATTGATAACCCGTGTCGAGCAGGCGTCTGTGGACGCCATGTTGGCCGAGGCCGCAGCCGATGTTGAAAAAAACAGCCAGAAAACCGCGTCAGAGCCATTAACCGCCGTCATCGAATCACCGCTGGTGAAAGAGCCTGTCATTGACGAAATTGACTATCCGGACTTCGCAAAAGTTGACCTCAGAGTTGCCTTGATTGTTGAAGCGGCCTATGTCGAAGGTGCGGACAAGTTGTTGCAACTGACGCTGGATCTGGGTGCTGATGCCCAAGGCCACCCGGTGCGGCGCAACGTATTTTCGGGTATCCGCTCAGCCTATCATCCGGATGAACTCAGGGGGCGTTTAACAGTAATGGTTGCCAACCTGAAACCGCGCAAAATGAAATTCGGGATGTCGGAAGGCATGGTGCTGGCAGCAGGGCCAGGGGGCAACGATATCTGGCTGTTGAGCCCTGATCAGGGGGCAAAACCAGGCATGAGGATTATTTGAATATCCAAGCCAGCTATCTGGCAGGATTGATTGACGGCGGGACGACTTATCAGGTTAACTCGGTCATCAATTGCATAGCAGACAACTCCAAACACTCACCTCAGGAGATTTCAGATGATCGATGCACGCGCTGCCAAGCGATTCTGGCAGTTTGCAATACTAAGTATTAGCCTGCTTTTCGCCAGCGGCACGCACGCGCAGTTGGACGAATCGCTGAGGGACATCGAAAGCTCCATCATAAAAATTTATACCACCTCTGCAGCTCCAGACTATTTTACGCCCTGGCGCCTGATGAACCCGAGCCAGAGCAGCGGCTCGGGGGCAGTGATCAGCAATCGTCGTATTCTGACCAATGCACATGTTGTGGCTGACGCCAGTTATGTGCAGGTACAAAAATATAATGATGCCGAACGTTATCAGGCCCGGGTTGAATTTATATCACACGCATCGGATCTGGCCTTGATTGTTGTTGATGATGAGTCGTTTTTTGAAGATACCCCGGCGCTGGACATTGGCGACCTGCCGGAACCTAACACCGAAGTATTTGTGTTTGGTTACCCTGTGGGTGGTCGCACGCTGAGTATCACCAAAGGCATTTTGTCCCGGGTAGAACAACAGGTTTATGCGCACTCTGGCGAGTTCCTGTTGGCCGGCCAGATTGATGCTGCAATCAACCCCGGTAACAGCGGCGGTCCGGTGATTGTGGACGGCAAGATTGCTGGGGTAGTAATGCAGTCTGGCGGTGGTGGGCGTACTGAAGCACTGGGATATTTTGTACCGCCGGATATCGTTCGTCATATGTTGACGGATGCATCAAACGGTCAGTATGACGGTTTTCCTGACCTTGGTTTCCGCACGCAGGATCTGGAAAGCCCCGCCGCCAAAGCGGCCTATGGATTGAGCCCGGATCAGAACGGTGTACTGGTCATCAAGGTGTTTGAGAACTCGCCAGCCGACGGCATTCTGCGCGAGAACGATGTTCTGTTGAGTATCGACCGTTACAACGTCGCTGGCGACAGTACGATCAGCCTCGGCCGCTCGCTGCAAACCAACTACAAACATGCTATTGATCTGAAACAGATCGGAGATGAGGTTGCCTTGCAAATCGCCCGGCAGGGGCAGGTGCTTGATCTGACACTGACTGCGCAGCGCAGACAAGCGAGTTACAGCCTAGTCAGAGGCGAGCAGTTTGACACCTTGCCGGAATACCACATATACGGCGGTATTTTGTTTGTCCCGCTCAACATGAACCTGATCAAACGCTGGGGGCCAGACTGGACCCGGACGGCACCGGTAAATCTGCTGCATGCCCGCAGCCAATGGAGCTCACCTGAAAAACGCGAGGTGGTTGTTGCGCTTCAGGTATTGCCCGCAGATGTCAACCTTGGCTACCACGATGTCAGAAACTGGATCGTTGATTCGGTCAATGGTGTTGCTGTACAGGATTTTTATCAGTTCAGCAGACAACTGAGGGACAACAGTGACGCTTTTGTGGTTTTCCGCGGGGAATCGGGGTATCAGATGGTTGTAAATCATGATCAGGCCATCTCATCCGAGGCTGCCATTTTGGATCAATACCGTGTTCCTTCTGCAAGCTCTGACGGACTGTTTGACGTTCAAGAGTTGGCCGTACAGCCCTGATCAGCGTATGATTCGTGCTTTGCCCGCCGGGCTGTTGCAGCACGGAAATGGAGACTATTAGGACTATGAGCATCAAGTCAGACAAGTGGATTCGCACCATGGCAATGGAGCACGGCATGATCGAGCCGTTTGAGCCCGGCCAGGTACGTTATGTCAATGGCGGAAAAGTGATTTCGTATGGCACATCGAGTTATGGTTATGACGTGCGATGTGCTACGGAATTCAAGATTTTCACCAATGTGCACACCAGCAACGTGGTCGATCCCAAGAATTTTGATGAAAGCAGTTTTGTGACCATCAATGAACCCTACTGCATTATTCCGCCCAACTCCTTTGCACTGGCAAGAACCGTCGAGTATTTTCGCATTCCGAGTGACGTGCTGACAGTGTGCCTTGGCAAGTCAACCTATGCGCGCTGCGGCATTATTGTGAATGTCACCCCTCTTGAACCTGAGTGGGAAGGCCATGTGACGCTGGAATTTTCGAATACCACTCCGTTGCCTGCAAAAATATATGCTAACGAAGGGGTTGCTCAGATGCTGTTCTATCAATCCGATGAACAGTGCGAAATGACCTACAAACAGCGCAACGGAAAATACATGGGGCAGACAGGCGTAACCCCGCCGCGGGTTTAACTGCAGCCTTTGGTAACAGCCCCTTTATTTGATTGCCGGGCAACTCGCCCGGCGTCAAATCTTCTGCATAAAAGCCTGATTCGCTAGTTCTTGCAGGTCAATTATTTGACCAATCCACTTTTAGAGCCCTCTGAACACAACACAGTTAATTGTTATTTATAGCTTTTTTGCTCTGGCACACATATTGCGTCTTCCTTCAGGGGAACAACGCATATTTGTTTAAGCAGGACATTTAGCAAATGACATCGACACAACTAGCAATACTGAGCCGCAACTCAATCGCTCTTAAGTCACCATCAGCAGCACAAACACTGGAAATAGCATTTAAAGCGTTTAACGATCTGTCAGGCGAACTTAATCAACGCTGGCAAGCACTGGATGATCAGGTCAGACATCTGACTGTCGAACTGGAGGCTGCCAACGCGCAACGATTAAAAGAACTGGCCGACAAAGAACGCATCGCCCGACGCCTGCAGAAGTTGTTGCAGTTGCTGCCAGGCGGCGTGGTTGTTCTCAATGAAAAAGGCAAGGTGGCCGAGTGCAACGCGGCCGCAGAGGAGTTATTGGGATCACCTTTAGAGAACCAGTCATGGCTGAGCATCATTCGTGAGCGATTTTCGCCACGCAAGGACGACGGACATGAAATCTCCCTGGTCAATGGTAAACGCGTCAGTTTGCTCAGCCGTTCTCTTGATGAGGAACCCGGCCAGATAATCCTGATTACTGACCAAACCCAAACGCGACGTTTGCAGCAGAGTCTGAGCCGCCACCAACGCCTGATGGAAATGGGAAAAATGGTGTCCTCGCTGGCTCATCAGATCCGCACCCCCTTGTCCGCAGCGATGCTTTACGCAGGCCATCTTCGCAATCTTGCTGCCGTGTCTGGCACAGAATCGGCTACTGATCCGCGCGTTACCCAAACCCACGAGCGCTTGTTGTCACGCCTGCAGAATATGGAGCGTCAGGTGCGCGATATGTTGATTTTTGCGCGGGGCGAGGCAGTGCTGGATGAAACGCTGAGCCTGCGCCAGATTTTTGACGAAACCCGTGTTGCAGGTGAAGTACTGTCAAGATCCGGTGATCTGCAGTGTGAATGGCTGAACAGTGCGCCAGACTGTTTTGTCGCCTGCAACAAAGAATCCCTGATCGGAGCCTTGCTCAATCTGATGGAAAATGCTGTTCAGAATGGTGGGCCATCCGTGCAACTGAGCGTTGTCGCAGAGCAGTTACCCATCTCCAAGGGTACAAAAAATATGACAATTTGTATTTACATCGAAGATAACGGACCCGGTATAGATCCGGCCAAACTCCAGCATGTGACTGAGGCTTTTTACACAACACGCGCTCAAGGCACAGGACTTGGCCTGGCTGTTGCATTAGTCGTTGCGCGGGCACACGGTGGCAAGTTTTTTATCGAGAATCGCAAGCAGAACGATGGCGACCCATCTACCGGAATTCGTGCCGGCTTCATTCTGCCTTGTGTGTCTACGCAATCGGTATCAGCAGCTGGAGAGTCAAATGAGTAAGGCAACTATTCTAGTAGTCGAAGATAACTGGGATCTGCGCGAAGCGCTCAGTGATACGCTGGAATATGGCGGATTTAACGTGCTTGCAGTAGACAGCGGGGAGCAGGCACTTCAGGCCTTGGCACAGCGCCGCTTTGATCTTGTGGTATCTGACATCAACATGGACGGCATGGACGGCCACGAACTGTTGGTGCGTGTGCGTGCCCTCTATCCGGTGATGCCGGTGATTCTTATCACCGCTTTTGGCAGTATCGGCAGCTCCGTTCGTGCAATGCGTGAAGGTGCTGTGGACTATTTGCTGAAGCCGTTTAAACCTGAGCAGTTGTTGGCAACGGTTGAAAAGTACCTGACTCATCGTGTCAGCAACCGCACAGATCCTATTGCCGTTGAACCGTCCAGCCAACAGCTGTTAGCGCTTGCCAGAAAAGTCGCACAGTCAGACGCAACGGTACTGATCTCGGGCGAGAGCGGTACAGGCAAAGAAGTACTGGCTCAGTATATTCACCAACAGTCTCCCCGAAAGAGCGGCCCGTTCATCGCCATCAATTGTGCAGCAATCCCAGAGAATATGCTGGAAGCAACTCTGTTTGGACATGAGAAGGGCTCGTTTACCGGTGCCTATCAGAGCAGCCCAGGTAAATTTGAGCAGGCTGATGGCGGCACCTTGTTGCTGGATGAAATTTCAGAAATGGACATCGGGCTGCAGGCAAAGATACTGCGCGTGTTACAGGAACGCGAAGTGGAGCGATTGGGCAGTCGCAAAACATTGCAGCTGAATGTCAGGGTCATCGCGACCACTAACCGCGACCTGCGTCAGTGTGTTAAGGAAGGACGCTTCCGCGAAGATCTGTTTTATCGCTTAAGCGTTTTCCCGCTGTCCTGGCAGGCCTTGCGTCATCGTCAACTGGACATTATCCCTCTAGCATCACGTTTGCTTGTGCAACAAGCGAAACGCATGGGCCGTGGCGCTGTCTATCTGGGCGACAGCGCAAAATCAGCGTTGCTGTCCTATCCCTGGCCGGGCAACGTGCGTGAACTGGACAACGTGTTGCAGCGTGCCCTGATTATTCAAGACGGCTCACAGATAAACGCCTCATCACTGGGGCTTCTGGATGTCAACAATGTCAGCATGATGCCATCAGAGAACAACGCTGCAGCGGTGTCATACGCAACAACGTACACAACCGATAGCGAGCAATTTGAGGTGACAGGCAAAAAAGACTCTGAGTTAGCGTTTATTTGCAGCGATGACAGCGATCTTGGTTCAGATCTTAAGCAGCGTGAGTACCAGATCATCATCAGCGCACTGCGACAGCAGGGTGGGCGGCGCAAAGAAACCGCTGACGTCTTGGGTGTTAGCGCCAGAACCTTGCGTTACAAACTGGCACGGATGCGTGATATCGGAATCAATATAGATTCCATGGTCAGCGCTTAAACAGTCCGGCCTCCCGAATTAACGTTGAATTGACACTTTTGGTGAAACAGCATGAACGGTATAACTGATCGAATGGATATCAACCAACTGCTGATGCAGATGCGTGAAATTCGTGGCCAAGTTCAGACCTCAGCTATTGGTCCGGAAACGATAGGCAATGCCATCGGATCAGCCAATGGCAGTTCAGCGACTGGCCAGGCTGACCGCACAGGCTTTGCAGACATGCTGAAAAGCGCTGTTAATTCCGTGAGCGAAACACAACAAAAGTCGAGTGAGCTGCAACGTGCTTTCGAGATGGGTGACCCTCAAGTCGACATCACTCAGGTCATGATACAGATGCAAAAAGCCAGCGTGTCATTTGAAGCCATGAATCAGGTGCGCAATCGCCTGGTCACGGCGTATCAAGACATCATGAACATGCCAATTTAAACCAGCAACCCCTTATTACGTTTTGACAGGGCAACAAAATGGCCGCAGCCAACATGACAAACACCCAGACTTCAGGCAACTCCGCAGCCTCAAAGGGCAGCAGTAGCTTCCTGACTGGCTTTAATCGCCTGAATGTCATGCGCCAGGCCGGATTGCTGGTTGGGCTGGCAGCGAGTATTGCGCTGGGCTTTAGTGTGGTGTTGTGGAGCCAGCGCGAAGAATTTCAGCCGGTGTATCCAAGCATGGAAGGATTCGATATCTCTGAACTGGCTCAGGTTCTGGAATCTGGCGCCATTCAATATCGAATCGATCCTGCCTCAGGAGTGGTGCTGGTACCTGCTGACCAGGTAGCAATGGTTAGACTAGAAATTGCAGCCGCCGGCATTACACGGGACAACGGTTTTGGTTACGAGTTTATGGACCAAGAGGCTAGTCTGGGTACCAGCCAGTTTATGGAGCAAAACCGTTACAAGCGCAGCCTGGAAGGCGAGTTGCAGCGCACTATAACCAACTTTCGTCACGTTCAGGCGGCCCGCGTTCACATTGCCACACCTGAAAGAACCGTATTTGTCAGAGATGCACGCAAACCAACTGCGTCAGTATTTCTGACATTGTTATCCGGTCGCCAGCTGACAAATACTCAGGTACAGGCAATTTCCAATCTGGTCGCGTCCAGCGTGCCGGATATGGATCCTGCTGATGTGACCATCGTGGATCAGGCAGGTAATCTGTTATCCAGCCGTCAGGATAATCCCGAATTTCAGATTGCTGGTGAACAATTTGAATACGTGCGCCTCTACGAAGAGACATTAGTAGGCCGCGTCAACCGTATCCTGATGCCTTTGCTTGGATCCGGACGCTTTACAGCTGAAGTAGCTGCTGATATCGACTTTACGCGCACTGAGCAGGCTGCTGAAAGTTACAATCCCGACGCAGCTGTGCTGCGTAGTGAACAGTCTATGGACGAACGCAGTTCGGGCGCTGAGATTATTGCCGGAATCCCTGGCGCACTGAGTAATCAGCCGCCGGGTTTGGCACAGGTCCCTGAAACGCCAGAGCAGGCGCAGGCGGCGCAAGTCGCTGCCGACAACGGCAACGTTCGTTCTCAGGCAACCCGCAATTATGAAATTGACCGCACTATTAGTTACGTTACCAGCGACCCTGTCAGCATCCGCAGATTATCAATCGCCGTGGTGATTGATGAACCGGAAGGTGAAGGTATTTCGCCGTGGACTCCTGAAGACATTGATCGTATTACTGCACTTGTCAGAGACGCAGTGGGATACAGTGCCGACCGTGGCGACAGCGTAACCGTCATCAACAAACGCTTTGCGCAGCCAGAAATTGCAGTGATAGAAGAGACGCCGATCTGGGAACAGCCCTGGTTTGCGAGTGCGCTACGACAAGGCGCTGGCGCCCTATTTGTGCTGATTCTGGTTTTCGGTGTAATGATGCCGGTGTTACGCAGACTGTCAGCTGTGGGATCGGACAGTCGTGCACTGGTGGCTGTTGGCGGCGGAACGGACATGCAATATGCCGATTTGCAAGCTGATGGGAGTACACGCATGCGCGATGATTCTGTCACCTTGTCGGGTGGTGATGAACTGTTACTGCCCGGGCCTTCGGAATACAACTATGAACAACAGCTTAATGCCATCAAGGTACTGGTTGCCGAAGATCCTGCGCGGGTAGCGCAAGTCGTTAAAAATTGGATCATAAATGATGTCTGATAAAGAAAAACTAGGAGTAAATATCAGTTCTCTCGACCGGGCAGCCATTTTGCTAATGAGTATGGGTGAAAAAGACGCTGCCGAAATTCTCAAACACATGGCCCCCAAGGAAGTACAGAAAGTGGGTGCGGCCATGTCGTCACTCAAATCCGTGACCCGAGACAAGGTTGCTTTCGTTTTGAATGCATTTCTGACTGAATGCGGCAATGAGAGCGGCGTTGGCATTGGTGCTGACGCTTATGTCCGCAAGATGCTGAACGAAGCACTGGGCGAAGAGCGTGCGGGTAGCATTCTGGATAGAATATCGCTGGGCGTCTCCAGCACCGGTATCAACAGCCTGAAGTGGATGGACTCAAAGTCAGTTGCCGATGTCATCCGAAATGAGCACCCGCAGATTCAAGCGGTGGTACTGAGTTATCTTGATGCTGACCAGTCCGCCAGTATTCTGGCCAATTTTCCCGATAAAGTTCGTGTTGATATCATCATGCGTATCGCATCGCTGGAAAGTGTTCAACCAGAAGCTTTAAGAGAGCTAAATCAAGTACTTGAAAAGCAATTTACCGGAAAAGGAGCTAAACAGTCAGCGAACATTGGCGGCAAAAAAACCGCCGCCGAAATCATGAATAACCTCGACGGATCTCTTGAGCAGCAGCTCATGGAATCCATCAAAGATCTGGACGAAAATCTTGGTACCCAGATTGAGGATCTGATGTTCGTATTCGATAACCTTAGGGACGTTGAGGATCGCGGCATTCAAATATTGCTGCGCGAAGTATCTTCTGAAGTTCTGATACTTGCGCTTAAGGGTACTGACGATTTCATGAAAGAAAAATTCTTCAGTAATATGTCCAAACGTGCAGCTGAGCTGCTACGTGACGACCTTGAAGCCAAAGGTCCGGTTCGTATTGTTGACGTGGAAGCGGCTCAAAAGGAAATTCTGGTAGTTGCGAGGCGATTGGCTGACTCGGGCGAAATTCAGCTCGGTGGTGGCGGCGCAGCGATGATCTAAGCATTCAGGAGCAACACGGTGAGTATTCCCAGACATATTTTTGACGGCACTTCACGCGTCAGTCTTAACGATCTCGACCAGCAACCAGTGTTTCGGTGGATTCCGCCTACCATCGGCAAATCAGGCAATCTTGTGCAGGTAGAGCCTCGGGAAGAGTCTGTATTGCGCCAGACCGTTGCACAGGTTATCCCCAGAACAACCGGAGATAAGACCAATGCGGGCCAGGCTGCGACGCCAATCGAGATCGCAAGAGGATTTGACGAAGCCCGCGACGAAGGGCTGACGCTCGGACGGCAGGAAGGATTGCAAAAGGGGCTTGAGGAAGGTCGCCGCCTTGGGCTTGACCAGGGTGTGGAACAAGGTCTTGCCGAAGGACGCGAACAGGGAAGAATTGAGGGTTATAACGAAGGCCTGAAACGCGCGGAGGGTGATATCCAACAGCAATTAATGACACTCGACAGCATCACGACGCATTTGACTCATGCATTGAATGAACAGGATTACCAACTGGAACAGGCATTGTTAGCGCTCAGCAAGGAAATCGCGCGTCATGTGATACAGCGCGAACTAATGATCGACAGCAGTCACATCATGGCAATCGTCCGACAGGCAATCGGTATATTACCGGCCAGCCGTGACAATGTGCGTATTCTGGTGAATCCGGGTGATGTAGCGATTGTGGAGCGTGCCTGCAAGGATACCGGCGAAAGCTGGCGTGTTGTGGGCAGTACTCACATTGCTCGCGGTGGATGTAGGGTAGAAACCGACCAGAGCGTAGTCGACTATACAACCGGTGAACGCTTCAAACAGGTCCTTGAACAGATCGTGAACCGCCATTTGTCTGAGGATCAGGAACATGGCGCGGCGACCGTCGCGGCCGATGAAGTTTTTTTGCCTGCACCGGAACCGGTTATTCGGCCAAGAAGCACGCCACTGAGTAAACCTGTACCGTCAGCCCGTTCCAAGAGCTTTGCTGAAGAAGCTGCCGGGCTGGAGTTGTGAGCATGCTTCGCCAACATCTCGCTCAGCGCCTGCGATGTTACATGCCTGCTGCAACACCGGTGACCAAGCCGGTTATTGTTGGTCGGCTGACCCGGGTGGTAGGACTGACACTGGAGGCTGTCGGCTGCAATGTGTCGCTCGGAGGTCGTTGCCTGATCAGTCATCCGAGCGGTCGTGACATCGAGGCGGAAGTCGTAGGCTTTGACGGTGCACGCATCTTCCTCATGCCGCTTTACAGTGTTGAAGGCTTGCAGCCAGGCGCCAGTGTTGTGCCGGCAACGCAAAATCAGAAATTGTGGGTAGGTAATGGATTGTTAGGCCGCGTGCTTAATGGTTTTGGTGAACCTATTGATGGCCACGGTCCGTTGGCGATGCACGAGTGTCGCGAAGCTGGTCCGGAAAGATCCATCAACCCACTAAAACGTCAGCCGATCAGGCAGGCTCTTGATGTGGGTATTGCTGCTATCAACGGATTATTGACTGTTGGTAAAGGTCAGCGTATTGGTTTGTTCGCAGGCAGCGGCGTGGGTAAGAGCGTGCTGCTTGGCATGATGACCCGGTTCACTAATGCAGATGTGATTGTGGTTGGCCTGATCGGTGAACGAGGGCGCGAAGTCAAAGAATTTATTGAAGAAATTCTTGGCGAAGAAGGCCTGCGCCGATCGGTGGTAGTCGCCTCTCCGGCAGATGATTCTCCGCTGATGCGTTTGCGGGCAGCCACCGTTACCACCCGGATTGCTGAAGGTTTTCGTGATCAGGGCAAAGATGTGTTGATGCTAATGGACTCCCTGACTCGTTATGCCATGGCTCAGCGGGAAATTGCGTTGGCAATCGGAGAACCGCCAGCAACCAAAGGCTACCCGCCATCAGTATTTGCACGATTGCCACAACTGGTGGAGCGAGCCGGTAACGCCGATAAAGGCGGCGGAACCATCACCGCGTTTTATACGGTGTTGACTGAAGGCGATGATCAACAGGATCCTATCGCCGACTCAGCGCGGGCAATTCTGGACGGTCACATTGTGTTATCACGCGCATTGGCAGAGCAGGGGCATTATCCCGCCATTGATGTCGAGGCTTCTATCAGCCGGGTAATGCCCTCTGTTGTGAATGCAGAACACCTCGCAAAAGCTCAATTGTTCAAGCGCGTGTATTCCCGATATCAACAGAATCGTGATCTGATCAGCGTCGGTGCTTACACCGTTGGTGCCGACAAAGATATTGATTTTGCAATAGAGCGCATGCCGCATCTGAGACAATTTTTGCAGCAGGGCTTGTCAGAGAACATCGCACTGGATACTGCGGTGGAACGCCTGGGAAAGGCAATTACGCCCCTGTCGAGGACGATGCCGGGCAACAACATCGGCAATGCCAATGTAACAACTTTACAGCCACGGACGCTGGGTGGCAGTGAGCGCAACATCTCGGCAACAAGTAAAGCCTCATGAATCGTGAAAAGCGCATGGGCCCCGTACTTCGTCTTGCAGAACTGGACGTTGAAAAGGCCGGACGTCTGCTAGCACAGGCTCAGCAGCGTCTGCTGACAGAACAAAGCAAAATTGTTCAGTTGCAGGACTACCAGCAAGAGTACCGTCATAAATTGCAGACAGCAGGGCAAACAGGCATCAGCGTCGACAAGCTCAGATTATTTGATGGCTTTCATCAACAACTTGACCGAGCAATCGAGCAGCAAAACCAACTAATTTTGAAAATCCAACAAGATCAGGAGATTCTCAAAGCCTTTTGGCAGCAAAAAGACATTCGTTTCAAAAGTCTGCAAAAAATGCTGGAACGACTGCAAAAAGATGCAGCAGTTCAACAAGCACGTATTGAGCAATGCAATCACGACGAATTCTCCCGTGGTCGGCCGGGCAATAACGGCTGGCAATAGTTGGCAGGTTTTTTGCTGGGTTCCGGTAAGTGGCATTTCAACCGGCAAGCAACAGATCCGCAGCAAAAGGGCAGTTACGATGAAGCTAGTGCAGGACACCTCCCAGAGATTACCAAGCACGTCCTTGCTTGGTGTCGGGTTTACAACCAGCAGCGAACATACCGGCACCAACAAAAGCGCGACATTTGCAGAAGATTTAAAGCAACAAATCAGCGAAGCCGCAGCCAGCACCCATTCGCGGCAGCTCCAGGCTAATCAGCCCGCAACAGAGTCGCAGCATCAAACGCAACCGCTCGCCAACGCAGTTGAGGCAGCGCCCAGCACGCTGGCAGCAGATGCGACTTTGCCGCTATCGATAAAATTGCAGGCAGACCTCAATACCGACAATATTGCCGACGGTGGCAGTTTATTGCCGCCGCCAAACCAGAGCTTGCCGGTGATCAGCTTGCAACCACTGCCTTTTCTTGACCTCGATACAGACACTCCAGCACCGATAATCGCTCCATTTGCGGAACTGAGATCACTAACAGACAATGAAACCC
Source organism: Gammaproteobacteria bacterium (assembly GCA_041306975.1). GTDB lineage: Bacteria > Pseudomonadota > Gammaproteobacteria > Pseudomonadales > Pseudohongiellaceae > Pseudohongiella. The sequence goes on along the minus strand of JBFZEG010000147.1, from coordinate 192 downwards.
TGGTGAGTCCAGAAATTACTGGCACCGAATCTGCGTTGCCTACGATTTTCACGACACCGGACATCAAGCGGGTTGAGGTGCACCAGACCGCCTTTGTCATGATTAAGTCTGTTGTCAGCGAGACTGCCAACACTGATTTCTCTAAAACAACAACTACAACCACGACTGACACTGCAACAGCAACTGCAGCTG
>JBFZEG010000142.1:0-38092 GCA_041306975.1 Gammaproteobacteria bacterium | reverse complement strand
CTGGCATTTGCAGAGTCATGTGTCGGAATCGGCATTTTTGTGTCAGGCGCACTTCTGCTGATTGCCACAACGCTGCTCTATAACAATGGCATCGTGGATCTTTACCAGATTGGGTTTCTGGCATTTTTTGGCGCAATTGCCGGGGATCAGGTCGGCTTCTGGGTAGGTTACCGTGCAGGTCCCGGTTTTCACCATACACGACTGGCCAAACGTTATGCGATGCAATTGGCCAAAGGCGAAAGCATGGTGCTGCGACACGGTGGTTTTGCGGTGTTTATCGGGCGTTATATCCCGGCTATCCGCAGTCTGGTGCCGGCATTGCTGGGCGTGGCGGGCTACGACCGGCGAAAGTATGTGCTGTTGGATATTCTGGCTTGCGCCACCTGGGCCGTCGCACTTTGCTTGCTTTCCATGCTCGGGTCAACAGCGCTGGGGTAGAGCCTTGATTGACCGGCCAGCGCCAATCACGTAATGTTGCCGCTACGTTTTGACAGTGCTTTGTTTGACCAACGAGAAAGATCTTTAATGAAACACTACCTGAGCGCCTTCTGGCGCGAAAACCGCAAATTTCTGCTGATCCTGGCCAGCATTGTGTGTTTCAAAAGCGCCATCGCTGACCTGAATTCCATCTCTGGCCGCTCGATGCAACCCACATTACTGGATGGCGATAAAGTCTGGGTCAACAAACTGGCCTATGACCTGAAAATTCCTTTTACCGATATTGCCCTGCTCTCAACCGGCGAACCACAACATGGCGATATTGTGATCATTGATTCAACCGCGGCTGGCAAGCGCCTGGTCAAACGCATCATCGGCCTGCCTGGCGATACCGTGTACATGCGCAACAACGTGCTGATGGTGAACGAAACAATTGTCGATTTCGAAGTGCTTGAGGAAAGCCGCGATGGGGTCACCATTGAGGAGCACCTGTTTGACAGCACACACCAGGCCATGTTGTCGCCGAGCCGCAACACCCGTTCAACACGCAGCTACGGCCCGGCGCAGGTACCAGAGGATCATTTTTTTGTATTGGGTGATAACCGCGATAACAGCGCAGACAGTCGCCTTTACAGCTTTATCCCGCGGGAACAAATCGTTGGCCGTTCCAGTTCTGTGGTGTTTTCTCTGGACAGTGAACAGAGTTTTCGACCGCGCAGTGGCCGTTTTCTGGCCGACTTGGACTAATCAACCCGGGAGAGTTATCGGTGGGTTCGCGTACCGCATTATTTGAAAAACACATTGAAGCCGGCGCCCGTATAGTCGATTTTGGCGGCTGGGATATGCCCATTCAATACGACTCCCTGATCAATGAGCATCACGCGGTTCGTCAACACGCCGGTGTTTTTGATGTGTCACATATGACCATTGTTGACGTCACAGGCGCGGATGCTGAAAAGTGGCTGCGCTTCTTGCTGGCCAATGACGTGGCCCGTCTGACAGAGACCGGACACGCCTTATACTCAGGCATGCTGACAGAGCAGGCCGGCGTGATTGACGATTTGATTGTTTATCGCATGGCGTGGGGGTTCCGCCTGGTCGTTAACTGCGCTACCCGCGAAAAAGATCTGGCGTGGATGAATCAGCAGCTGACCGGGTTCGATGCGCAACTCACCGAACGGCCGGAGCTTGCCATTCTGGCGGTACAAGGGCCGGCCGCGATCAATATCGTTATGGACATGTTGAACAGCAAAGGCGGTGTGTCCGCAGCGGCGCAGGTCGGCGGCCTGAAAAATTTCAGTGGTGCAGAACTTGGCAGCTGGTTTATTGCCCGCACCGGCTATACCGGCGAAAACGGCGTCGAAATTATGTTGCCGAACAACGAAGCCCCGGGCATCTGGGATGATCTACTTGCGGCGGGCGTTAAACCCATTGGATTAGGGGCACGTGACACCTTGCGCCTAGAGGCCGGCATGAATCTGTACGGTCACGATATGGATGAAAGTATTTCCCCCTTGTCAGCCAATATGGCGTGGACCATTGCCTGGGAACCGGCAGAGCGTGATTTCATCGGACGCAGCGCACTGCAACTGCAGCGTGAAGCGCAGCAACGCGGCGAGCTGCCGACACTGAGTGGTCTCGTCATGGAGGAGCGCGGTGTGCTGCGCGAAGGGCTGCGAGTGCAATGCACATTTGCCGATGGCATGGTCAGCGACGGCGCGATCACCAGCGGCACTTTCTCTCCGACGTTGAAGCATGGCATTGCATTGGCTAGAATTCCCGCAAATCCGAACAATGCCGCGCTGTCCCTTTGTGAAGTCGACATCCGCGGCAAGCTCATCCCCGTGCGCCTGGTTAAACCGGGATTTGTACGCCTGGGCAAAAAAGTATTCAAATAAGACTTACCATTACCCACTACTCACTAAAACTGACAAACACGAGGAACTCTCCGTGAGCGATTTTCCCGATGATTTAAAGTATTCCGCAACCCACGAGTGGGTGCGTCTGGAAGAAGACGGCACCGTCACCATGGGCATCACTGACCACGCACAGGAACTGCTGGGCGACATCGTTTTTATTGACCTGCCCGAAGAAGGTAAAGTGGTTGATGCTAGGCAGGAAATGAGTGTCGTCGAGTCTGTCAAAGCAGCCTCCGATATTTATGCGCCAATCTCCGGAGAAATTATTGCCGTCAACGAAGATCTGGCGGATGCCCCTGAAACCGTCAACAGCGCTCCTTATACCGACGGCTGGATCTGCCGCATTCTGCCCAGTAATCCCGCTGAAATCGAAGAACTGCTGGACGCAGATACCTATGCCGGAATGTGTGAATGAACATAAATACACCCCTGCAATCCCTGCAAGAGTCTGAGTCATTTATCGGCCGCCATATTGGCCCGGATGATCATGACACGCAGGCAATGTTGTCTGAATTGGGATATGGATCATTGAGCGATCTGATCCGTGCCACCGTGCCGGACGTGATCGCATTGAACCGGCCGCTGGCGCTTGCCGCGCCCAGCAGTGAACAAGAAGCCCTGAGTCGCCTGAAGCACCTTGCACAACAAAACAAATTACACCGCTCGCTGATTGGTCTTGGATACTTCGATACCGTTACCCCGCCAGTGATTCTGCGTAACGTCCTGGAAAATCCGGGCTGGTATACCGCCTATACACCGTATCAGCCGGAAATCTCCCAAGGCCGTCTGGAAACACTGTTGGCTTATCAGCAAATGGTGCTGGATCTGACCGGCATGCAACTCGCCAACGCCTCGCTGCTTGACGAGTCGACGGCTGCAGCAGAGGCCATGGCTCTGGCCAAGCGCGTCAGTAAAAGTAAATCCAATGCGTTTTTTATTGACGAGCGCACCCTGCCACAAACCATCGATGTCATACGCACGCGTGCTGACTGCTTTGGTTTTGACATTATTATTGGCGCCGCTGCTGACGCTGCGAGCCATGATGTGTTTGGCGCCATTTTTCAGTACCCGGATCGTGACGGTGTCATTACCGATCTTGGCCCGATGATCAGTGCGTTGCAGGCAAAAAATGCGGTGACCTGCGTCGCTGCTGACCTGATGAGCCTGGCGCTGTTGAAATCTCCCGGCGAAATGGGCGCAGACGTTGTAGTGGGTAACACACAACGGTTTGGCGTACCCATGGGTTTTGGTGGTCCACACGCTGCCTACTTTGCCACCAAAGACGAGTACAAACGTGCCGTGCCAGGTCGCATTATTGGCGTTTCAGTTGACGCGCGCGGGAAGCAGGCATTCCGTATGTCTCTGCAGACGCGCGAACAACATATCCGTCGTGAAAAAGCCAACAGCAACATCTGCACTGCACAAGTACTGCTCGCCAACATTGCGGCTATGTATGCCATGTATCACGGCCCTGAGGGAGTGCGCAAAATTGCACTGCGCATTCACCGGCTGACGCGCATTCTGGCCGCTGGCCTTACGCAAAAAGGTATCAGCACCAACTCCTCATTTTTTGACACACTGACCGTATCCGTCAGCGGTGCTCAGCGTGACGCCGCTCTGCAGCGTGCAGCTGAGCACGGATTTAACCTGCGTGTCACAGACACAGCAACGCTGGGTGTCAGCCTTGATGAATGCTCAACCGCCGCCGAAGTGGAAACACTGTGGCAGGTGCTGCTGGGTGCGGATGCTGCAGGACTTGACGTTAATGTCACCGATGCAACGCTGGCTGACAGCACTGCTATCGGCATACCCGCCGCACTGCAACGTCAATCGGCATTTATGACCCACGCCGTCTTTAATCGTTATCACAACGAAACCGACATGCTGCGTTATCTGAAGCGCCTGGAAAACCGTGACCTGTCGCTGGCACATGCCATGATCCCTCTCGGTTCATGCACCATGAAACTGAATGCGACCGCCGAAATGATGCCCGTGACCTGGCCTGAATTCAGCAAGCCGCATCCGTTTGCGCCGCGCGAACAGGTCAGTGGTTACCTGCAGATGATTCGCGAACTCGAAGACATGCTCGCGGAAATCTGTGGTTTTGATGCGGTGAGCATGCAGCCAAACTCCGGCGCCCAAGGCGAATATGCCGGTTTGCTTGCCATTCGCAACTATCTGAACAGTATTGGTCAAACACAACGTGATGTGTGCCTGATCCCGAGTTCAGCGCACGGCACCAATCCGGCCAGTGCGCAGATGCTGAGCATGAAAGTGGTGGTGGTTGCTTGTGACGACAAAGGTAATATTGATGTCAACGACCTCAAAGTAAAGGTCGAGCAGCACAAAGATAATCTGGCTGCGCTGATGATCACCTACCCGTCCACACACGGTGTATTTGAAGAAGCGGTCAAAGATATCTGCCAGCTGATTCATGACAACGGCGGTCAGGTATACATGGACGGTGCCAACCTGAACGCACAGGTCGGTGTGTCGCGGCCTGGCGATATCGGTGCTGATGTGTCGCACGTCAACTTGCACAAAACCTTCTGCATTCCGCATGGCGGTGGTGGTCCGGGCATGGGTCCTATCGGTATCAAAAAGCACCTGGCACCTTTTGTTGCCAACCACTCGGTTGTCAAACTTGAAGGCCCGAATGCCGACAGTGGCGCTGTATCCGCTGCTCCGTGGGGCAGTGCCAGCATTCTGCCGATTTCGTGGATGTACATCTCCATGATGGGGGCGGCCGGCCTGCTAAAAGCAACACAGGTTGCTATTTTGAGTGCCAACTACATTGCACAGCGTCTCGAAGGACACTATCCGGTGCTGTATACCGGAAAGAACGGCCGTGTTGCACACGAGTGCATCATCGACCTGCGTCCGCTAAAAGCCGCCAGCGGCATTACTGAAGAAGATGTGGCCAAACGCCTGATGGACTACGGTTTCCATGCGCCTACCATGTCATTCCCGGTACCAGGCACCTTAATGATAGAGCCTACCGAGAGCGAACCCCGTGCAGAACTGGATCGCTTTATTGAAGCCATGATCTGTATCCGTCGCGAAATTGCACGTGTTGAATTGGGCGACTTACATGCTGAAAACAACATGCTCAAGCATGCGCCACATACACTGGCGGACATCATGGATGAGAACTGGGAGCGGCCATACAGCAAAAATGAAGCAGCGTTTCCGGTGAGTTCATTGCGCGATCACAAGTTCTGGCCGTCGGTTAATCGTATCGATAACGTGTACGGTGACCGCAACCTGTTCTGCGCCTGCCCGGCGATTGAAAGTTACACCTGATCAGGCTTGTGGATAACCCAACGGCTGGCTGCATATAAAAAGCCAGCCAGCCGTTGAGCCTTATAAAAATGACTCGGGGGTCTTGGCTTTGAGTCGCGCAGCTTCCTTGGTGACCAGTCCGGACTGTACCAGCTGTTGCAAATGCTGATCCAGTGTACGCATGCCAACATTGGCGCCCGTCTGGATTGCGGAATACATCTGTGCCACTTTGTCTTCCCTGATCAAATTTCTGATGGCCGGTGTCCCCAGCATGATTTCATGCGCGGCAACACGACCACCGCCCACTTTCTTGAGCAGTGCCTGCGAAATAACCGCCTGTAATGATTCCGACAACATGGATCGCACCATCGCTTTTTCTGCCGCAGGAAATACGTCCACCACTCTGTCGATGGTCTTTGCTGCCGAGGTGGTGTGCAGCGTTGCAAACACCAGGTGACCGGTCTCTGCCGCTGTTAACGCCAGCCGGATGGTTTCCAGGTCGCGCAGCTCCCCCACCAGAATGATGTCCGGGTCCTCACGCAGCGCCGAGCGCAAGGCCTCATTGAACCCAAGAGTATCCCTGTGCACTTCGCGCTGATTCACCAGACACTTTTTACTCTGGTGAACAAATTCAATCGGGTCCTCAATGGTCAGAATATGCTCATAGCGGGTATTGTTAATGAAGTCGATCATGGCGGCGAGTGTGGTACTTTTGCCGGAACCGGTAGGGCCGGTGACAACAATCAAGCCTCGCGGAAAACTTGAAATCTGTTCAAAAATTTTCCCCATGCCGAGTTTTTCCATGGGCAGCACCTCTGCTGGAATCGTGCGGAAAACTGCCGCTGCACCCCGGCTCTGAATAAAGGCGTTAACCCGGAACCGCGCCAGATCAGGTACTTCGAACGAGAAGTCAGTTTCCAGAAACTCTTGGTAATCTTTGCGCTGTTTGTCGGTCATGATGTCATAAATCAGCGCATGCACTGTTTTGTGGTCCATCATGGGCAGATCGATTCTGCGCATGTCGCCATCCACCCGAATCATTGGTGGCATCCCTGCGGTCAAATGCAGATCTGATGCGCCGCTTTTAACGGCAAAGGTCAATAGTTTGGTGATATCCATATTAATCCCGGTCAGTGGCCCTTCATCACAAGGGCGCCCACAATAAAGCCAAGCCCTCTGTACGGCAAGCCAGTTTTATCGCCTGTGCATCGTGCTAATATCTCACGGGCAACCCTCCTGACATGGCATTGGAATGAGCATTAACAATATCGCTTCAAATTACCAACAGTTGCTGGCCTCAATTCGTGAGCAGGAACTGCTGAATCAGCGCGAACCTGGCAGCGTCACACTGCTCGCGGTCAGCAAAACCCACGGTGCCGCAAAGCTGCAACAGGCCTGGGCCGCCGGTGCCCGTGACTTTGGTGAGAACTATGTACAGGAAGCAATCGGCAAAATCGCAGTGTTATCTGCCGCACAAACAACAACACCCGGCATCACCTGGCACTTTATCGGCCCGATACAATCCAATAAGACGCGCGATATTGCCGCACATTTTCACTGGGTACACAGTGTGGACCGACTCAAAATCATCCAGCGCCTGCAAGAGCAGCGCCCTCACGGGCTTCCCCTGCTGAACATCTGCATACAGATCAATCTGTCTAACGAAGAAACCAAATCCGGTGTTGATCTGCAACAGGCGCGGGAGTTGTGCGCGGCTGCGGCGCAGATGGACAGACTCTGCCTGCGCGGACTGATGGCTATCCCTGCGCCCTGCGCGGATCATCAACAGCAACGCGCCGCATTCAGACCGCTGGCAGAGCTGTTTTGGGAATTACAGGCGCTTTATCCGCAGATGGATACTCTGTCCATGGGGATGAGTGATGACTATGCCGCTGCGATCGCAGAAGGTTCGACCATGATCAGGATTGGCACCGGAATTTTTGGCAAACGGGAAACCTCAGGAGAACAATTGTGAAAAAACTGATTCCTACCGTACTGGTAATGTTGCTGATTGCGGCGATGTTCGCCAACGGCATTACGCCGTCTTACATCATCAGCGCGCCGGGTGTCGCTTCGGGCATGGGTGCCAAACTGTTATGCAGTGCACGCTACGTCAGCGGCTTTTCTCAACAGCAGGCGTTTGCAGATCTTGTGCAGTATTCTGCGATCCTCGACCGCCTTGATGTTGAGTACAACGAAGAAGAGCGCACCGTCAGCACCGCATTTTTTGGTTTTGCTCCCACCACGGCAACTTACGTAGAGGGTTTGGGTTGTGCCAATGACTACGATGCCTACCCGCAGCGCAGTGAACTCAGCGTCACCGCACTCCCCGTGTTCACCAGCCGCTGGCCACATGGCGACCGGGTAGACACCATCGATAGCGCCGCGCAGGCCCTCACCGATTCCCTGATTGCTCAGGACAACAGTGCAGGTCTGGATACACGTGCATTGCTGGTTGTTCATCGGGGCAATATCGTTGCCGAGTCCTATGCACAAGGAGCGACGAGCAATACACCCCTGTTAGGCTGGTCTATGGCTAAAAGTCTGATGTCAGTGATGATTGGCAACCTTGAGTATCGTGGCCTGTTAAGCGCTGACGAGCCCGCTGGATTTGTGCAGTGGCAGGATGATGAGCGGCGCGAGATCAGCATCCGCCAGTTGTTGACCATGACCGACGGCTTAGGCTTCTCTGAAGAGTACAATCCCGGGGACGACGCCACCTCCATGTTGTTCACTGAACCTTCAGCATCCGACTACGCTCTGGCACGTGCATTGGCTGAGCAACCAGGTACGCAGTTTAACTACAGCTCTGGCACCGCCAACATACTCTCACGCCTGTATTTCGAAAAAACCGGAGCAACACTGGCTGACAGTCTGCGGGACTACAGAACACAGATTGCAGTGCCCCTGAGTTTTCAGCATGCGGTGTTTGAAACGGACGCATCAGGTGTGCTCATGGGGAGTTCCTATCTGTATGCACCCGCGCGGGACTGGGCGAGACTGGGTCAGTTAATGCTCAATAATGGCGTGCTGAACGGTGTACGTGTGGTCAGTGAAGATTGGGTAGCCGAGTCAGTACTGCCCAACAGCTCAGACAACTCACGGGCATATGGCTATCAGTGGTGGTTAAATTCTGACGGCAGTGGCGAGGCAGTACGCTGGCCTGATCTGCCGGTTGACGCCTATTCGGCGCAAGGAAACCGTCAGCAATTTGTGATGATTATCCCGTCAACAGACACGGTCATTGTGCGGCTTGGCTGGACATCAGGCGCTTATCCAGCCAACTCCCGTTTTGCTCAGATTATGCAGGCTCTGCAATAATCGGACATCGGGGACTCTAACCCGAGAAGAACGCGCAGAGTTTGTTGCCATCCAGATCGCGGAAGTAACCGGCATAAAAACCTGAATCACCACGCGGGCCCGCAGCACCTTCGTCTTTAGCACCCAACTCGATCGCCTTTTTATAGACACGGTCGACGCTCGCCGGACTGTCAGCAGCCAGCGAAATCATGGTGCCATTGCCTGCAGTCGCTTGCTTGCCGTCATGGGGTTTAATGATACTGACCATGGGAGCTGCCGGATCGTTGCCCCAGGCGATGTAGCGATCGCCCATTTCCATCATGCGTTTTCCGCCTAACTCAGCCAACAGCGCATCATAAAACGCAGCGGCCTTGGCAAAATCATTGGTTCCCAGTGTGACGTATCCAATCATGGTTTTTCCCCGGTTGTTTAATGAAGCACCTCTTCAGGTGCGGGTATTCCAAACATCAATTTGGCTGATGCATAAAAAATACTACATGGCAGTGCCACCAACATGATGACAGTGCAATCCGCAGTGCGCACATTTGCGTGGAAACGGATTCAGAAAATATTGTTTAACAAAAAATTGCTGATGACAACGAGGGCAGCGCTTCACCGAAAGATTGATGCCGAACCCGGCATATAACGCCATGTAGGACAGCATCAACACACCGATATCCTGCCCATTGCCCAACAAACCAGCCACCGCCAAGACATATAGTGGAAGCGTCATGAAACACACCATCAAGTGGCTGCGTGCTCGCTTGATTTGCTTCAATACTGCCAGCTCTTCGTCTGACAATAATACCCGTAGGGTTTCACTTTCCGGGTCTTCGGCAGGCTGTTGTGCAGGGCCTGTGGGTGTTGACATAACCTGACTCTGTTATCAAATAAACGGTTCCGGCACCATATTGACTTGATCCATCTGCAAATCAGCCAAAGAGCCAAGGATACCTTCAAAGTCTTGTTGAGGACAGGATAAATCCAGCGCAACAAGCACTCAACCGCTACCATACTGATATGAATATAAACGCCGTACACAACATTCTGATCAACCATGGCACACAGGGACTCGAAGCAAACCTTATTTCACTGTTGCGACGGGCGGGCATACCGTGCAACCCCAGGGAGTTTGATGGCAAACAATTGCCTGATGATGTCCCGGGTGGTGAAAGACACGACCTGATTTTGTTGCTGGCCGATTCGCTGGGACAACACTGTGAGGTACTGCTGCGTCAGTTACAAAGCTCACGGCGCGACATCCCTTGCCTGCTGATTTGCAAAACACCCGCCCGCTGGCTTCCGATGCTGAGCCTTGGAGCCGCCGGCCTGCTTGCCGAAGTGCAACTGGAATCAGCGGCTGGGCAGGTTCAGCTTGTCTCTCAGGTGCGCCGCGAACTCGAGCATCTGCAGCAACGCCGTGAGCAAAGTCGCTGCGCGAGTACGGTGCGCGAACTGAATCAGCGCTTGCAGGCTTTTATGGATAATTCCCGTGATGCGATTGCCTGCCTGCAGGATGGTTTTCATCAATACGCCAATACTGCCTGGTTGCGCTTCTTCGGGTTTGCCTCCGCAGTGGAAACACACACCGTATCGTTTCTGGATCTGGTTGCTGAAGAAGATGTTGAGAAAGTACGTGCGTTTTTACGTGGCCCGTTCCGATCCGGCCACCAGCGTTGCGAGTTCACCGCAATCCGACGCAATGCTCAGCAACTTCTGGCAACGCTAGACAGTGCTTGCGTCAGCATTAACGGCGAGCAAAGCCTGCAGCTGACCGTGCAGAGCGCCCATGGCAATGCCACATTATCCAATGCGGTACGCGAAGCGGTCAGCCGCGATCTGCAGACCGGATTGCTGAATGAGCAACACCTGCTTCGTTCCATTAATCAGGCCATCAGCAGTGCTGTTTATCAAAACCGGTTCAGTGCGCTGCTGATCCTGAGTTCGAGTCAGTTACCCGAGATTGCCGTGGCGCTTGGCAAAACGGACATGCATCTGTTTCTGCGCGATATTGCTAGCGTGCTCGCCTCGCGCTGCCCGTTGCAATCAGAACTGGGACGCCTGGATTGTGGTGACTTTGTGGTGCTGATGCCCGACGCGGATACCGAGAGTTGTCAGGACTTGATGCACACACTGGATGGACTAGACAGCACACTGTTAACGCTGGTGCCTGCTGGCTCAAGCATACAGTTCAGCGTTGGCGCTGCCATGATCACCGACGAAGCCCCCGATGCCGATACTCTGCTGATCCGTGCCCGCCAGCATCAGGCGACTCGTCGCTATCAGTTACACAGCCATCAGGTTCTGAGTCAGAGCAGCGCAATACTGGAACTGCTGCGCCATTCGCTACAGAATGAAAATCTTTTGCTGGTTTATCAGCCGACCGTATGCCTCAAAGCAGATGCCCGTGAGTATTTTGAAGTGCGGGTCAGGGTTACCATGGCAGACAGACTGGTGTACCCCGGTGAGTTTCTGGACGCCGCCAATCAGCACGGCCTGGGCGAACGCCTTGACAGGTATGTGCTTATTCACGCGATGCGCGCCATCCGCCATCAGGCTAATGAACGCTTGCGCCTGACCATTAATCTGACCGCCAATTCGTTGTTGTCGCAAACGCTGTTGGCCTGGCTGACTGCGGAGCTGCAACGCCAGCAACAAAGTCCGCGGCAGATCATTCTGCAGGTCAGCGAAGTGGACCTCCTGAGTGCTCCGGAACAGGCACGTGCGTTTTGTGCCCAGGTTCGTGCGCTGGGCTTTGAACTATCGCTGACACATTTTGGCTGCAGCCTTGATCCTTTCCGCATGCAGGGTGAAGTGCAAGCGCAGTTTGTGAAACTGGATCGCTCTCTGTTACAGAACATCGATGTGGATTCACGTCAGCGCGAGCGACTGTATGAAGTCGTCAGCGCTCTGCATGGCCAGGGCGTCCGCGTGATTGCGCCGATGGTTGAGGACGTGCAACTGCTGCCGATGTTGTGGCAGGCCAATGTGAATTTTGTGCAGGGCAACTGCCTGCAGCAACCTGCTGATCACATGGATTTTGGCCTGTTCAATGAACACGAGCTCAGCCAACTGCCTGTTGACTGAGCTCTTCTTGTCTAAACCGTTTTGTCGGCCGGCCGGCTTATTCAGCCAGCTCTATTTTGTCAACATTCTGGAAACCACGCGGGAGTTTGTTGCCACGACGGCCACGCTCACCCGTGTAGTGCGCCAGATCTGATGCTTTGAGTGTGACATGGCGCTTGCCAGCATACACAGTCAGTGATGCTTCCGCAGGAATGACTGCCATTGACACCACAAACTCGATTCTGTCCATCACTCGACCCGATGGAATGCCCACAATTTTATTGCCTTTGCCACGCGGCAACACGGGCAGTTCCGCAACCGGGAAGCACAACATGCGTCCTTCATTGGTCACTGCTACCAGCACGTCCGTCTGCGGTGACTGCACCAGTATCGGCTGCATGACTTTTGCGCCTTTGGGCAAACTCAGCACCGCTTTACCGGCTTTATTTTTTGCCTGCAGATCAGCAACACTGGTGATAAATCCGTAACCGGCATCACTGGCCATCAGCAGTTGCTGCTTGTCATCAGCCATCAGCACCGCTTCAAATGATGCACCCGACGGCGGTGTCAGTCGCCCGGTCAGCGGCTCACCCTGTCCACGCGCCGATGGCAAGGTATGCGCAGCAAGACTGTAAGTACGCCCGGTTGAATCCAGAAATACTGCGTTCTGATTGCTTCTGCCTTTAACCGCCAGTTTGAATTCGTCGCCGGACTTGTATTGCAAACTGACCGGATCCACATCATGGCCTTTGGCGGCGCGCACCCAGCCCGCTTTGGACAATACAACGGTTACCGGCTCGGTCGACATCAGTTCTACTTCGCTGAACGCACTGGCTTCGCTGCGCTGAATCAGCGGTGAGCGTCGGTCGTCACCGTACTTTTCAGCATCGTCGGTCAGTTCTTTTTTGATCAGGTTCTGCAGTTTTTTCTCGGAACCCAACAAACCTTCCAGCACGTCACGCTCTTTGGCCAGTTCATCTTGCTCAGCACGGATATTCATCTCTTCCAGTTTTGCTAGGTGGCGCAACTTCAATTCCAGAATGGCTTCCGCCTGAATATCACTGAGCGCAAAACGCGCCATCAACACCGGCTTGGGCTTGTCTTCCGTGCGGATGATGTGGATCACTTCGTCGATATTCAGAAATGCAATCAGCAAGCCTTCCAGTATGTGCAGTCTATCCAGCACTTTCTGCAGGCGGTACTGCAGACGTTTGCGTACGGTTTCAGTGCGAAACGCCAGCCACTCCACCAGAAGACTGCGCAGATCTTTGACTTGCGGCCGGCCATTGGTGCCAATCATGTTGAAGTTCACCCGATAGGTTTTTTCCAGATCGGTGGTAGCAAACAAATGCAACATCAATTCTTCTGCGTCGATACGGTTGGAGCGCGGCACAATCACAATGCGGGTTGGATTTTCGTGATCCGACTCGTCGCGCAGATCCACCACCATTGGCAGTTTTTTCTTTTGCATTTGCGCGGCAATCTGCTCCAGCACTTTGGCGCCGGACACCTGATACGGCAAGCCGGTAATCACTACATCGCCGTCTTCAACCTTGTACACGGCGCGGGCTCTGATTGACCCCCGACCCGTTTCGTAGAGCGTACGCAGCTCTGCTGCCGGCGTAATAATCTCGGCATCGGTTGGAAAATCCGGGCCTTTAACATGCAGCATCAGATCAGCCAGTGTTGCCTTGGGGCTGTCCAGCAAATGGATACAGGCGCTGACCACTTCGCGCATATTGTGCGGCGGAATATCGGTGGCCATGCCCACGGCAATACCACTGCCACCGTTAAGCAACACGTTGGGCACCCGCGCGGGGAGCAGGACCGGCTCATCCAGTGTGCCGTCAAAATTGGGTTTCCAGTCCACCGTGCCCTGCCCGAGCTCGGACAGCAGCAGGTCTGCATATTTCTGCAGACGCGACTCGGTATAACGCATGGCGGCAAAGGATTTAGGATCATCCGGCGAGCCCCAGTTGCCCTGCCCATCCACCAGCGGATAACGGTAACTGAAGGGCTGCGCCATCAACACCATGGCTTCGTAACAGGCGGAATCACCGTGCGGGTGGAACTTACCAATCACGTCACCGATGGTGCGCGCGGACTTTTTGAATTTGGCCGAGGCTTTTAATCCCAGCTCGGACATGGCGTACACAATGCGGCGCTGTACCGGCTTCAGGCCATCGCCGATATGCGGCAGCGCGCGGTCATTAATGACGTACATGGAGTAATTCAGGTAGGCCTGGCGCGTATAACTGCTCAGGGCAATCTGTTCGACGCCATCCTCGTTGATGGTGATATTCATGGTCATAGTGCGGGCAGGTGTCCGTTCGTGATGATGTGCTTTTATAGCACATAGTGCTTGTGCAGCTGTAGTGTGTGGGCTATACCCCTTGAGTAACAAACGAATTGACGCGCTGCCACAAGGCAAGCAGATTCCGATTTGCAGCAAACTCTAAGACGTGCATAATGCACACATTGCTATTTATAGTGCAAAATGCAACAAAAGGTGCACAATGACCGCCCAAATCGCTACACAACCTGATGCAGCACTTGTGCTCGGAAAAGCGCTGTTCCGCGCATCACAACAACTTGGACTGAGTCAGACCGAACTTGCCAGCGTTTTGGGCATCCATCGCACTGCGATCAGCCGTCTGAAGAACAACCCACATCTGGAACCTGACTCCAAACAAGGCGAACTGGCTTTGTTGCTGATCAGAATAGCCCGCTCTTTGTATGCATTGACTGGCGGCGATGAAACCTGGATTCAACATTTTATGCGCAGCCCCAATACGGCGACACACGGCATCCCGGCGCAGCAGATTATCAGCATCCAGGGATTGGTTGGGCTGCTGCAATTTGTAGATGCATTGAGAGGCAAGATTTAGGTGGCCGATATCTGGCAGCTGTGCAACGGGGCGGAGCAGATCCGGCCTGTTGCCGGCACCTTGTTCCGTCTGATTGAAAACCAGGAGCAGGTGGCAACGCTCAGTTATGTAGACTCACTGGCTGAACAGTCCGTGCTGGAAGAACTCCTGGAGCGCAGTAAACCGCCCTGTCCAAACGCGTTAGATTCTCGGCACTCTCTTCACTACCTGTTTAAAACCCCATTTCGTTACCCGCCTTTACCCTGGGGTTCTCGATTTGGACAACGGCATCAGGCGGGGATTTTTTACGGTGGCAGCTCGGTACAAACCACGCTGGCCGAAGCCGCATTTTACCGGTCCGTTTTCTGGCGCTCGATGGCAGCCCCTCCGGTCAAGCCGGCAATCAGGTCGCAGCACAGTCTGTTCTCAGCACGATATCAGTCAAACCGCGGCCTTCAGCTTCAGCTTCCCCCCTTTAATAATTTTGTGCATGAGTTAACACATCCAGCCAGCTACTCAGCCAGTCAACAGCTGGGGTCAGCCATGCGCGCTGCTGGAATTGAGGCGTTCGAGTACACTTCTGCGCGGGATGTCAAAAAAGGTGATTGTATCGGGCTGTTTTCACCAGCAGCACTGGCAGACAGACAACCTTTGGAAACTCTGCCATTTTTATGCGTGCTGACTGCCAATGATGTCAGTTTTAAATCGCTGCGCAGCAGCGAGATTTATCAGTTTAGTTTTGACGATTTTGCAGTAGCAGGTGCATTTCCTTTCCCTGCTACTACAAGCTGATATCACAATAACGCTCCCGTCAGTTATCGCAAGGGCGGCGCCAGAGATGTTTTACGTAAAAAGACGTGGTTTCCAACCCAATAGATAGGTGGCCTGGGCACCGTAGTACGGGTATCCTTGCGGCAGTCATTTTCTCTGAAACCGCAAAAAACTGGGCCATAAATAAATGCGTTTGATCTCCTGGAACCTCAATGGCATTCGTGCTGCTGTCAAAAAAGACTTTTTGAATGCATTGCAACAACTGCAGCCCGATGTGCTCTGTGTGCAGGAAACAAAGGCGCAAGATCATCAAGTCATGGAAGCCGTTGCTGCACTGCAGGGCTATCACATCTACACACACTCAGCGGTGCGCCCGGGTTATTCCGGCACTGCCATGTTCTGCCTCACTGAGCCTTTGGGTATTCAATACGGCATGGACATCGAGGAGCACGATCAGGAAGGTCGGGTGATTGCCGCGGAATTCGCCGACTATTTTCTGGTGACGGTATACACGCCTAACTCCGGTGATGGACTGCGGCGCCTTGAGTATCGCGAGCGCTGGGATCACGCCTTTCAACAACACATTCTGCAGATGGAACAGAAAAAGCCGGTGGTTATTTGTGGTGACCTGAATGTGTGCCATCGCCCGATTGATTTGGCACGACCCAAAGCCAATTACAACAAAAGCGCAGGTTATACCCAGATTGAAATTGATGGCCTGGATAGATTAATTACCGCAGGATACATCGACACTTTCAGGCATCTGTATCCAGACACGGTGAAGTACAGCTGGTGGAGTATGCGTGGTGGTGCGCGCGAACAAAATATCGGCTGGCGTCTGGATTATTTTCTGGCATCTACCGCATTGGAAAATCGCATCAAGTCAGCAGAAATTCTCAATGAGTATTATGGTTCTGATCATTGCCCCGTTGTGCTGGAACTAAAATGAACAAGTAGGGCAATTGTCAGCAGCGACAATCGGAGTCTATGAAACAGATTGACCTAATTACCAAATTGTTTTGATATGCTTGTACGCGCTGATTTTTTCATCTGAAGTGAGCAGTGGTGCGTTGATATGTCTCGCCAGAGCAACAATCATTCTGTCTGCCGGATCTTTATGGAAATCCCCCGGTAATCTCGTAGACTGAATTGCCGTTGTGTTGTCAATTGGCACAAACCTGACAGACTCAACCTCAGCCACCGCTGCAAGCCAATCATCAACACTCATGCTGAGCGTCAATCGTCCTTTTTCAACCAGCATCGCAATTTCCCAGGCAGAGATGGCTGATATCAGAATCTGCCCTTGTTCACTGTTGTGCTCCTGAAGAATGGCTGAGCGCGCCCTGGCAGAAAGCTGCGAGTCTCCTCCTATCCACCACAGTAATACGTGTGTATCTAGTACAATCAAACTACCGCCTCCCAATCATCATCACCGATGGGATCTGTCGGGCGCTTGAGCTCCAGCACACTGCCATTCAAGCGCTCCAGCGGTGAACGATTATCATGCTGATATCGCCGCACCTCAATGACTGGTTGCCCTTTGTCAGTCACGATCACTTTCTCGCCCGACGCTTCAACTTGCCTGAAATATTCCAACGCCCGCGCCTTAAACTGGGATTTTGATACCTGCTCAGAGTTCATGTTTCATACCATAGTCATTGAGGATAGTCACAACTCTAATCCTCGCTCATGACTACTGCAAGTAGTCATCTTGCAATTGCTATCACAGAGAGACTGTTCATACCTGCCATTAGAGTATAGATGGCACGAGCGAGTGCTGCGCTGCGACAGATGCCATTGCCGACGCTGCTTGCCTCAGCTACTCTTGGCCCACCATCACCTCAGGTGAAGGCGGCATTGGGACTGTCCGGGTACTGGCCAGCGGACGCATCACCGAGGTGCTGGTTGCGCAGACTCCGCTGTCTTACGGTTATACACAGCCGGCTGTTGAAGGCCAG
Organism: Gammaproteobacteria bacterium; assembly: GCA_041306975.1. Classification (GTDB taxonomy): domain Bacteria; phylum Pseudomonadota; class Gammaproteobacteria; order Pseudomonadales; family Pseudohongiellaceae; genus Pseudohongiella. The sequence continues at coordinate 20,491 of JBFZEG010000142.1, read as the reverse complement.
TTCTGTAACCTTTATCACGGTTTTATGGAAGCGCGTCCGGTCAGCGCCACCAGCTCCAAGTTGCTATATACACTGATGCTGGATGTTTCCAATCTGGCTGACCAGGCCGCCAAAGACGCTGACGTCACCCGACGTCGCGCCACATTTGAGCGCGCGCTGGCCAGCATGAAAGAGATTGCCGAGAAGTAAGCGGCTGTTGTGATGCCTGCGGTCCCCATAAAACGGCACCACAGGCATCAGCGCTTTGTAATGTTGTCAGTCAATCAGTTTGCCTTCCGCAATACCGGTTTCAAAATTCTTCAGCGCATTGCTCATGTTGGTCTCAGTAGCCGACAGGAATCGGGCACGCACGTCAAAGTTGCCATTAAGCACTAGGCTGTCCCCTACGCGCACAGCGGTGCGGGGATCGCCCCGTGCAACCAGATTGTTAAAGGCGAGTCCCAATGAGCAGTGACCACCACCAAAGGGAATATATTTGTTCTGACCAGACTCCGTGGTTGCTGCAATAAAAGTCTGCGCATTTTCGGCACTTGCAAAACACCAGCTAACGCCTTGCAATTCCGCTTTGTGGGCGCCGCAATCAGCCAGCATCACCGTGTGGGAATCAAACGCTGCCACCGGGTCATAGGCAAGCACCTGACCTTCTTCCATGCGTGAAAAGGCGATGCCATTGTTGTTGATCATAATCGGTTGTGGTTGAACGTCGGCCTCGGCAGCCACTGCAATATTGGAACCTGCACTAACTAATACAAGCGTAGCGATAAACCTGGATATAGCTTTCATGACCTTAACCCCTATTTGTAATTATTGACGCGCAGCAAGCAACATACACTCCTCAATCCACATCCGCAAGATTGCCATACTCTTCTAGCCAGGACTTGCGATCCCCCGCCCTTTTCTTAGCCAGCAACATATCCAGCGCTTCTTCGGTCTCGCTGTAACCGGCAGAGCGATCATCATCCGGCAACACCAGTTGCACCAGCCGTCGGGTGTCACGGCTCATGGTGGTTTCACGCAGCTGCAGCGGGTTCATTTCACCCAGACCTTTAAAGCGCTGCACATTGACCTTGGCGGATTTTTTTTCAGCGGCCAATCGGTCAATAATGCCGTTTTTTTCATCTTCATCCAAGGCATAAAAAACGTCTTTGCCACAGTCAATGCGGTACAAAGGCGGCATCGCCACATACACTCTGCCGGCAGCAACCACCGGCTTAAAGTGACGCAGGAATAAGGCACACAGCAGCGTGGCGATGTGCAAACCGTCGGAGTCAGCGTCGGCCAGAATACAGATTTTGCCGTAACGCAAACCGCTGATGTCATTGGACGCCGGGTCAACACCCAATGCGACTGAGATGTCGTGAACTTCCTGTGACGCCAGAATTTCATTGGAGTCGACTTCCCAGGTGTTCAGGATTTTTCCGCGCAGCGGCATGATGGCCTGTGTTTCACGGTCACGCGCTTGTTTTGCAGAGCCTCCCGCGGAGTCACCTTCCACCAGAAATAATTCGCCAGCCATGACATCTTGCGTGGAGCAGTCCGCCAGTTTGCCGGGCAATGCCGGTCCGCTGGTGATTTTTTTACGCGCCACTTTTTTGCTGGCTTTTAAGCGGCTGTTGGCGTTGTTGATACACATCTCGGCCAGTGCCAGTGCATCGTCAGTGTGCTGGTTGAGCCACAAACTGAAGGCATCTTTGACCACACCACCCACAAAGGCGGCGCTTTGGCGCGACGACAAACGTTCCTTGGTTTGTCCGGAGAACTGTGGATCTTTGAGTTTGGTCGACAACACAAACGCGCAGCGATCCCAGATATCTTCAGGTGTTAACTTGATGCCACGCGGCAACAAATTGCGGAACTCGCAGAACTCGCGCATGGCATCCAGCAAACCGGTGCGCAGTCCGTTAACGTGGGTGCCGCCTTGTGCGGTTGGAATCAGGTTGACGTAACTTTCCTGCAAACACTCACCGCCTTCCGGCAGCCAGAGCACTGCCCACTCCACGGCTTCGTCGTTGCCTTTCATATTGCCGGTGAACGGCTCTACCGGCAGCGTGATGTCATCGCCGGTGCCCTGCAGCAGGTAATCCGTCAGGCCGTCCTTGAACAACCACTCTTCACTTTGAGACTTGTCCTCGCTGGCAGTGTTGTCAACAAACACCACTCGCAGGCCGGAACACAACACTGCCTTGGCACGTAATACATGTTTCAGACGGGTGATGGAGACTTTTGGGGAATCAAAATACTTTTCATCCGGTAAAAACCGCACGGTGGTGCCAGTCTGGCGCTTACCCACCGTGCCGATCACTTTGAGCTCGGTGGCTTTGTCACCGTTGTGGAAACGCATCTGATAGACATTGCCATCACGGCGCACAGTGACTTCCACAAAATGCGACAGTGCATTGACCACCGACACGCCCACACCGTGCAAACCTCCGGAGTATTCATAGTTTTTTCCGGAGAATTTTCCACCGGAGTGCAAGCGCGTCAGAATCAATTCCACGCCGGTGACTTTTTCTTCCGGGTGAATGTCCACCGGCATGCCACGTCCATCGTCTTCCACTTCAATGGAGCCGTCTTTGTGCATGATCAATGTTATGGTTTTGGCGTGCCCCGCCAGCGCTTCGTCGACGCTGTTGTCGATAACCTCCTGAACCAGATGATTGGGCCGGGTGGTATCGGTGTACATGCCGGGGCGTTTACGTACCGGATCAAGACCGGTGAGGACTTCAATGGCATCGGCGTTATAACTGTTGCTCATAAACTTCGTGTTCTCAAACGTGCGGATCTGTGTTGATGCCGGATCGGGTTAGTAACCGCCCGCGTTCATGTCCACCTTGATGGTGTAGTCTTTTAATCGCTCAACAGCCGTCTCCAGCCGGCCGTCTGCGTACAAATCAAACCAGCGGTATGCAGGCGCCAGCATGTCCAGCGTAAACTCTTCAACATAGGGTTTAAATTGGATACACGTAGATGGTGTGCAGAAAAATCTTAAGCCTTGGTGATAAAAATCCAGTGTCTGATGGATATGCCCATACACAACAGCCCTGACCGACGCACCGTGCTGCGCCAATATCGCCAGCAGCGCGTCCGCATTTTTTAATCCTATGTCGCTCATCCAGCTGGCGGTGCCCGGCACCGGGTTGTGATGCAGACAGACCATGGTGTGTTCAACACCCGCCGGCAGGCAAAACAATTGCTGCTGAAGACGCTCAAGCTCCTGGTCTGACAATACACCGTGGACATTGCCGGGCGAACTGGTGTCGAGCATGAGAATTTGCCAGTTACCAAAAATGAGCCTGGTTTCTAAGGCATGCGGATATTCTTCCAGCGACAGCATGACGTTGCGACTGTCATGGTTGCCCGGTATCCAATAAAAAGGCGCATCAAGTCGGGAGACAATTGTCGCAAAGCGTTTGTATGACTCGGCTGAGGCGTCCTGAGCGATGTCTCCCGTGCCAATGACCACATCGGGTGAGCCACGGCTGCTGACAATAAGATTCACTATCTTTTCAAAGCTTTCCTGAGTGTTTAAACCAAGCAGAACCGCGCGCGGATCACGGTACAGATGTGTATCAGTGATCTGTAACAGGCGCAGCGGCTTCTCTCTGATTCCCGTTGAATCTTTCTGCATAGTTTAATCGACACACTGAAAATCTGAGGTCCTGGCAACCACATCGGGCTTTAAACACCAACCCAGCCACTCCGCAAGAAATTCGTTGATCTGCCTCTTTTCGTCCTGATGATACATATCAGCATTGGGCAATTGGCTTTTTGCCGGTATCTGCCGATGTCCCTGATAACTCAGTGGTTCAGCTGTGGCTGCATCGTGGTACATGCGCACCTGCATCACGGGTGAAGGAGCCCAATTCGGAAACCCGTAACTGATGCTGATTTCAAGTGTACTGGTATATCGAAAAATCTCCAGCAACCGAACCCGAATGATCATTTTATCGTTTGACTTGTTGACCGTTCTTTTTCCAGCGCGACTACCCGCGGCACTGGCAACAAATTCCCAGTAACTGCCGGATGCCGGGACCGCCCCTGAGTAACAAGGCTTACCGGATTCTAGAGCAGGCACCAGTTTTAGTAAACGCAAATAATTGTCATCACATGTCTGCATATAACCCGCAAGATCGATGCGATATCGTGGCGGAACCGCCAGCTCGTAATACTCGAACTCCAACATCAGGCCGCCCCCGCTGCGCGCTCCATCCTTCTGATCTGTAACCACTGTAACGCGATAATTGCCATGGCATTGTTGATCAAACCCTGCTGAATCGCTGCGATCGCAACTGTCCTTGGAACCACAATCACACGAATGTCTTCATTTTCCTCAGCAAGACCATGGATGCCGCCCGCACCGCTGGAATCAACTTCGGCATAAAACAAACTGATGCGTTCATCACTCCCGCCGGGACTACTATAGTACTCGCAGATGAACTGTGACTGACCGATTGTCAGCCCGGTTTCTTCCAGCACTTCCCTGCCCGCCATTTCTTGCGGGGATTCGGTAACATCGACCATGCCAGCCACCAGCTCAAGAGCCCAGGGACTCTGTTGCTCCGCGCACAATATGCCCACGCGAAACTGTTCAACCAGCACTACCTGATCCAGCACAGGATCATAGAGCAGCACACCGGCTGCACGACCCCGCAAAAATAATTCACGCGTGAACGGTTTGCTCCAGCCTCCGGCATACAGCCGATGGCGAAGTGTCAGCTTGTCGACCGCAAAAAAACCCTGGAAAACGCGCTCACGCGCCATCACCTCAACATCATTTTTTGCGTATACCGGAAGATGCGCCGTCATTATTTTTCCTTGCACCGTCAAAGCACAAAATTATGCCGCAGCAGGTGCCGGGCGGCTACCACTGATTTCCATGGGCGCTAGTGAAAGACAATACAGACGCCCGGGGCGCCCCTTCTGAGAGTAGCCGCCGCCCGGCGGTAACCAGGGCATGAGCGAGGAACAATTGAGACCCTCATGTCGCCCCTTCTGAGAGAAGCCGCCGCCCGGCGGTAACCGGGGCATGAGCGAGGAACAATTGAGACCCTCATGTCGCCACTTCTGAGAGAAGCCGCCGCCCGGCGGTAACCGGGGCATGAGCGAGGAACAAAAAAGACGCCGCAGGCGTCGTTCCGAGGAATGCCCCGGTTACCGCCGGGCACACTGCAACCAAAAAAAATGGCGACACAAAGGCCGCCATTTTCCCACTCAAACTCCAGCCTTACCGACTAAAGCCCGACAACCGATACTGCACAAACGGCTCCATCAACCGATACCACCAAGACCTCGCCTTCACCGGCTGCTCCAGACTGACCAGACAGATACAATCGGTATCCAATGTCGCTGTTGGCTGATGACGCTCCCCGGCGTAGCGAACCACAAAATCGCCCTTTACATACTTGCCTTCCGCATCTGAAAAACTACCCTTTAACAGCACAGTAATTTCTTCACCACGATGCTCATGCTCTGGCATGGGACGACCAGCTTTGATGTCATAAATTGCGGTCTGGCGGCTTTTACAACCGATATCCACAGGCGCAATACGCAGCGAATTACCCAGCTTTACCCAGTTCAGGTTTTGCAGACTTCCGCCGGCAAGTTTTTCAACAACCCTGGGAATGCCGGTCGCGCTGACCGCAGATTTTCCTGCAATGCTGCTTGGCTGCACTACCGGCGCAGCGTCAGAGGACTCAATACGCTGCATGAGGCTCTCAAAACCATCATTGTCATCAACCACAGGCTCTAGCCGCACCATCATCTGTGCAGCCAAATCACTGAGTTGCTGCACATGGGCGCGGCACTTGCCGCAGAATTCAAGGTGGGCAGCCACACATACTGCCTCAGACAAGGGCAGGCTACCCGCAGCAAAGTCTGTCAAAAATTTTGAGTCTGGATGAAAAGAGACCATTTTATTACCTGAAAAAATATGTCAGCCCTGATAGGCCTTGTTGTCAAAAGATTATCTGTCTATCAAAATCTGCATTTTACTCAGCGCCAAACGAATACGGGATTTGACTGTACCCAATGGCAGGCTCAGCTCTTCCGCGACTTCGTTGTGCGACTTACCTTCCATAAATGCTTTGTAAAGCACCTGTACCTGCTCTTCAGGCAGCGTTGCCATGGCCTGCTTGATCACTTGCTCGGCCCGCCGCTGCTGCATATCCACCAAGGGCTCCGGGGATTCGGCGTCATGCCAGATATCTTCAATGTCGATCTCGCGGTTGTTGCGGTCATTTCGACGAATAAAGTCGATACGGGTGTTTCTTGCGATCGTGAATATCCAGGTATTAACGCTGGCCTTGGCTGGATTAAAGGTTGAGGCTTTATTCCACACCTTGATCAGTACTTCCTGGGTTATCTCCTCAGCTTCAGCCCGATTAGCGCCTGACCCCATGCTCTTCAATAAAAATGCCCTGATCAAAGGGGAGAAGTGCTTATAAAGCACCTGAAAAGCTGCCCTGTCCCTTTTGTCAGCCACCAGACGCACACTTTCAGCCCATGCATCGGGTACCGCACTGCGATTGAACTGTGTTGCTACACTTTCCATTTCGTCATTAATTTCCACGTGGATTCCGGTCAGCTTGTCTACATTGGCCGGACTATTGTGTGTAGACATCGCTTTTTACGCAAGCATTTTGATCGTGGATCACTCTCTGTTGCATCCAATATCTGATCCAGATACTGGATGCATCCGTACTACCACAATAAATCCTACGATTTTCTCTCGAGTTCAGACATATGGCTACCCAAATGCTTTCAGTCAGCGAAAACCTGCGCGCTGCCTTGCTGAACGATTTCAAGGACTTCTACCGCATTCCAGGTATCGCCAGCCTTGAGAATATTCAGCGTGTTTACACCCAAGACGTCGAATTCCGCGACCCGGCTCACGTATTGCACGGTCGCCTGGCTGTCAAAAACTACCTGCGCAGCCTCTACGCCAACACAAAGCACATACAGTTTGACTATCTGGAGGAACAGATAGCAGAGAATACGGCAACCATCGTCTGGCAGATGACATTCAGTCACTCAGGCCTTAATGGTGGAAAACCTGTCCAAGTGCGCGGTGTGACCCTGATCCGCTTCACTGACCGCATCTATTATCATGAAGACTTTTTTGATCTGGGCGCCATGTTGTATCAACATGTGCCAGTGCTGGGCTCAGTCATCAGGTACCTCAACAATCGGTTGAGCGCCTAGCTATCAGGGGTTGAGCATGACTAACGGGAACATCGCCACTGGCAGCAATATCTGGATCACTGGCGCCGGGTCCGGAATCGGCAAATCACTTGCACTTTTTTACGCTGCCCAAGGCCATCATGTTGTGATCAGCGGGCGCACTCTCGACAAATTACTAGAAGTCAGCGCGAGCACCGCAGCGCTGCCAGGAAAAATCTCCTGCCTGCCGTTTGACGTCACCGATTCTGAGACAGTGCCGGCAATCAGCGAGGCTCTACAGGCAATTGTTCCCCACCTTGATCTGGTCATTCTCAACGCAGGCACTTGCGAGTATATAAAAAAGCAGCACCTGGATCCGGCACTGTTCCGCCGCGTGATGGATACTAATTTTTTTGGCTTGGTAAACTCCATCAATGCGGCATTGCCGCTGCTCACAGCCGCGCACCGGAGACCGCATCTGGCAGGCATCTGCAGTCTTGCTGCGTTTATCGGGTTCCCGCGCGCAGAAGCCTACGGAGCCTCCAAGGCGGCAGCAAGATACCTGTTGCATTCAGTGCGCACTGATTTCAGCGACCTGATGGATGTGACTGTGGTCAATCCGGGGTTTGTCACCACGCCCATGACAGCGGCCAATGACTTCCCCATGCCCTTTGAAATGGATGCCGACCAGGCGGCAGGACGAATCGCCACCGCGCTGCACAAACGCCCCCTGGAATACAATTTTCCCGGCCGGTTGACTGCGGCGCTGCGTCTGGCGCAGCTGTTCAAGGGTATCTGGTACCGGCAGATCAGCAAACAACGCAAAAACAAACATACTGCTCAGAGGACGCCGGCTGGATGAACAGCGCCATCTATACGGGTATTGTGAGGCATAAACGCTTACACCCAGTGCTGCACCAGTTCAGCTACAGAGTCTTTATGATGTACCTGAATCTGGATGAATTGGAGAGTGTTTTCTCGCGGTCATGGCTGTGGTCGGCGCGTAGGCCTGCACTGGCCTGGTTCCGTCGCAAGGATTTCCTGAAGCCGGAAACGCCGGACTTAAAGCAGGCAGTGCTGGATTGCGTGTTTGAAGCGAGCGGAGAGCGCCCTGATGGCGCTGTCTGCGTACTGACCAACCTGCGCTACTTTGGGTACCTCATCAACCCTATCAGTTGCTACTATGTTTTTGACAGCAACGCAGGCTTGCGATTTGTTGTGGCCGAAGTCACCAATACACCGTGGGGCGAAAGCACTCACTACGTCATCCCGTGTGATAACAGCGCCAGCACACGGTATCGGTTCCAGAAACAAATGCACGTGTCACCCTTTATGCCCATGAATATGACATATCATTGGCGCAGCGGCGTACCCGCGCAGCGACTGAATCTGAATCTGCAAAACTGGCAGGATGGGCATCAGGTTTTTAATGCGAACCTGTCCTTAACAAAACAAGCCATCTCCACCAGCTCGCTAAACCGTATACTCTTGGCGCACCCATTGATGACATTAAAAGTACTTGCCGCGATTTATTGGCAGGCACTAAGATTATTTGTCAAGCGGGTGCCATTTCAGGCGCATCCTGGGCCTGCTTCGCTCACGGACATTGCAACACCAGATAACCTCAAGCCTGCTACAACACGGAGAGACAAGCTATCATGAAATCCCCGGGGAATCGTCAAACCGGCGCCGTTCAGACAGCCACACGCCCGCAAGTGTCTGATGACACTACGGATCAGCCATTGCAACATCTGATGAGCAACGCCACAAGGCTTCAGCGTATTGCACGAAGTCTTTTATTTAAAAAACTCGCGCAGATCCGCTCAGGAAAAATCGTGATCGATGAGGGCAGTGCTGTACACAGTTTTGGTGATGACCATGATGACGCACTGACCGCTTATGTGATTGTGTCACACCCTTCCTTTTATCCTGCGGTGGCATTTAATGGCAGTATTGGCGGCGGTGAATCCTACATGCAGCAGCACTGGCACACGCCGGATCTGGTGACATTGGTGCGTATCATGGTCAGCAACATGAGTATGCTGGATGCACTGGATGGTGGAAAAGCATTGATAGCGCGGGTGATGGACAAACTCATGCATCTTCGCAATCGCAATACGCTTGAAGGCTCTCGCAAAAATATTTCCGCTCACTACGATCTGAGTAACGAATTTTTTGCGACCTTCCTCGACCCCAGCATGATGTACTCGTCGGCGATTTTTCGTGATGAACAACAAAGCTTGCATGAAGCGTCAATCAACAAACTCGATCACATCTGCCAACGCCTGCAACTTAAACCCGGTGATCATCTGATTGAGATAGGTACCGGCTGGGGATCCATGGCCATTCATGCGGCGCGTCACTATGGCTGCAAGGTCACCACCACCACCATTTCTCAGGAACAGTTTAATCACGCCAGCAAGCGCGTCAAAGCTGAAGGGCTGGAGGGGCAGGTCGAACTGTTACTAAAAGACTACCGCGACCTGACTGGCACTTATGACAAACTGGTTTCCATCGAAATGATCGAGGCAGTGGGCCACGAGTATTTTGCAAATTATTTTGAGAAATGTTCGTCCCTATTGAAAGCTGATGGCCTGATGTTGATTCAGGCCATCACCATTTCTGACCAGCGTTATGAGTCCGCCAAACGCACCGTAGACTTTATTCAACGTTATATATTTCCAGGCGGCTGCCTACCCAGCAACAGTGTCATCGCATGGCATGTCGCCAAACACACAGATCTGCAGATTGTTGGCCTTGAAGATATCACCCGCGACTACGCCATGACGCTTGAGCGCTGGCGCAAGACATTCCTCGGCAAAGTGCGCGACATACAGGCCCAGGGCTTCGGACCCGACTTTATACGAATGTGGGATTACTACCTCGCCTATTGCCAGGGCGGATTTATGGAACGGGTTATTCACACCGCACAAATTGTCATGGCAAAGCCCCAACATCGCATGCAGGCCTTGCATGCCAGGATACCCAAATGAGAACTGCCAAGTCGATTGTATTAAGCTCTGCTCTTGTCGCCGCAATGGCACTTGTGCCTGCACATAACCATGCTCAGCAACAGGCACAGCCAACACTGCAGGCTCCCGACGAGAGCACCTTGTGGACCATCGGCACAGCCTGGACCGCCGACAAATCTGCGGTGCTGTACTACGAATATCATTTTGCCGAGAATCCTGATCTGCAGCTGTCAACGCGCGTGCAGTACCGGCGTGCAGACGGTAGCGTCTTTGCGGAGAAAACCATTGATTACTCGCGCTCGCTGACCGCGCCTGACATACAACACATTGATTATCGCAACACTGCCAGAATTACCACTGAGCTGACCGACGACACCCGGGCGGCCATGATCAGAGTCGGATTTCAGGCTCACGACAGCCCGCGTTACCGGGAGGAAATGCTTGCTCATCGGGAGACGGTGGTGGTTGATGCCGGATTTGATCCCTATGTACGCAAACACTGGGAGAAATTAGTCACGGGGGAATCCGTCAGCGCGGGTATGCTTGTGCCTTCACGGCTGGACACCGTCAGAGTCAGTCTGACTAAAACCGATGCCGGCAACTGCGATCCGGCGGCAACCGACGTGTATTGTTTTGTCATCCGTCCTGCCGGCATGTTGCGTGCGGTAGGCTGGCTGGTGGACCCAATCTATATCGGCTATGACCAGCAATCGAAGCGATTAAAGGTGTTCGACGGCATCAGCAATCTGCGCGACGACAATGGCGAACCTCAGAACGTGTTGATTACATTTGAGTATTTTGAAAATCAGCAAACCGCGAGCATCAGCAACGGTTTTCAGGGAGGCTGAGGTATAATCCCGCGCCTGATGCGGAGGAGTATCTGATGCCCTTAACAAATCCTGTTCGCCGGGAACATATCCATACCCGGCAGATCAACTTTCAAGGATACGAACGAGCGGACGGCCTGTTTGATATTGAGGCGCATCTGGTTGATACCAAAACCTATGCCTTCAGCAATAACTGGCGAGGAATGATTGATCCGGGTGTCGCTCTGCATGAGATGCTGTTGCGGGTCACCATTAACGACAAGTTTGTGATTGAAGATATTCAAGCCGCCACCGACAACAGTCCGTTTGCCATGTGCCCGGAGATTGCCGCTGATTACAGCAAACTGATCGGGGTCACCATGGGACCCGGTTGGCGCAGCATGATCCGCAGTCGTATGGGTGGTGTCAAAGGCTGTACACATCTGACTGAATTGTTGTACCCGATGGCAACGGTTGCCATTCAGACCATACGCCCCTTGCAGAACCATCGCCGCCGCAAAGCCGATTCAGACAGCCGCCACCACGCTGGCAAACCTTTTGTGCTGAACACCTGTCACGCGTGGGCTGAGTACTCACCCGTGGTCCAGGAGAATGCACCGAATTTCTACGTCCCACGCGATCTCAGCGAGCTGATTGCCAGTGATTCGGCGACACATTCAAAGGAAATTAATCCAGCATCGGAATGACCAGCGTAATCGCCACTCCTTCATACTCCTTGATGTTGTCCGCTCTGATCTGCCCCTGATGAAACTCCGCCACCAGGCGCGCAATGTGCAGCCCCATGCCAAGGTGCGGCTCGCGCTGCTTCTCCTGCGGACGCACTGAAATCATGGAATCAAACAGCCTGCCTTTCATTTTTTCGGGCAGATAGGGGCCATAATTGGTCACGCGCACAACCGCTCTGTCCTTGATTGCACGACAAAACACTGTGATAGGCTTTTTGTCGTAGCTGAACTCAACGGCATTGGCGATCAGTTTGTCCATCAATTGTGCAATGTACTCAGGCACACCGTTAATCATCACACAGCCTTCGAGGTCGGAGTCAATGACTGCATCCGGATAGGCCAGGCGATAGCCCTCTACACAACCTGCCAACACTTTCACCAGATCAATTTTTTCCTTTTCGGAGGTTTGCAGCATCTGTTCAAGGCGGGTCGCCTCGCTCATGTTGGTGAGAATCAGATTCAGCCGGCTGATGCCTTCCTCAGCGCGTTGAATATAGACTGAGGACTCCTTGTCCTGAGACACCATACCAAGATTCTCAAGAGACGAACGCACCACTGTCACCGGGGTGCGCAGTTCATGCGACAAACGCGAAGACATATTCTCCAGATAACTGGTGTATTGACCCAATCGTTCCACCATATTGTAAAAACTGCGGGAGAGGTCGCCAATTTCATCGGAGCTGGTTGTAGCAATAATGGTGTTTTTTAGTCGCCCGTTATCATCGATAATGTTTTCAGCCTGATTTCTGAGCGCACGTATCCGCGTTGAGATACGTGACGCAAAAAAGAACAGACCAAACGCCACCAGCAACATCACACCGAGAATGGTATTAAACAGCGTTTCCATGGCCTGATTGCGGAAGGTTCTCAAACCATTCATATTCTGATCAACAACTACCGCGCCCATGATTTCGCCGTCAGCATAAATTGGATAAGCAGCCTCCAGAATACGAGTCTGGTCTTCATTAATGGTGCGGAACTGCGTTTGTGCTACACCGCCCAGAGCGGAACTCAGATGCGCACCTTCCAGGCGGCTGCCCACGTAAAGCTCATCAATAAAGTCGTTTGAAGGCTTGGTCAGAATCTGGTAATAGATAGGATGCAGCACCCTGTCTTCGAGAATGCGCAGATAGCGATTACCGTCTTCCGCATCCTCGGGCAAGGTTAACGAAAGACCGGTCGCGTTCTGTATGTCCCCCACGCTGAGCAAAACACGACGTGTTCTGTCGACCACCTGAATACGCGAATCTGTGTAGCCCATACCTTCGACGATTTTGTCTATCTCTGGTGTCGGCCGCTGCAGCGCGCCAAGTCGCTCAATATCATTGACGTTCGAGGTTGCAACCACTGCTGTGACGTTACGGGTGGCGGGGTCATCCACATCGTACACAGCAAACCCCAGGCTGGACCCTAACATGGTCAGCGGCATGCGCAGCTCTATTGTGTAGCCGTCCAGATTCTCGTACCACTGCCCAACAATCCGCTCTTCATGTCTGAGTGAGCCAATATCACGAAGATCACTGCCAATTTCATAGGCATAGATAAACTCCGGACCCCGCGGGGACACCACATAACGCATCAACTCACCATCCGGTGCGGTCATGGAGATTTGCAGAAAATCGCTGCGATGTATGCTCACGCTGTCAGGCGACCGATACACCAGCTGGTTATCTACCACATTGATGTAAGCATACAGAAAACGATTGTGCTCCCCGACCAACAGCTTAAAATTCAGCGACTCATCATTGTGGTAGTACCGTGAGAACTCACTTTGCGGATTAAGAGGCGTCGCGATGGTATTAGCTCGCCCATAGGACAATTCATAACGCTGATAGTCGCCCCAATCGTTCAGCGTATTGTCATCAAGTCCGAGTGCGTAATAAATCGGATACACATACAGGTTTTCGCTGCGCCGGGTAGGGCCAAATGTACCCTCGTCAAATAACTCCGGACGCTCATTCAACGCGGTTGCCAATGCGCGGGCGGTGCCGAGCACCACCTGCTCCTGCCCGCGGCGCAGATAGTCTTCCATTTCCAGGATGTAGCGGTAACCCAGCCACGGTATCACCAATAGAAAGCTGGACAGAAAAACCAGCTTGAAGCGGATACCAAACGGATGCTTAAGCGCGATGGTCATTGTTTAAATCCCCGCTGCTAATCTCCCCCGCCCCCACCATCACCTCCGCCAGCGTCACTTGCCATACTCCCATCGATACCAACATCGCCGCCGCCAATCATCTGGGTATTCCATCGATAACCCATGCCATAAACGGTTTCGATGCAATCAAACTCCGGTGCCACCTGCATGAATTTTTTGCGTATGCGTTTAACGTGCGACGTGATTGTGCTGCCATCAACAAAAATCTTGGACTCCTGCATTAACACCTGCCGACTTTTGACGTGACCGGGAAACTTGACCAACGCGTGCACCATCCAGAATTCAGTCACTGTCAGAGGGACCGCGTGTCCGTCCCACTGAATAGTAAGACGGCCTATATCCAGCACCAGTTTTTCACGCTGAAGCAGGTTTTCAGGCGAGGTGGGCTGATTCAGGGCATCCTGACGACGAAACAGCGCCGCAATACGTGCCGACAAGTGTGGCAGGCTGATGTCTTTGGTCAGGTAATCATCCGCACCCATCCTTAACCCGCTGACGGTATCAAAGTCATTATCGCGCGCGGTTAGAAAGATAATTGGCAATGTTTCCGACATAGACCTTAGGCTCTGGCAGAGCGCAAACCCCCCATCAATCTCGTTCTCCAGCCCGATATCGATGATTGCCAGATTCGGCAGACGTAAATCGAAAGCTCGCATGGCTTCCCGCCGGTTGGCAAAGGTCTGCACGTCATAACCCTGTTTTCGCAACACATCCGCATAATTCTCACGTATTGCCGCCTCGTCCTCAACAATCGCAATTCGTCGTGCCATCTTGCACCTTCCCCAATGTCATCCACGCCCGGCCGCACCCTGCTTAGCGGCCTCAGGGCAATGACTATACCGCATTTACACCGGCAACAAAGTGCCCTGCAGCCCGCGATACCATACGCCATGATTCTGACATATTTGTTCAGCACAATGCCCTTGTTTACGCCTGCCATCGCGATAAATCCCTTGTCTAATCCCCCGACAGTAAGTGATTTTGCTGGATTAACATTGCCTGGAGTCTGCCCCGATGAGCACTACCCGACTGGTGATTGGAGACAAGAATTTTTCTTCCTGGTCCCTGCGACCCTGGTTGTTGTTGAAAAACTTTGATATCCCCTTCGAGGAAGTGAGCGTGGCACTGTATCAGGGAAATACCGCTGAGAAACTTGGGCCCCTGTCACCTTCTCTGAAGGTACCTGCGTTGCAACATCGTGATACCACCGTGTGGGATTCAATTGCTATCTGCGAATATATTTCTGAAGCGATGCTGGATGGAAAAGGCTGGCCAAGCAGCCCACGCAAACGAGCAACAGCACGCTCTATCTGTGCGGAGGTACATGCTGAATTCCCGAATCTGAAGCGCGACTGGCCGATGAACTGCAACCTGTCCGTCAAGCTATCGGTCACCGATGCTATTGCCGGCGAGATTGCGCGCATCGACGCAATCTGGAGCTGCTGTCGCCGCAAACATGGCGTCGGCGGAGAGTATCTGTTCGGGCGATTCTCAATTGCCGACTGTATGTATGCACCCATGGCCATTTCCCTGAAAGCTTACGGCGCTGAACTGAGCTCCGCGGCACAACAGTATGTGGATACCATTCTGGCCAACCCCTGGGTGCAGGAGTGGATTCGTCAGGGCAAGGCTGAACAGCAAGCCAAAGTCGTATTAAGTTCTGTCAGTGGTTTGTGAGATCGCACACTGTTTGTGAGATCGCACACTGAGAGCCGGGTGGTGAGCTGCATCCATTGCAGTCGCAGAGGTTCAGGGCGCAGCGGGGCATGAGCGAAGGACAATAAAGACGCCATAGGCGTCGTCCTGAGGATTGCCCCGCTGCGCCCTGAACCGGCTACATCAACATAAGCAGCTCACTACCCGGGCCAACAACCAAACAATCAAGCCCCACGCGCCGGCAGCACATCCTTCAATTTCGCGACCATCTCACGGATGCTTCTCTCAGTCTCCGCCCAATCAATACAGGCATCCGTCACCGATACACCGTACTTAAGATCACCCAGATCATTGGGAATCTTTTGGTTGCCAAAATTGATATTGCTCTCCAGCATTACCCCGACAATTGACTGGTTACCTTCCAGAATCTGATGCGCCACATCCTTCAACACCAGGGACTGAATCATCGGATCTTTATTGGAGTTGGCGTGACTGCAATCGATCATGATGTTGGTGCTGACGCCACCCTTGCGCAACGCCTCTTCCGTTTGCGCAACGTGAACAGAGTCATAGTTCGGACCGGTACTGCCGCCGCGCAAGACCACGTGTGCGTAAGGATTTCCCTTGGTGCGCACCACCGCCACCTGACCCGACTTGTTGATACCCAGAAAGCGGTGTGGATTGTTCACTGACTGCATGGCATTCACCGCCACCATCAGACCACCATCCGTGCCGTTTTTGAAACCGACAGCAGAAGACAGACCGCTGGACATTTCACGATGGGTTTGTGACTCGGTGGTGCGTGCACCAATCGCAGACCAGGCAATCATGTCCTGCAGGTACTGAGGAGAAATTGGGTCCAGCGCTTCAGTAGATGCCGGCAGCCCCATGGATACGATGTCCAGCAGCAGCTTGCGACCCATGCGCAGACCATCCTGAATACGGAAGGTGTCATCCATGTACGGATCATTAATCAGCCCTTTCCAGCCAATTGAGGTGCGCGGTTTCTCAAAATACACACGCATGACCAGATACAGTGTGTCTTTGACCTCATCCGCCAGCACTTTTAAGCGCTCGGCATAGTCAATCGCCGCCTTGGTATCGTGAATGGAACAGGGGCCCACCACCACAAACAGCCGCGGGTCAGTGCGATCCAGAATATTAAAAATTGTCTGACGCGCGTTGCGCACAGATTCCAGCGCAACGCCCTCAAGCGGCAGATCGGCTTTCAGCTGCGCAGGTGTCAGCAGGGTCTCAATGGACTCAATATTCAGGTCATCAGCTTTTAAATCAGTCATCAGTTATTCTCAACTCTCAACTCTTGTGTCGTCATAAACCCGTCAACTTATACCTTGTGGTACAGCTGTCGGCCGGTTCGGTTGTACTGATCAGCCATCTCTTCCATACCGGTTTTGATGGCATCGTCCAGCGCCTGCTGGTCAGCTTCCGAAACAACAACCGACTCCTGCACTGACTCCAGTCCCGCCGCATACTCGCGTACTTCCTGTGTAATTTTCATGGAGCAGAACTTGGGACCACACATTGAACAGAAATGCGCGACCTTGCCTGACTCCTTGGGCAAAGTCTCATCGTGGAATGCTCGCGCGGTTTCCGGATCAAGCCCCAGATTAAACTGATCCTCCCAGCGGAACTCAAATCGCGCTTTCGACAGGGCATTATCGCGCAATTGTGCGCCGGGATGACCTTTGCCCAGATCTGCTGCGTGTGCCGCAATTTTGTAGGCCATCAGGCCATCTTTAACATCTTGCTTGTCCGGCAATCCGAGATGTTCTTTGGGGGTCACGTAGCACAGCATGGCGCAGCCAAACCAGCCAATCATGGCTGCACCGATACCGGATGTAATGTGGTCATAACCAGGGGCAATATCTGTCGTGAGCGGGCCCAATGTGTAAAAAGGTGCCTCGTCACACACCGCCAGCTGCTTGTCCATGTTCTCCTTGATCATATGCATGGGCACATGTCCAGGGCCTTCAATCATGGTCTGGACATCGTGTTTCCAGGCGATTTTAGTCAACTCGCCCAGGGTTTCCAGCTCAGCAAACTGCGCAGCATCATTAGCATCGGCAATTGAGCCCGGGCGCAGGCCATCACCGAGTGAGAACGAAACATCATAGGCCTTCATGATCTCGCAAATGTCTTCAAAATGCGTGTACAGGAAGTTTTCCTTATGATGTGCCAGGCACCATTTGGCCATAATAGAACCGCCGCGCGACACAATACCGGTAACACGCTTGGCTGTCAGCGGCACATATCGCAGCAACACCCCGGCATGAATGGTGAAGTAGTCCACGCCTTGTTCAGCCTGCTCGATCAAAGTGTCACGGAACATTTCCCAGGTCAGGTCTTCCGCCACGCCGCCAACTTTTTCCAGTGCCTGATAAATCGGTACGGTACCAATGGGCACCATGGAGTTACGGATAATCCACTCGCGGGTTTCATGGATGTTTTTGCCCGTGGACAGATCCATCACGGTGTCTGCACCCCAGCGCGCTGCCCATGCCAGTTTTTCAACTTCTTCTTCGATGGATGAAGACACCGCTGAATTGCCGATGTTGGCATTTACTTTCACCAGAAAGTTGCGGCCGATAATCATCGGTTCTATTTCAGGGTGATTGATATTCGCCGGAATAATCGCCCGGCCGCGAGCAATCTCTTCGCGGACAAATTCAGCGGTGATTTCTTTCGGGATTGACGCACCAAATGACTGCCCCGGATGCTGAAACCCTAGCGCGGCATGCTCGCGCGCTTGCGCCAGACTCATGTTCTCGCGAATGGCAACAAACTCCATCTCCGGCGTCACAATACCTCGGCGTGCGTAGTAAAGTTGGCTGACATTGGCACCCGCTTTGGCGCGACGCGGTTTGCGCATATGCTCAAAACGCAGGTGCGCGGTCTGGACATCATCCTGACGTTGTTTGCCAAATTTAGAGGTCACCCCCGCTAGTAACTCAGTATCACCGCGCTCTTCAATCCAGCGTGCACGGATCGCTGGCAACCCTGCCCGCAGATCGATGTGAATAAACGGATCGGAATACGCACCCGAGGTGTCATAAACCCGGATCGGTGGATTGTGTTCAAGGCCTTTTTCAGTGTGTGTGTGCGCCTGAATTATCTCGCGCATGGGCACCAGAATATCGTCACGGCTACCTTTCACATACACTTTGCTTGAACTTCCGAAGGTGTAGCGGGTTCTGTCGTCCAGTTCGGTAATTCTGTCGAGAAAGTGTTCGGGCTTGGCACTCATTACTCTATCCTGCCTGTATAGATGCACGCGGCGTGTCGGGCCGAACTGTGCAGTGATCAAAAATGGGCAGTCATTATGCCTGATAAGCTTGCAAAGTGTTAACGGAAGCGGCTCTGCCCGGGGTTCAAATTGTGGCTTATGGCACTTGGACGCCGGCCGTCAACACTGTGTAGAATGCCAGATACAACCGAAACAGGCGCTTGTTACGTATGATTGTCTGGATGGCGACAATCAGGCCTGAAAACGGGACTAATAAAAAGGCATCATCCAGCAGATGTCTGCAGTTAAACGCAATTGGCTTTTGCAGCGTCAATAACAGACTCTGAGCGCTTGCGTTTCAGATAATGAACTTTCTCACAGGATTTCTGATTATGGGACGAATTACCCGCACGATAGTTCTCGCGGCAGGACTGCTTGTTTGTGTAAAACCGGTATTTGCCGACGATCTGGTCAGCATACTCGAACTGGCCATGCGTAATGACCCGGCGCTGCGTCAGGCACAGGCTCAGCTCAATTCCGGACAACAACAGGTACGCCTGGCGCGCGCCAGTCTGTTACCACAGGTCAGCGCAAACCTGTCGGAGCAGCGTCAATCGACCGGGCCCGAAGGCACCATCAGCTTTACCGATCTGAACGCCAACACGCGTCGTTATGGCGTTAACATCCAGCAGTCGCTGCTGAACATGAACTCCTGGTACAGTTATCAGGGTGCCAAGGAAGCTGATCAGGCGCGGTTCTACAATTTCGCTGCACAAGAGCAGGAACTCATCATCCGTGTTGCCTCAGCCTACTTCAATGTACTGCGCGCCATCGATGACCTCAGCACCAGCCGGCAGGAAGAAGAAGCGGCCATGCGGCAGTTTGAGCGCACCCGTCAGCGTGAAGAAGTGGGCCTGGTCGCCATCACTGAAGTCTTTGAATCCCAAGCGGCCTATGATCTGGCGCGCAACAACACTATTCTGGCTGAAGACGCTGTGTCGTCCAGCTACGAAGCGCTGGAAGCTATCACCGGGCAACCACATCCCAATCTGGACATCCTGCGCGAAGACTTCCCGGTGACACCCGCGGAAGGCGAAATGGAAAGCTGGGTACAGGAAGCGTTAAACAGCAACCCGCAATTGCTGGCTGCAAATTACAGTGTGGAAGCTCAGGCCAGAACGGTTCAGGCACGCCGCGCTGAACACCTGCCCACTATCGGGCTGCAGAGCAGTTACTCCAACACCGACTCCAACACCGGGCAAGGTGCCGATGGCAGTGTACGTTCAACGGGTGTGATTGAAGGTTTCAGCGTTGCAGTGCAGGTCAGCATTCCCTTGTACTCCGGTCATGCAGTGACCGCGCGGCGCAGCCAGGCTGAGTATGACCTGATTGCCCAGCAGGAGCAGGCCAGTCTGATCCGCCGGCAGACCACACAAAACATCCGCAATGCCTATCGCCGGGTTAATACCGATGCATTGGTCATCGCCCAGCGCCAGCAAGCCATCATATCTGCCGAGTCTGCGCTCAATGCAATCGAAGCAGGTTACGAGGTCGGCACCCGCAACATCGTTGATGTGGTGCAGGCTCGCCAGCAACTGTTTGTGGCACTGCGTAACTATTCTGATGCCCGCTACAACTACGTGGTAGACACCCTGCAACTGAAGCGCACTGCCGGTGTGCTCACGCCACAGGACATTATCGATCTGAACGAGTGGCTGGCTGATCAACCGGCAACTGCGCAGTAAGGATAA
>JBFZEG010000130.1:0-9727 GCA_041306975.1 Gammaproteobacteria bacterium | reverse complement strand
AGAATCTGCTGCAGGCTATGGAAGGGCACATACTCGCAACAGGTCTGCTGACCGGTAATTATCAGTTCACCGAGTGATGCGACTTTTGATTTCAATTAGATGTTGTGGTGATCCATAGGCTGCGCTAATCGCCAACAACAAAACTGAGTTGACACCACATAATTTTAGGAGTTAACTAAGCCCATCATTAAGAGAGGGCTGACGCCCCGCCAACCTGCAGCTGTGCAAGGTGGTACCCCGAAAGGGAATGTGGCCGTAAGGCAACCACAGCGTCAGCCTCCATTGGATTACCAACTGGGGGTTTTTTTATGCTTAAAAATATCTTATCGATCAAATCTCATCCTGACTTTTTTGGCGGCAAAAAAGCGCGCTCGCGTCAACGCGTCTTTGATCTTGGCGAGCATTGGTACTCCGGTATGCCAGGTTGTGATTGGCGCACAAATTATTGGGTAAAAAGGATCGAAAAAGGCAAACGTTGGGAACTGTATTCTTCAACCGAGGATGCTCTGAGATCACGGCAGTATGCTGGAACGTTTACACCGACAGAACTACGAGAGGAGTTTGACGCTGTTGGTTTTGAACTTGATGAAGAGGTATGGCAATCAATAGGCTTAGGTCTCAAGGCTGAGGTTATTGACATAACAGACCCGGAGGTGGCGTATGGCTAAAGGTATAACCAGATTAGCTGATGACCCCAACGATCCTATATACACAGGTGGGTACGTTGTCTCCTCTCATAATCGGCGGCGCTTAAATGGGCGCCGCTTATTGACGCTGCCACCGTGGGTTGTTTTGCATATCCCGCACAATTCAACATTGATACCAGCCAGTGTACGTGATCAGTTCACCTTGAGTGATGCTGAACTCGATGATGAAATTCTGAAAATGACTGACCACCACACCCACGACTTATTCGCGCAAGACGTGAATAGCTCACAAGTAGTAGCGGCCCCTGTTAGCAGGCTGGTGGTTGATATGGAGCGATTTGAGGATGACGCATTTGAGCCTATGAGCAGTGTGGGAATGGGGGTTGTGTACACGCAGACCCACGATTCTAAAACGCTGCGAAGGCCACTAAGCCAGCAAGAGCGAGAGGCACTACTTGACGATTGGTACCACCCCCATCACAGGCAGTTGACCCATGCTGTTGAGAACACGCTTCAATGCCACGGCCGCTGCCTGATTATTGACTGCCACAGTTTTCCCAAAAAAGCCCTAGCTTATGAAAACTCACCAGGCGCAGATCGGCGGGACATTTGCATTGGCACGGATGAGTATCACACACCTAAACAGCTTGCTGACTGGCTCGTTAATGCATTTGCGCGCTCCGGCCGAAGTGTATCCTTGAACAGTCCGTTCTCAGGCTCCTTAGTTCCACAGGCTTACTACCATCTCGACAAAAGGGTCGAGTCTGTGATGATAGAAGTTCGCAGGGACACTTACATAGATGAAAATACAAAAATACGGATACCTGGCACCTTTGAGGCAACACAGGAAAAAATCCGTGTTGCTATTGCAGGTTACTGTGGCATTTTTGAGTCAAAGGGTAGTCCTGATGTTTGAAAGAGTTGCTTGATTACCAGCGCTGTGCAACGCGAAGCTGTTGCTGTTGCAGCGATTCCAATAGGCGCGGAAGACGCTGTCTTGGTGCTCCACATCGGTGAGCAAAGCGCCAGCGGTCATCTCCGGTAATAGTTTGGACATCAGGTGCACCTCGTGGTCGTTCACGCGGCGCACAATGTGATCGGCGGTGATTTCTCTGGGGTGCTGCAAGCCCGCGGCTTGCACCAACTCGCGCAAGGCCTTGAGCGTTTCATGGTGAAAGTTGTACACACGAGAGGCTTTGTCGAGCACCACTAAGCCTCGCTGGCGCAGTGGGTCTTGAGTGGTCACGCCGGTGGGGCATTGACCCGTGTGGCAGGTCTGGGCCTGGATACAGCCCAAAGCAAACATGAAGCCGCGTGCGCTGTTGCACCAGTCGGCGCCCAAGGCCATGGCGCGTGCGATGTCAAACGCGCTGATCACTTTGCCCGAGGCGCCCAGTGCGATGCGATCGCGCAGACCCACACCCACCAAGGTGTTGTGCACTAAACGCAAACCTTCTTGCAGCGGTGTGCCGACGTGGTCGGAAAATTCCAAGGGGGCTGCACCGGTGCCGCCTTCCGCGCCGTCAACGACGATGAAGTCAGGGGTTATGCCAGTGTCTTGCATGGCCTTGACCAGCGAAAACAACTCCCATGGGTGACCCACACACAGCTTAAAGCCCACGGGTTTGCCATGGCTGAGTTCGCGCAGCTGAGTGATGAAGACCATGAGCTCACGCGGCGTGGAAAACGCGCTGTGCGCGGCGGGCGACACACAGTCCTCGCCCATCGGGACTCCCCGCGCTTGGGCAATTTCTTCGGTCACCTTGGAGCCGGGCAAAACACCACCGTGTCCTGGTTTGGCGCCTTGGCTGAGCTTGATCTCGATCATTTTGACCTGGGGCTGCAAGGCGTTGGCGGCAAAGGCTTCGGGGTTGAAGCGGCCTTCGCTGTCGCGGCAACCGAAGTAGCCCGATCCGATTTCCCAAATCAAGTCGCCGCCGTGCACACGGTGCCATTGGGAGATCGAGCCTTCGCCGGTGTCGTGCGCAAAGCCACCGCGTTTCGCGCCTGCGTTGAGCGCTTGAATGGCGTTGGCTGAGAGCGAACCAAAGCTCATGGCCGAGATGTTGAACACGCTGGCCTCATAAGGTTGGCGGCAGTCGGCACCGCCAATGCGAACCCGGAAATCGTAAGAGGCGACGGCGGTCGGCACCATGGCGTGGTTGATCCACTCATGACCGTTGGCATTTACATCGAGTTGGGTGCCGAAGGGGCGTTTGTCGGACTCCCCTTTAGCGCGCGCATACGCCAGAGAACGTTGGTTGCGCGAAAACGGCGCGGCCTCGGTGTCGCTTTCCAGAAAGTACTGGCGCAACTCAGGACGGATAGACTCCAACAAGAATCGGAAGTGACCCATGATGGGGTAATTGCGCCGCACCGAACTTGTGCGCTGCTGCAAATCACGGATGCCCACAATGGTCAGCGCCGTGCTCGCGATAAATACCACCGCGCCATTGCCCGTGGTCACGAGGGCGAACAAGCTGAGCAAGGACAGGCCAATACACAGCAGCAGAACGTAGTAGCGCATGGGGTACAAGGCGTTGAGGCGATTGAGCATGAACACTCCTAACACAAAAAAAAGTCAGATTGACCTTACCCCGCAACTAGTACCATTAGCGTGATGAAATTTCCAGCTACTCAGTCGGTGTAGGCGCGAATATGATCTATTTCAAGAGAAAAATCTCCGTCCTGCCCATCAGCTATGTAAATCCCTACACCAACTATCTGGCTGAGGTTGATTGGCGCAACATTCACGCGCTGGCCAAAAATAGAACTTTGTAGTGAGCTAAACGGCACGCGAATCAGAGTCCAAGCCGCCCAAAGGTAGAGACGAACCGCGTCGTTGACTGGGATGCGGTGCAATATTTGACTGAATCTGACGAGTTTTTTGAAGTGTCCGTGAAAACGGGGTAGAACCCTCAAAAAAAAGCGGAACCCCAGACTCATCCTTTAAGAACAAGCCTCAGATCCCGCTTTTATTTCACACGCCTTGACTCAAGACTTGTTGTTCTGCTTTTCCTTCTTGGCCGCTTTTTTCTCTTTAGGAGTCAATAACGGTTTTTTCTTGGTTTCTTTAACACTTTTCTGTTCTTTGGCCATGGTCAGAATCTCCTGTAGTGACAGCACAATAGTACGGGACTGAAGAGACTCATGCCAGATCAAAACGATCCGCATTCATGACTTTTGTCCATGCCGCAACAAAATCTTTCACAAATTTCTGGGTTGCATCGCTCTGTGCATAGACCTCGGCAATAGCACGCAATTGTGAGTTGGAGCCAAATACCAGATCCACGCGTGTACCGGTCCACTTCACCGCACCGGTTTTGCGATCACGCCCTTCAAATACATAGGTGTCAGCGTCAACCGGTTTCCACACGGTATTCAGATCAACCAGATTCACAAAGAAGTCGTTGGTCAGCTTGCCTGGCGTCTGGGTGAATACACCATGCTGCGCATTGTTGAAGTTTGCGCCAAGCACTCGCAAGCCTCCCACCAGCACTGACATTTCCGGCGCACTTAACTGCAACAATTGTGCTTTATCAATCAGCATTTCTTCGTCTGGTACCGTAAACGCTGCACGCCGGTAGTTGCGGAAACCGTCGGCTTCAGGTTTGAGCGGCGCAAACGATTCGACATCGGTCAATTCCTGAGTCGTATCGGTGCGGCCCGGCGTAAACGGCACGCCAACCGTCTGCCCGGCGTCCGCAGCCGCTTTCTCAACGGCAGCACATCCACCCAGCACAATCAGATCAGCCATCGATACCTTCTTGTTAGCGGTTTGCGCGTGATTGAACGCACGCTGGATGGACTCCAGCACGGCCAATACCTTTGCCAATTGCGCGGGCTGATTCACATCCCAATCTTTCTGGGGAGCAAGACGAATACGCGCGCCATTGGCGCCACCACGCATATCAGATCCGCGGAAAGTAGATGCTGACGACCAGGCGGTGTACACAAGCTCTGATACCGACAGACCTGAGGCCAGTATTTTGTTTTTTAAATCTGCAATGTCCGCGGTATCAATCAACTCATGATCAACAGCGGGTACCGGATCCTGCCAGATCAGATTTTCTGCGGGCACTTCCGGACCCAGATAACGCGCCTTGGGCCCCATATCGCGGTGAGTCAATTTGAACCAGGCGCGCGCAAATGCATCAGCAAATTCATCAGGATTTTTGTGGAAATGCTCTGATATTTTGCGGTACTCAGGATCCTCTCGCATCGCCATGTCTGCCGTAGTCATCATGATACCCACACGGATGGATGAGTCTTCAGCGTCAGGCGCATGATCTTTTTCTGCCAGATTGACCGGCACCCACTGCTGTGCTCCTGCCGGGCTCTTGATCAATGTCCATTCATATCCAAACAAGACGTCGAAGTAACCCATATCCCACTGGGTTGGATTTGGTTTCCAGGCACCATCGATGCCACTGGTGATGGCATCGCGGCCCTTACCGCTTTTAAAGCTGCTTATCCAGCCAAGGCCCATTTCTTCCAGAGGCGCTGCCTCAGGCTCTGGACCCACATGCGCGGGATCACCAGCACCATGGGCTTTACCAAATGTGTGGCCACCCGCAGTCAGAGCAACTGTCTCGTAGTCATTCATCGCCATACGCGCAAAGGTTTCGCGCACATCTTTTGCTGACAGCAAAGGATCAGGGTTACCGTCCGGACCTTCCGGATTTACGTAGATCAGCCCCATCTGCACTGCAGCGAGCGGGTTCTCCAGATTTCGCTCACCGCTGTAGCGATTGTTACCCAGCCAAGTGTCTTCAGCACCCCAGTAAATGTCTTCTTCCGGCTGAAAAATATCCGCACGTCCGCCAGCAAAACCAAAAGTTTTAAAGCCCATGGACTCCAGCGCCACATTGCCAGTGAGCACAAACAGATCCGCCCACGAGAGCTTATTGCCGTACTTTTGCTTGATCGGCCACAGCAGCCGCCGTGCCTTGTCGAGATTTCCGTTGTCTGGCCAGCTGTTGATGGGCGCAAACCGCTGGTTGCCCGTCCCCGCACCACCGCGGCCATCGCCTGTGCGGTAGGTACCGGCGGCATGCCAGGCCATACGGATCATAAACGGGCCATAGTGACCGTAGTCGGCCGGCCACCAGTCTTGCGAGTCAGTCAACAGGGCTTCAATGTCCTGTTTGACAGCAGGCAGGTCGAGCTTTTTGAATTCCGCTGCATAGTCAAAGTCGTCACCCAGGGGATTGGACTTTGCATGATGTTGATGAAGGATGCCGAGATTAAGTTGATTGGGCCACCAACTCTTGTTGGTCGCTGCCTGTCCACCCAGCTTCGTGTTAGATCCGTGCATAACCGGGCACTTGCCGGCGGTGTTGCTGTGCTTTGTATCCATAATGTTCTCCATCTCAATTAGTGATAAGTGTTGGTTTTGTTCGCTCAATCATTCAATAGGGACTATACATCAACCTCATTACAATGCCTTCTTTATTAAAATTAGCATTTTGATAGAAAAATATTATTGATATTGCGCAAACAAAAGTGAAACATCTTGCTGTGTTACGATGATGACTGACGCGCTGGCACCCAACCGGGGACTTGAAACAACAATAACTCACTATAAGGAAACGTCACGATGCTCAATAAGCAGCTCACCTCATTTAGAAACCCACTGTTGGGCATGATTACCTGCGCGGCACTGGTCTCAGCCTGTTCTGAACCCGTAAGTACCCAGCCATCCGCAGCATCACCGGCAAACACAGTGGCGGCACCGGCAGGAAATTTAATTACCGGTGACGGCATCCCCAATCCCGCGCCCGTGATCACCCAAAACTGGGGCGAACTGCCTGAAGGTCGGGTATGGGGCTCATCTGCCGGTGTTGATATCGATCCCTTTGATGGCCACCTCTGGGCATACGAGCGTTGCGGCGCAGGTAGCTTTGGTGCCGGTGTGCCAATCACCTGCGACACCAACCTGGTTGATCCCATCTTCAAATTTGATCGCAACACCGGCGCGGTGCTGGCTAATTTTGGCGCTGGCCTGATGGTCACCCCTCACGGTCTTTATGTGGATGATGAGGGCAATGTATGGGTAACCGACTTCGCCACCAATGCGGATGAAACCAAAGGTCAGCAAGTGCATAAATTCAGTCCGACTGGCGAATTGTTGCTAAGCCTGGGCACTCCCGGAAAAACCGGCAACGATGGCGCACATTTTAATCAGCCGAATGATGTGATTGTTGGCCCCGATGGCAGCATCTATGTCTCTGACGGGCACAGTGGCCAGGGCATGATCACCAATCAGGCCATGGAAGA
This sequence comes from Gammaproteobacteria bacterium, assembly GCA_041306975.1. Classification (GTDB taxonomy): domain Bacteria; phylum Pseudomonadota; class Gammaproteobacteria; order Pseudomonadales; family Pseudohongiellaceae; genus Pseudohongiella. The sequence goes on along the minus strand of JBFZEG010000130.1, from coordinate 2,801 downwards.
GGGTCGGGCAGCGGGTCTTACGGCCCGCGTGATGAAGTTTGCGCCTGATGGTACGTTTATCAAACAGTGGGGGCAGATTGGTGTGCGTCACGGCGAATTCCGTACGCCTCATGCGCTGGAGTTTGACTCCCGTGGCCGTCTGTGGGTAGCCGACCGCGGCAATCATCGCATCGAGATTTTTGATCAGGAAGGCAACTATCTGGAGTCACGATACACCTTCAGTCGCATCAGCGGCATGTTCATCACCGACGACGACATGATCTACGCCATAGACTCGGAATCCAGCCCCACCAACCACGTCGGCTGGCGTAACGGCATCCGTATTGGTCACATTGACCATGACCATGTCACCGGCTTTATTCCGCCCTTCGAGCGCGAAGACCGTGTCTACCAGGGCACTGCAGGCGAAGGCGTGGCTGTTGACGCCGACGGCAATGTCTATGCTGCCGAAGGCCCCAACTCACTGACACAAGCCGGCGGCGCATTCACCAAGTACTCCGTCCGCTAAAAACCTGTTGGAAACCTGTTGGGGACGGAGAGATCAAATTTTGATCTCTCCGTCCCCAATCCGACCTACTCAGCCATCACCGATTCCAGCGCTTTCTCATCGCGCCACTTACCCGACCACAAACGCAGCAGAAAAACGATTGCGATCGCCAGAATCATCGCACAGAAAACCACCCAGGAAGCCTCACGCCCAAACTCCCAGACACGGATCACCAGGTACTGAATCACCAGCATCAACCAGTGTAATGCGGTTGATGAATACATCACCCATTGTGTGTCACCCGCCCCTCGTAACACGCCGCCGGATACCTGAATGATGGCATCGGCCACGGTGTAACAACACAAACCAATCATCATAAATGCTGCCAAGCTGCGGATCTCACTGAAGTCACCCTGCGGCGGCGCAAACACTTCAACCAGCGGGTAACGGAAAAAAATGTACAACAGCGCCAGCAAAAACGAGTAACTGATCGCAATGACAAAACCAGCCGAGATAACCTCGTTGGTTTTTTCCATACTGCGCGCACCCACTGAATGGCCGATCAGGCTCACAATGCCGATGTTTAAACCCATCATTGGCACAAAGGACAAAATATCCCAGTTAAACACGATTGCTGCAGCCGCCCCTTCAGTCACGCCGTACGACTGGAACATCAACAGAAACAGGTTAAATGCCGCGACGTTCAGAAACAGCTCTACACCGGACGGCAATCCAAGGCGAAGGTAACGGCGCATAACGGCTACATCGATGCGGAATGACTGCATCACCAAAAAAGCCAGCCGATTTTGTCGCGCCAGATAGTAGCCACTGAACAAGATCAGTGAAAACATCGACGACAACACGGTGCTCCATGCCGCGCCGTCTATGCCCATTGCCGGGAAACCTAAATGTCCGAAAGCCATCGCCCAGCACAGCGGGATATTCAACATAAGACCGGCTACATCACACACCATCACCACTTGAGTACGCCCGATGCCGGCAAAATACGAAGACAGACAAGCTTTCCACAACGTAATCAACGACCCCAGCATCAGAATCGAGAAGTAGCTGCTCTCCAGCGCCAGCATTTCTGCCTCATGGCCCATGGCAGCAAACAAATCAAGCACATAGATAGCCACTACCATCAGCAGTGGCTGACACAACACACTCATGATCAAGCCCTGAGTGACCACCCGCGAGCATTTACCAGGTTCCTCTGCACCGCGGTATTGCGCGACCAAGGCATTGGCATACGAAATCACACCCAGGAAAAAACACAGACTGAAAAAAAACGCCACGCCTCCGCCCAATGACGCCGCCATATGCGTTGGATCAATCTGCGACATAAAATAGCGGTCGGTAAAAATCATCACCGCAAAAGCGCCCTGAGAAACAACCATGGGAAGCGCGATAGCCAGCAGGGTACGCATGGTGGCCATACTAAAATGCAAACGGGCAAGCAACATGGGTCAGAACTCAATCGGATTGCAACAAGGCAGGCATGGTAAGCGATGAAGCAACAGGGAACAATGCCAGGTAAACGGTAGCGGAAAAAGTATGAATGAGGTTCAATCAGATCACTGTGATTAAACGCACAAATAAAACTAGAAATTATTCTTCAACTGAACTCTTTTTAACCAATGAACTCTTTATGACAACTAAACAACAACAAAATGAATTTTGAACTCAATGAAGAATTCCGCATGCTCCAGGATCTGGTGGCGCACTTTGTCAAGGATGAGCTGATACCCCTGGAAAGTGCCCTGTTAGAGCAGGATATGAAGGGTGGTGGCGGAGAACTGACCGAATCCGTAGTACAAAAACTTAACCTGAAGTGCCGTGATCTTGGCCTCTGGGGCCTTGATGTGCCCGAACAGTTTGGTGGTGCAAACCTGCCCGCGCTGGCCATGGTCGGTGTTAATGAAGAAGTTGGCCGCACTGCTGTGCCCTTCCACTTTCCGCCGGACTCGCCCAACCTGCACATGTTGATCAGCAGCGTGAATCCAGCACAGCACGAAAAATATCTGCTGCCGTATTCACGCGGTGAAACCATTTCTGCTATCGGTATTTCCGAGCCCGGTGCCGGTGCTGATCCGGCGGCGATGTCAACACGTGCGGAATTGCAGGGTGATCATTGGGTGCTCAACGGCCGGAAAATCTGGATCAGCAAAATGGATCAAGCTGACTTCACCATTGTCATGGCCAAAACCGATACCTCCAAAGGTCGCCATGGCATCTCCGCGTTTCTGATCGACAGGGATACGCCTGGTTTTATTGTCGAACGTAAAATTCCCATGATCGGCGGTACCAAAAC
>JBFZEG010000123.1:0-4137 GCA_041306975.1 Gammaproteobacteria bacterium | reverse complement strand
GCCGTTGCTCAATGGCAAGTGGCAAGCTGACCCGTTTGATCCGGTGTTGTTGCAAACCATGGGGATACGGGTAGGCGGCGGTGCGGCGGCAGGTGCCGCAGCAGGTGCCGGTATCGATCTTATCGCTGGTGGGCTGACGCTGGGCGCTGCTACCCTAATGGGCGCTCTGCTGGGGGGCGGTTTACAAACCCTGCGGCACTACGGGCGCAATCTGATGGGTATGATGACGGGCGAAAAACTGCTCAGGGTAGACGACAGCATTTTAAGGGTGCTGGCGGCACGTCAATGTGGTTTGATTCTGGCGCTGGAGCGTCGCGGGCATGCAGCGCAGCAGCGCAGTCCCGTGACGGAGGCGCTGCGGCCGATTCTGGTTGACGCTGAGTTACCCGCGGAACTCCGACTTGCCAGAGCCAACCCGCAATGGGCTGCGCGTGGATTGAGCATGGCGGGAGATGAACGTTTACAAAAGGCGATCAGCTCACTGAGCGCAACTCTGGCGCAATCAATGGCCACGATGCGCGTATAATGCGCGCTTGAAAAAAGTAAACAGCGAGTTCACTGCTCCCGGGGTTATAACCAGCATGCATCCTGCCGCGATCACCGTTAGTCTGCTGATCATCAGCAACATCTTTATGACATTTGCCTGGTACGCTCATCTCCGGGATCTGGCCCACAAGCCCTGGATTATCGCGGCGCTGATCAGTTGGGGAATCGCCCTGCTGGAGTATATGTTTCATGTGCCGGCCAACCGTATCGGCTTTACTGTTATGTCGGTTGGGCAACTGAAAATCCTGCAAGAAGTGATTACGCTGAGTGTGTTTGTGCCCTTTGCATTGTTTTATCTGAAAGAACCACTGAAGCTGGATTATTTATGGAGTGCATTGTGCCTGCTGGGTGCTGTGTTTTTTGCGTTCCGCAGCAAACTGTTTGCCTGAGTCAGGCAGTTGTTTGTTCACGGCAACCACGGAGCTGAGTAACATGGTCGATCAATCACAGGCACGCTTGCGCGGGATGTTGACTGGCGTCTTTTTTGGCACCGGATCCGGTGTGATAACCACGCTGGGATTGATCGTCGGATTGTTTGCCGGCACCGAGTCGCTGGCGGCGGTGATGGGGGGCATTCTGGTGATTGCAGTGTCGGACTCGATGTCGGACGCCTTTGGTATCCATCTGTCGGAAGAGGCGCGTCCCGAGAGCACAAGCCGCAGTGTCTGGCTGGCAACCATCGCCACATTTCTAACCAAATTTTTAATGGCATCTACGTTTGTGCTGCCCTTGCTGTTGCTGCCGCTACAACAGGCAGTGATCGCCTGTCTGATATGGGGAGCCGTTGTGTTGACGGTGTTGAGTGTTTTTATTGCAAGACAGCAGGGGCAGCCAGCCCTGCCTGTCGTGGCCGAACACCTGGGTATCGCCAGCCTGGTTATGGTTCTGTCATGGCTGGTGGGTATGGGCGTCAATCGCTGGTTGGGCGTTTAGCATTGGCATGAAATTTAAATCAGAGGAGTCACACATGAAACTTGAATCATTGGCCCTGCATCACGGCTACACATCAGAGGCAACGACCAAGGCGGCAGCAGTGCCGATCTACCAGACCACGTCCTACACCTTCGACAATACCCAGCATGGTGCTGATCTGTTTGATCTGAAAGTGGCCGGCAACATTTACACGCGTATCATGAATCCGACCACGGCGGTGCTAGAACAGCGTCTGGCAGAAATGGAAGGTGGCATTGGGGCATTGGCGTTGGCCTCGGGCATGGCTGCGATTACTTATGCAGTGCAGTGCATAACGCGCGCGGGCGACAACATTGTGAGTACCAGCCAACTCTACGGAGGCACTTATAATCTGTTTGCGCACACGATGCCAACACAGGGTGTTGAAGTGCGCATGGCATCGTTTGATGACTATGAAGGTCTCGAGCGACTGATTGATGACAAGACCCGGGCCCTGTTCTGCGAGTCAATCGGCAACCCGGCAGGCAACGTGGTGGATCTGCAGAAATTGAGTGAGATTGCGCATCGTCACGGCGTACCGTTGATTGTGGATAATACCGTGGCAACGCCTTACCTCTGCCGGGCACTGGATCAGGGGGCGGACATTGTTGTGCACTCCCTGACAAAATACATCGGTGGCCACGGCACTACTGTGGGTGGTGTGATTATTGACTCTGGTCGGTTTGACTGGGTTGCCAACAAACAGCGTTTCCCGATGCTCAACGAACCGGATCCGTCCTATCACGGTGTGGTGTACACCGCAGCGTTGGGGCCGGCGGCGTATATTGGTCGTTGCCGCGTTGTGCCTCTGCGCAATACCGGCGCCGCGCTATCGCCGCACAGTGCTTTCCTGATTCTGCAAGGGCTGGAAACACTGGGGCTGCGCATCGAGCGCCATTGCCAGAATGCGCTTGCGGTCGCCGGTTTTCTGCGTGATCACCCGAAGGTTGCATGGGTTAACTATGCTGCGTTACCGGAAAGCCCTTACAACGCCACTTGCAAAAAGATCTGCTCGGGCCACGCGTCCGGTATCTTGAGTTTTGGTATCAAAGCCGGCGCTGGTAAAACCTCTAAAGAAGCCGGCGCAACCTTTATCGATGCGCTGCAGATGATTCTGCGTCTGGTCAACATCGGCGATGCCAAGTCATTGGCATGTCATCCGGCAACCACAACGCACCGTCAGCTGAGTCCGCAGGAGCTGGCGCGGGCGGGTGTCAGCGAAGATCTGGTGCGGCTCTCTGTTGGTATTGAGCATATCGATGACATTATTGCGGACATTTCACAGGCGTTGGACAAAGTTTAAGTAACCCGGGGGGATCAGTATATGAAGTACTCAACAGCGATAGCGTCTTTGGTTGTGTTGTTTGCGGCCTCTGCTGATGCCCAACATAACCCGATGCCGGATGAGCAGGCGTTGACTGTGCAGGGAGCTGAGCTGGCGACACAGTTTGTCGGAACGCTGTTGCCAACATTGCAGCAGGCTATGCAGACCGGCGGACCAGTTAATGGCATCGATGTCTGTGCGGTGCAGGCCCCGGCCATCGCGCAGGCCCTGAGTGATCAAAGTGGCTGGCAAGTGAAGCGCGTCAGCTTGAAGGCGCGCAACAGCACGCTGGCCGTTCCGGATGCCTGGGAGACCAGGGTTTTGCAGGAGTTTGAACAGCGCCAGCAGGCCGGAGAGGCGCCTGCACAGATCAACAAGGCTGAACTGGTTGACGGTGAGTTTCGTTACATGCAGGCGCAGGCTGCCGCACCCTTGTGCCTGACCTGTCATGGCACCGATATCGCCGCAGACGTCGCTGCAGCCTTGATACGTCATTATCCGGATGACATGGCGACCGGTTACCTTGCTGGTCAAATACGTGGTGCGATCAGTCTGCGCGCCCCCGCAAATGAGAGATAAACACGATGAGCGATCACAACACAGAGCCGACCGGAAAACCCACTGACGAGGGGTTCTTTCGTAATACGATGCGCACTCTTCGCACCGGGGAAAATCCGGTGCACGTGGCCGCGGCTGCGGCAGGATTTGTGATCGCAACCGGTGTGGCCCTGGCCTCCGGGCAATCCGCCACATCCGAGGTGACAGTGGCGTGGGCCTCGCCTCTGTATTTTGTTTTTGGATGGCCCTCGATGTGTCTGGTGATCTATGTGATGGCCAGAGCGTATCCAGTACGGGCGTGGCGATGGACCTTGAGCATGATGCTTGGCCAGGTATTTTCATCCATTTTTTTTGGGGCGGGCGCCATGCTGCCTGTCGCCATGGTGTACGTGACGCTGCTGTCAGTACCCCAGTTTTATGTTGGATCGCTAGGCTCCAGGGCGGGCCTTAAACGCATAGAGCAAAGTAACTCAAGTCATTAATTCACTATCTGAAACAGGAAAACTCATGACGTTCAAGGGCAGCCCCCAGTTTACACATCGGCAGAATGATCGCATTGGTGTGCTTGTTACCAACCTCGGTACACCAGATGCACCAACACCCACGGCACTGCGCCGCTACCTGAAAGAGTTCCTTTGGGATCCGCGCGTGGTGGAAACCCCACGGCCGTTGTGGTGGCTGATTCTTAATGGCGTAATCCTCAACATACGTCCACGCCGCTCGGCAAAATCCTATGCAACAGTGTTTACTGATGAAGG
>JBFZEG010000121.1:0-6033 GCA_041306975.1 Gammaproteobacteria bacterium | reverse complement strand
GTATCCCAGCGCTTGATCGGGGAAGGGCGCCTGCCGTTGAACGGCAGATCGCCATAGATGTCATCCTCGACCAAAGGCACCTGGTGTTTGTTCAGGCAGTGCATCAGCGCAATTTTGCGTTCATCACTCATGCACACACCCAGCGGATTGGAGAAATTGCTCACCAGAATACAGGCGGCGACCGGCCAGCGCTCCAGCGCCATGTCCAGTGCATCCAGAGAGATACCGCTGACCGGGTCGGTTGGGATCTCCAGCGCTTTTAATCCCAGCGATTCGATAATCTGCAGCAATCCGTAATAGGTGGGTGATTCAACGGCCACGGTATCGCCGGGTTTTGTCAGCAGCTTTAACGCGATGAGCATGGCTTCCTGACAACTGTTGGTGATCAGGACTTCATCCGCGGTGATCTGACACTGATGACCCGCCAGACGCCGTGCGATCTGTGCACGTAACTCGGGCGCTCCGGGTGGGAATTCATACCCCATGCAGCGCCTGCGCTGGGTGCGCAGAACATGATGAAACGCACGCTCCATCACTGCCACTGGCAGAAAATCTGCATCCGGCACGGCAGCGCCCAGGTTAACAATATCCGGGTCATTCACTGCCTGCAGCAGGCGCAGCACGCGTTGTTGGCCGGTCACTAAGCGTGGTTTGGCGCTGGTTTTGCCGGGTCTGGGCGCTGCGCGCTGAGCGGGTGGACGGCGCACAAAATAGCCGGCGCGTGGCCGGGCTTCCAGCAAGCCGCGCTGCTCAAGTTCCCGGCAGGCGCTGACGGCCGTCGACACACTGACTTCATGCTGAGTGCTAAGTTGACGCACACCGGGCAGGCGAGTGCCAACCTCGTAGATGTTCTCTCCGATAAGGGATTGCAAGCGATCCGCCAGTTGTTGATAAAGCATAAGGGTCTCTCCAGACGTTTGTTATCAGGCTAAACTACACAAGCCCTCACCGTAGCGGCATAGACACTGCTGATTAAGACGATACAGCAGCGTACGGATCAGAACTGTACCGGTTCAATTTTCATAATTTATATCTGTATTGTTGTGGTCTGTCTATTCAGACTATACAAAACACAAATCAACATTGATCAAGAGTACCCGACCCCAAAATGCCGATTGAGCAATTGATAGCCCTGATGGGATTTGTAGTTGTCATGACCGGAACACCGGGACCCAACAATATGATGTTGCTGGCCTCAGGCGCGAATTTTGGTTTTCGCCGTTCAATCCCGCATATTTTGGGCATTACCATCGGCTGTCAGAGTTTGTTGCTGGCCATTGCGTTGGGACTGGGGCAATTGTTGATGCGTTTTCCTGTACTGGAAGTGGTGCTGAAAATTCTGTGCGGCGCAGCACTGCTGTACCTGACCTGGGGGTTGGTAAAACCTGCTTTCTCCAGAACGTCAGTCACAATGAAGAGTACAACGGATCAACAAACCGTGGTAACCAAGCCGCTCACTCTATGGCAAGCGGCCATGTTTCAATGGGTTAACCCAAAAGCCTGGATGATGATGCTTGCCGCCATCGCAACATACACACAACCGCAAAGCATCTGGAGTGATACGCTACTAATTGGTCTGCTGTTTGCTGTGTTGGGTATGCCAGTGATCAGCCTGTGGAATCTGTTTGGCGCCAGTCTGCGAAAATTTTTGCTGGATCCACTAAAAGCCAGAGTGTTTAATCTGCTGATGGGCGTGTTGTTGCTGGGGTCGATGTATCCTCTGTTTCAGTAACGCTTTTAATAACTTTGATAGCTACGGCAATGCACTGCATCCCGGGCCGCTGAGTGTGCTGCGGCCACCGGTACCGGGTGACACTTTTATTTGTGTGCTGATACGTTCTTTTAGGGCTGGCACATGGGAGATAACCCCGATCAGTTTGCCTTCCTGTTGCAGACTACCCAAGGTTTCCAGCGCAGTATCCAGTGCGTCTTCATCCAGGGTGCCAAAGCCTTCATCCAGAAACAGCGAGTCAACACGCACATTGCGACTGGCCATGCGTGATAGTCCCAAGGCAAGCGCCAGGCTGACAATAAAACTTTCACCACCCGACAGATTTTTGGTGGAGCGAATGTCGCCGGCCTGGTAATGATCAACCACGTTCAGATCCAGCGGTTGCTCAGGATCCCGGATCAACTCATAGCGGTCAGACATTTTCGACAGCTGTTGGTTGGCGTGGCTGATCATCATTTCAAAGGTCAGGCCTTGGGCAAAATTACGGAATTTTTTTCCATCTGCCGATCCAATTAGTTCGTGCAGGGCGGCCCAGCGCGCCAGCTCATTTTTTTGGGCGTCTATTTTTTCTGCCTGCTGTTGTTGTTTGCTGCGCGCCAACTCATTGTTGCTTAAGTCCCGACGGATGCCGCCCAGTGCTTCCTGCAATCGACTGACCCGTTTATCCTGCTCGTCAATGGCGTATAGCAGTTGCGCGTGCGTTTGATCGGTGAGTGCTGCCTGCAACAGATTGTCCAATTCGTGAGTGTACTGCTTGATAAGTGCTTCTAGTTCACTGCCTTGCTGGCCCAGTTGTTCCGCCTGCCGCTGTAAATCTTGCCGCACCTGATCGGTTAGCACAGCAGCCAGAAAATCCGTTTCATTGTTGAACGATTTGTTGTTTAACAAACCGTTGAATGCTGCATCGTCGGCGCTGATTTGCTGGGCACGCTCAGTGATTTGTTGTGCCAGCGTCGATCGAAGTTGACGATTGTCATCCAGACGCTTTTCTGCCAGTTGATACTGAGCGAGCGCGGTCTGCAGGGTGCTGTTGGCAGTGGCGAGTTCTGCTTCAAGTTGTGCTTCATGCTGGTCGGCGTTGTTGTCACCTAACAGATCTTGACGTTGAGTGATCAAATCGTTGAGTGTTTGTTGTTGACGCTCACGCTCTGCCAGAGTGGCACTTTTCTGTTGTCTGATTTTCTCCAGTTGCTGTTGATTGTCGTGCAGCCGCGTTTGAGTATGAGTAAGCGTTGTTATGCCTTGTGTGATGGCGACAACGCTTTCTTTGGCTTCGCGTGCAGCTTTATCCAGTGCAGTTAAATCCTGCTGCGCAGAGTCGATGTGCTGTAGTGTTTTCTTGATAGCGTCCTGCTCTGCAAGCAGCATTTCACGATGTTTCTCAAGCGTCTCATCCGCGCCAAGCTTGAGCGCCGCGGTTTGTGTTAAAAGCGTTAGTTCAAGCGCGTTGATTGTTTCAAGTGTCGCCAGGCACTGACCCGCTAAGTGATTGATTTTTTCCTGATGTTGAAGTGTGCGATTGTTTGCGTGTTGCAGTTGATCGCGACTTTCATTCAGCAAGCTGAGCGCCTCACGAAGTTGTGTGTTTAGTGCATCAACATCCGCATCGGGCGCATGGCTGGCATAGGGATGCTGCAATGAACCACACAGCTGGCAGGGCTGACCATCCACCAGTTGTGCACGCAGCGATGCAAGATTTTTGATGGTTTGCAACAGCGAGGCTTCATTCTGCAAAGCTGTCACCAGCGCGTCGCGGGCGCTAAACAATTGCTGTCGCTGCTGTTGTTTCTCTGTCAGTTCAGCAAGCTCGTTCTCTGCAAGAGTTCTTAGGTGTTGTTGTGACTGCAGGCTCTCAAGCAGCGTGTTGCGCTCGCGATAACGTTGCAACAGGGCGTCGGTTTTGGCCAGTGTTTGAGACAGCTGATCTATTGTTTCGCGCCAATGGTTCGGCGACTTGCCTTCAGTTAATGCATCGATCTCAGATTGCTTTTTATCGAGTAATGCCTCTTTCTGCTGTGCGTCCGCAATCAGACGTTTCAGCATGTCATCGTAACTTGTCTCACCCACCTCCAATAATTGAGCCAACACTTGTGATTCTTTATCAGCAGCAGCTTGCAACACGTTTGTTTGCTGCTGTGCGGTGTGCAGATCGCCATCAAGTTTGCTGACGTCGGCATTGAGTCGGGCGAGTTGAGTGCGCTGCTGGCTGATACTGCTGTCCAGTATGTGCACTTGTCTGAATACGGGACGCATGTGTATCAGTTTCTGGTTGGACTGCTGGTGTGCCGCGTCAGCATGTTGGTACTTGCTCTGAAAGGAGAGACGTTGTTCCTGCAAAGCCGGCTCCGCCTGCGCTGCGCTGAGTTCCTTTTGCAGGTCTGCCTGCTGTTGTTGACGCAGGGCGGTCAGCGCGCTGTAGTGACCAGACAATTCCAGTGCACGATTGGCTTTGTGCAATTGCTCGCGCTGCTCAGCAAAGCCGTGATATTGCTGCTGCCAATCAGTCTGCTGTTGTTTTAGCGCCTGCAGTTTTTGCTCAAGATCCTGGCACTGGCCTTGCCAGGCAATGTGCTCTCTGAGTGTGTCTAACTGAATTTTTTCGGGCAGTAAGTTTGCGGCATATTTAAGTTCCTCGTCCTTTAAATTAACCTCTTGCTCGGGTGTCAGCAGTTGCATGCCACTGAGGTCGCTTTGCAGCAACAGTAACTGAGTACGCTCCAGTGCGTATCGTTCATGCACCTTGATAGAAATGTCGGAATAAATGGCCGTGCCGGTGATTTGTTCCAGAATCGGTGCGCGCTCATCCGCTGAGGCTTTTAAAAATGCTGCAAATCCACCCTGTGCCAGCATCATGGATTGGGTAAAACGCTGAAAATCCATGCCGGTGGTTTCTTCGATACGTTTTTCAACGCTACGAATTTGGTTGTCGATAATCTGCCCGGAGTGTGCGTCACTGATTTCGTGTCGGGGTGTCTGCAGATCCCCGTCGGCTTTTTTTCGCGCACGGTGTTGTGACCAATAACATCGGTAACGACCAGTCTGTGTTGAAAACGTAACTTCGGCCCAACACTCGCCAGTCTGGCGGGTCATGACATCGTTGCCGGATTTGTTGACACGCTCGAGTCGCGGTGTGCGCCCATACAAGGCCAGACAGATCACGTCCAATAACGTGGTTTTGCCGGCACCCGTCGGGCCGGTGATCGCAAAAATGCCATCCGCGGTATATTCAGGCTGGGTGAAATCGATCTGCCATTCGCCGGCCAGTGAGTTGATGTTTTTAAAACGGATACCCAGGATGCGCATGAGTTATTCCGCCCGTGTGTCGTGTTCATGCAACTGCTGCAGGATCTCCTGCCAGGCCAGTTGCAACGCTGGGCGTTGCTCACTGGCAACCTTGTTCGCATCCAGACATTTCTCAAATACATCGTGTGGCGTCAGGTCATCCAGCGTTTGTTGTACATTGTCGCCGCTAGACAGCTGCGCACTGCTGCGGTGATTTTTGATGCGCAAGATTGTTACCGGGCTCTGCTGATTCGAGTCATCTGAGCAGACAGCGTGCTCCAGTTGTTCACGCAGGTCCGGCACAATGTCGTCGCCGGTATAGGTCACTTCCACCCACGTGCTGATGTTGTCCTGCACCAGATGTTGCAAGTCGGATAACAAGCGTTGCAGATTGCCACGCAGTTGCCGCAGGCGTTGAAAGACCGGTATGTCGATCAGCGTCAGGTCGGGGTTGCGCTGATTGAATGCAATCAGGCACACGGATTTCTGCTGCAGCGCCTCACCAAAACCCATAGCAATCGGTGATCCGCTATAACGGATATGATCAAATCCACCGACGCTTTGCGGCACATGCAAGTGCCCCAGTGCTACATAATCCAGCGCGGGTGGAAAAATAGTGGCGCCCACATGCGCAATTGAGCCGACGTATAAATCGCGCACACCGTCACCGTCGGTGGTGCGACCGCCCGCCGTAAACAGGTGCCCCATGGCGATGATGGGGACGTGCGCGGCGTCTTCGGTAGGCAATGCCGCATGGAGTGCTTCGGCATGAGCAGTGACGGCAGCATAGTGCGCTTGTATGCCTTCCAGCAGCTTTTGCGCTTTATCCTCGATGGACTCACCGGCCTCGGCACTGCGGATATCACGGTCACGCAGGTAAGGCGTAGCGCAGATGATGGCTTCAGCGCGCTGATTGGCTGCGCGCAGGACAATCACTTCGTCTGCCACGTCATCAGCCTTGGCGCCCACCACATGCACGTTTAACACCTTGAGCAATTCACGAGGTGCATTCAGAAAGG
>JBFZEG010000073.1:0-6082 GCA_041306975.1 Gammaproteobacteria bacterium | reverse complement strand
TATGCCTTTGATGACGCGGAAGTGCGCCCGTATTTTGAACTCAATAATGTATTAACCAAAGGCGTGTTCTACGCAGCTAATCAAATTTTTGGCATCAGTTTTACAGCACGCCCAGACCTGCCGTTATACCACCCGGATGTACAGATCTGGGAAGCCACTGATGCTGATGGCACAGCGCTAGGCTTGGTCATCACTGACTTTTATGCGCGTCCAAGCAAGCGTGGCGGCGCCTGGGCCAGCAACTATGCGTTGCCGAGTGGTTTGCTTGGCGGCGCACCACTGATCGCCATGCACCAGAACGTCAGCAAACCCGCCGACGGCGAACCGACCTTGATCAGCTTCACTGAAGCAACCACCATGTTCCATGAATTTGGACATGTACTGCACGGCCTGCTGACGGATGTGCGCTATCCCTTGTTTGCCGGCACTGCGGTGTCGCGTGACTTTGTTGAATTCCCCTCTCAGGTGTATGAAATGTGGACGTCATGGCCCGAGGTGCTGGAAAACTATGCCACGCATTATGAAACCGGTGAGCGCATTCCTCAGCAACTGCTGGATAAAGTCCTGGCGGCCGGCCAGTTTAATCAAGGATTTGGCACAACCGAGTATATTGCTTCGTCTATTGTGGATCAGGCTCTGCACCAGTTGCCGCCTGAGCAGGTTCCCAGCGCCGAGGCACTGACCGACTTTGAACAACAGGTGCTCACCGATGCGGGCCTCAATTATGGGCCGGTGCCCCCTCGATATCGCTTGCCCTACTTCTCACACATCATGGGCGGTTATTCAGCCGGGTATTACTCCTATATCTGGAGCGAAGTGCTGGATGCTGACGGTGTGGAATGGTTCAAAGAGAACGGCGGCATGAGCCGCGCTGCCGGGCAGCATTTCCGCGACACCGTGTTGGCGCGGGGTGGCAGTGTGGATGCGATGCAGATTTATCAGGACTTTGCGGGCCGCTCACCGGATATGATCCACATGCTGCGTCGGCGCGGGCTGGCTGAGTGATTTACTCAGCCATGCGGATAAAGTGGCTGAACATCTCTGAATCCACCCGGTAACCTTGCCCGGTTGCCTGGTCGGGAGAAGGGTTAAACGGGTTGGAGGCAGAGTTGTCATACACTGTCTCCACCCTGAACACAGACCCTGCGGGTATCTGCTTCAACTCTGAGGGCCGGTAGGCCAACTGCCAGTTGTAATTGAAGTTAGGGATATTGATCAGCGCTTCTTCACGACCGTCAGGATACTGCACACTCATAGACATGCTGCGCCCACGGCTGTGCGCATGAGGCGAGTAACTCTCCAGCAACACATCATTGGCCAGTGGTTCTGAAAGCATGACCTCGCGATGCTCAGAGGTATTGGCAGGAATACTGAAATCCGCTTTTTCCAGCGCCAGTGTGCTGATGCGCCGCGGCGGTGGGCTCTGACTAAAATGTAATCCGATGCGGGTGCGGTCAATCGTTTCACGGCCCGATGTCAGGTAACGCAGCTTGAACACCAGATCCTTGTCTTTGCCCAGCAGGTAACCCGATTCAGCAGCGAATTCATCAACGTGCTCGCCCGGCACATAGACGCTGATAAACTCGGCACCGGGACTGGCGATCAGGTCATCGGGATTGCTGCTTTGCAGGCTTTTATCGACCGCATAGATCAACAGACTGTGCAGCACACTTCGGTCGCCTACCTCATAAGCAATAGCACTTAACCAGGTGTCATCCTGCAGATTTAGCTCAACACGTTTCACCAGAAAATCGATATTGCCTGTGGCTGGCAGGAATTGCTCCGGGACATCAACAATCAGATCAGGTGTTCCGTGAGACCACTCTTCTACAATGGGCAACGGCTCGGCCAGCGGATCTCCATCACCACGGCGGGGACCGCGCTGGTCAATCCATTCCACCAACAGCGCCAATTCTTCGTCGCTGAGTTCGTGGGTATTGACCCAGTTGCCAACCGCGTTATCAATCTGCCCGGGCGGCATGCGCCGGGTGATCATCACTTCGCGCATCATCGGACTCCAGCCGAGCACCATGATGTAGCGGTTCATTGCCCAGGGCGCCAGTCCGTTTTCAACGTGACAGTAGGCACAGCGTTCCTTGAGCAAGGGCGCTATGTCCTGCTGGTAAGAAATCTCTCGCCCGGCAAACTGCTCGATAAAGCGGTAAGTGAGCACAGCACCGTCTAAAGGATCAGTGGAAATTTCCAGACGACTGGGGCGGCTGTTGGCCTTGGCAGCCAATGCTTCAGTGAGCACGCCATCCAACAGATTGATATCGTCAAAACCCCGGTAGAGCACACCCATGGATCGCGGATCCAGAATGATGAACTCACCAAGATGCTCAACGTCCAGCGTTCGGGCGACCGTTTGTGAGCCGTCGATCAGCACCGGAAAATCGCCAGGTGATAAGGTGTGAGATCTGACCAGATCAGCGTCATCACTGGCATTGAGCAACCACACCCGCACAGACTGCGCTGTGAATTGAGCCTGCCTGGCAGCCAGCTGCTCTGCTGCCTGCAGCGACGCCTGATCGTTGTATGAGAATGGCAGCACAATCACGGCAGCCTGATCAGCGTAGCGGCTGAGCTGATGAAAGTTACCGCGGTGATCGGGCAAGCCAAAGTCGCCGTCTGCCATCACCGCGCGCGGCGTGGCAAGCAAACATACCAACATCAGAACAGACGACAGGCGCCGCCATGTGCAGGTGCTTTCAACCATGAAGATAATCCTGAAACAACACACAGGCCGTTATTTAAGCACATCAGCAAAGTTTCACCTGACGCTTTGTTTTAAATCACTTACTGAATCTGAAAAAAAATTCGTTTTAATGATGTGCGTTTACCGGAGTGACCGCCCACCGCCACCGCCACCACCGCCTCCGGAGTAACCGCGACCGCCTGCTGCTGATGAACTGCCCGGTACAGTGGTGGCAGAAGAAATCGCGCTGTCAAAACCGCTGCCGATGGTTTTGGTAAACGCGGACAGACGTGCCGCATCAAAACTGCCGCTGTACCAGCGCGGCTGATACTGCTGCGTCTGTTCAGCCTTCATATCAGCGAACAGCAACGCAAACTTTTTGCCCCACGCCACTTCCACGCCTAAGGCAATCGCGTAAGGCAGATAATCCTCAAACAGTCTTGGGCCGGCAACAATGGCAGAGTGCTGACGATCTCAGCCTGCGATAGCGTGCTGGTCACCGCAATATTGGTATCGGTGTCACCCATGGCGCCGGTATACCCTTCGATACCCAGCAGCTCAGCACTAACCTGCCCTGGCAAAACAATTCTGGCACTGGCCGCGTCGAATGCTGTCACCCTCAGCACGTACCCGAATGGTTTCAGTCACCATCATGCTGCCATCAGCGGCGATGTCGATATCGCTGTGAAACAACAGGATACGCTCTCCAGTCACAGTCTGTGCAGCGCCGAACGCACTGGCAGTGAACAGCGCCACGACCACCATGGTCAGCAGGAGTGCCTTGTAGCGCAGTGTTTGGAGGGCGGTCATGTCAGTGCTTGTCCAGGGTTGGCGCAGCCCGCTCATGCGCCCGGGAGACTTCAAAAAACTCTGCCGCCCTAAAGCCGAGCGGCCGCGCCAGCAACAGATGTGGAAACGTTTGAATGCGGGTATTCAACAGGCGCACCGCGCCGTTGTAAAAACGGCGGGCATACTGGTTATGGTCTTCGATGGCCTTGACGGTATTGACCAGTTGCGGCACCAACTGATGGCGGCGCATTAACTGGACATCGATATCACTCCACGCGGACAACATCTGATTACGATCGGCAATCAGTCGGTTGTAGATCCAGATGGCTGCAAAGAGCATCAACAACATGCCCGCCATCACCACGGTTATCAGCTAGACCATGCCACGACACGTTTGTCAGATCGAGTCTGCGGGAACAACCGCGCGACATATCAGACAGCATGATCGGCAGTCTGCTGTATGTCAGAGCTTAAGACTCATCCGTTACCACTCGCAGTACCTGACCTATCCGTAAGACATCATTGGCAAGATCATTGTGCGTTCGTAACGCTTCAACACTGGTGCGGTAACTTCTGGCAATTCGCCACAGGGTTTCACCCGGCCGTACTTTGTGCTCTTGTGTGACAGATGCAATACGCTGCGGAGCCACAGGCGCACTGCTGGCATTGGTGGCAATGACGCGTGCAGAACTGGCAGAGGCAACATTGTCTGATCCCGGCACCAGCAATTTCTGACCAACGTTAATCAGATCACCACGCAAACCGTTAGCAGCGCGAAGCTGTGCCACCGTGGTACCCATACGCGAGGCCACAGCAGACAGGGTGTCGCCGCGACGCACTGTGTACTCCTGGCTTTGTCCGGACTCACCGGCCAGATAATTTTCGTAGTGCTCGGGAAACACTGCTACGTGGTAGTGCGGCGGATTGCGCTCGCGGGTGACGTCCAGAATATTATTGTCTTCAAGAGAGATCAGTGTCTTCTCGAGCCAGTTGCGGCAGCTTTGTTTGGAGGGAATGCGCAGATCAACTGCCATTCCTGTCGGGTGTACGGAATCACTGTGAGCATTGGCTGGCTGACGCTCGATGGGGCGAGTCAGACTGGTCACTGTGAGTTTTTCGCCGCAGGCATTAAAGTATTGAGATCCCAGCCGCTCAATCAATGTTTTGACCGGGGGACGGGCATAAGGGTAAGAAACGTTATGGATTTCAACGTAACGGTTTGCTGAAACGCGAACCAGATCACCGGCCTCAACCAGTTCATTGACGCCGCGCGATGTGCGCACAAACGTATAGCCCGCTTCCACCGCATGTTGGTGCTGTCTTTCCATGGACATGCGCGAACCGGAAAGGCTCGATTGTTGAGCCACCGCCGGGTTTATCAAAATAGATAAAGACGCCGCCACAAGTGCTGCTGTCAGGTTTTTCATGCCGCCTGCTCCAGAAATTGTAGTCTTTGTTATTAAAAGTATTTGCGTAAGTGGCCGCATTCTCACGTGAAATATTCGTTTTGTCCAGCATAAGTATGATTTTGTTGATAAATATCATCAAACCACTGATGCCGGATTTTCATTTTGGCACCATGGCTTGCCACTGCCCCCCGTCAGCGACCACCGACACGCTATAAGCAATTGTTTATTAAAAGATTTTTTCCTCAGCTATCAGGCAATAAAAAAGCCACCATCAATCAACAGCTTGTCTCCGGTGTGGTAACTGCTGGCATCACTAGCCAGATAAACCGCTATTCCGCCAAAATCTTCGGGTGAACCCCAGCGGCGCAGAGGGATTCTGGGCAATGTTGCATTGGCGAACTTCTCATTCTGGTAGTTTTTATCGGTCATATCCGTATGAATGTGCCCCGGCAGGATACTGTTGGCTGTTATGCCGTACCGCGCGTACTCCACTGCCAAGCCCTGCATAATGGAGATCACTGCGCCTTTGCTGCCAGCGTAATGCTCGGCCCGAGGCATGCCGCACAAGGCGCCCAGTGAGGAGACGCCAATCAAACGGCCACCAACATCACCCTGCTCTGCCCGCGCCACCATGTGGGCGGCGGCCGCACGCAAGGTGTAAAACAAACCATCCAGATTTACATCCAGCACACCGCGCCAGTTGTCCCGGGTCATTTCATGAAAGCGATTGAAGCCGTTAGCCACGCCGGCATTGGCGATGCAGGTATCAACCCGCCCGAACATCGCCAAGGTTTGCTGAAAACTGGTGGTAACCTGTTGCTCATCAGCAACGTCACAGATCAGCGCTTCTGCTTTGACCCCAGGGGCATGAACACGCAACTCCGCAATGGCCTCGGCATTTTTTTGCTCATTGCGCCCCCAGATACACACATCAGCGCCGGCTGCAGCCAGCGCCTTGGCAAACCCAAGACCGATACCGCCATTACCACCAGTGATCAACGCAACTTTTCCGGTCAAATCAAACGGATTTACTCCAGCGTTACTGTTGTTCATTTTTTGATCTCCACGTCCCTGTTTTGATGGGTGTTTTGATGGGGGACGGAGAGATCATTTTTTGATCTCTCCGTCCCCCGGTTTTCAAGTAACATGAACAATACATCAATGCGGGGAAATCTGACATGTCTTATGC
>JBFZEG010000064.1:0-7619 GCA_041306975.1 Gammaproteobacteria bacterium | reverse complement strand
CGCTCGTACGGTGACTCTGATGCCGGTGTTGTGTATGGCGGACCGCTTGCTGTGCTGGTAAACCGAGCCAGTGCATCGGCCTCTGAGATTTTTGCCGGCGCAATTCAGGATTACCAGCGGGGTGTGGTGCTGGGCGGTCAAACCTTCGGCAAAGGCACGGTGCAGGAAATCATCCCGATGAATTATGGTCAGGTCAAATTGACCCGTTCCAAGTTCTATCGGATTTCCGGTGCTAGTACCCAGAACCGGGGTGTCTTGCCGGATATCAATTTCCCGGATCGTTACCAGACCATCGAAACCATGGGTGAAAGTAATCTGGATGGCGCACTGCCCTGGGATACCGTGCGTCCGGTTGAATTCCGCACCTATCACCCGATGCGCGACATCATGCCAGAGCTGCAAGCCCGGCACGAAGAGCGTGCTGCACAGGACCCGGATTTTATCTTCCTAAACGATACAGTGGAGCGAATGCTGGAAGCGCGTCAGCGCACCACCATTCCACTTAATCGTGATGCGCTGAAAGCGCAGCGTGATGCAGATCGTCGGACAGCTTTTGACGCCAACAACCTCAGGCTGCTCGCAAAAGGGCTGCCTCTGGAAGTGTGGGTAGATGAAGAGTCTGACGAGGAACTTGACGCTGAAGTGGCTTTACTGTCGACCGAGAGCGAAGAGGACGAGGAAGCCAGCGAGGAAGATGATCCCCTGTTGCTGGAAAGTGGACGCGTACTGGTGGACATGGCGGAATTGCTCGGTAGCCCCATGAGTGCAGCTGAAGTTGCTGCGCCCGTTCAATCTGCATCGGTGTCGGTGACTCTGCCCACTCAGAATGCGGCAGAGAATTGAGGTTGCCATCACCGCTTATGTATCAACGGTGAAAGGTCAGGTATAAAAAAAAGGGCGCACACAGCGCCCGTTTTTTTTGCCTGTCCGCAACCCTTATCGCAACCCTTATCGCAACCCAGTCATCATCGGGCCAGATATGCCTTGGCCTGTCGTCCCGCTAGCGTTACAAGGTCGCCCATAGCGACATTTACATCGATTAAATGCAGTCCCCAGCCCGCGTTGACGGTGCCATCGGCATTCATCACATCACCACTGATGGTATCGGTGCGCGGATCTGACGGGTCGGCGTTAACCGTCACTTGCAGATATGAGAACTGACCATTGCTGACACACTCACCGGTTAACAAGCCTGGCACAGACACAAACGGCGTGGTGATTGCTGTGTTATCGCTTACCCAGGGTGATTGTGTGTTGGATGAAAAACCTTCAGCTGCCGCATTGCTCAGGAATCCATGCAGCTCATTATGGCCGTGAGCCAGCTGTGCTGGATTGGTGCAGATGGCTTTGCTGCCTTCATTATTGCGACCGAATAAACTGTTGGCAGGCGGCGGAACATCGTCTCTGAATGACACGTACGACACAATGCAGCCGGTTTGATCACCGGATTCGCAGGCTGGCATCTGTTTGAAGGTACCCCCCACCTGAGCCCCCTCCGGTACTTGCGCTGTAGCCCCCAGCAGCATCGCCGAGATTATCTGTTGCTGAACGTCTTTGCCTTCGATCTCGTTGATGATCAGCCGGGAAAGCACACCGGCGCCCTGCGAATGTCCAACCAGAATGACACCGCGTCCTTGATTGTGGTTCTCAAGGTAATAGTTCCATGCATTGACGATGTCCTGATAACCCATTTCCCTGTCAGGTGTTACTGCGGGTGTGCCGCCACCTAGATTGGCACGCAGGGCGCCCAGTGTGACTTGCCGGTAAAGTGGTGCAAAGGTCCGGCATTCCGAACCCAGTCTGGCGAACTGGCTGCGCACTACGTTTAATTCCTCGGGTCCGGCTATCATGTCACTGTTAGGTGTCACATCCAGTGATACGGTGGGATAGACATAAAAACAGTCGACTGGCGCGTCAGGTTGTGCGGCAAAACGCTCAAGCCGGGTACTGCCATCAGCATTGACAACGGTGCTGGTCAGGTCCACAGCGCAGGCGCGCGGATGATCGGGGCGACACAACCAGTTATCCGTGTCTGCATAATCAACGCCGGTTTCCGCTGCCGACACAGCGTCTGGCAACAAAACAACCATAAATGCCGCGCTGGCAATGGCGCTGGCCAGAGCATAATTTTTACGATTTATCATTCTTGTTACCCCGAAAGATGTTGATGGTGTGCACAGCAGAATATGCCAGCAACGATGATCCGGCAAGCCATGAAACCGGCAGACTTTTTTCGGGTTATGACTGTGATTTCAAACGGCAACCGGTTACAGTTCGGTCATAAAATTTTACCTATCCAACTGCAGAACCTCAGCCTTATGAAAGAAGAGAACACTACGGCAACGACCGTAAAAATTCCCCCGACCCCTTCCCTGTTGTTATCAGTGCTGCCACTGTTGTTATTGTTTGCGCTGCTGGCTTACAACGTTGCTCTGTATGGTGACGATTCCATCAGTGGCGCCAATCAGATGGCGCTTATTCTCAGCGCCGCATTTGCCGGGGCAATCGGTTTGAGCCGGGGCATGGCATGGGCTGATATTCAGGACAATGTGCTGGATAACATTAAAGCAGCCACGCCGGCGATTCTCATACTACTGATGGTGGGTGCGTTAACCGGTGCCTGGCTGGTCGGCGGCATCGTGCCCAGCATGATTTACTACGGGCTTGGCATCTTCAGCCCCTCGGTGTTTGTGGCCAGTGCATGCCTCATTACAGCGATCGCAGCCGTGGTGATTGGCAGTTCATGGTCCACGTCAGCAACGCTGGGCATTGCCTTGATGAGTATCGGTTATGCCATGGGTATCAACCCTGGTCTGGTGGCAGGCGCGATTGTCTCCGGTGCCTATTTTGGAGACAAAATGTCACCTTTGTCGGATACCACCAATCTGGCGTCCGGTGTCAGCGGCGTGGATTTGTTCACGCATATCCGTTACCTGAGTTTGACTGCGCTGCCCTCCATGGTGATCACGCTGGTTCTTTATGTCGTGCTTGGGTGGATGATGGGCGGTGATGCCGCCAGTGTTGACGATACAGCCCGTTATCAGCAGCTGATCGCAGAGAAGTTTACGGTTAGCCCGATACTGTTGCTGGTGCCGGCGGCGGTCATTTTCCTGATTATCCGCAAAGTGGCGGCGCTACCCGCACTGTTTATTGGTGCGATGGCAGGTATTGTGTGTGCGGTGTTGATGCAACAGGAACTGGTCGCCGAGCTGACTGTCGAGCTGGGCACCACTTACCAGATTATGATGCAGGCTTTGTATGGTGATCTGAGTGTGGTTGCAGGCGATCCGGTGCTCGATGATCTGCTGAGTACTGGAGGCATGTACGGCATGCTTAATACCGTCTGGCTGATTCTGTCGGCGATGGTGTTTGGTGGAGTTATGGAGGCTTGTGGATTCCTGGGTCGTATCACTCAAGCTCTTATCAGTCGGGTGCGCAGTGATGCCGGTCTGATTACCGCCACCGGTGCTACCTGTATGGTGACCAACGTGTCAGCGTCGGATCAGTATCTGGCACTGGTGGTACCCGGCCGCATGTTTAGCAACGCGTTTAAAGCTCGCGGTCTTGCTCCGCAGAATCTGAGCCGCACGCTGGAGGACACCGGGACAGTCACATCGGTGCTGGTGCCGTGGAATACATGTGGTGCCTATCATGCCAGCGTGCTGGGCGTCGCAACGCTGGCCTATGCCCCGTGGGCGTTTTTCTGTCTGCTCAGCCCGTTGATGACGCTGTTTTTTGCCTGGGCACGCATTGGCATCGTGCGGACTGATCAAACGGTGTAAAGAAAAATTATACAGTTACTGATAGCAAGAGCAGACTGCAAGAGCAGCTTGACCTTTCAGTTGGTCAGGTGACCCGTTGAGACCAGGCACACTGGCGCAGTTTTCGCTGCTCTTGCTTGTCTGATGTCGCTGTTGATTCGCAGATCATCGCGCAGGTGTCCGGACTTTTATGTCGATAAGGGGTTGCTGGCGCGGTGAGCATAGACTGCACAACCGGTCAGGCCGGGAAACTCGTCGCGCAAAAGAGCTAGCGGGATGGCTTTACACCAGTCGCTGAAGTTGCCTTTGTTGGTGAACGCCTGAATAAATGCCTGTTCATCAAAATGGCTGCCCAGTTTCTGTATCAGGTTGCCACTGAGCACAAAGCCGCCTCGCGAACCCTTGATCAAGGCAATATCGCCGCAGATGTTGCCCATCATGCGACTGAAGTAGCGCAAGGTCTGCTTTGCAACCGGATCGGTGTCAGCCATTTTTACAATCTCCGCCGCATCGGGTGCCGCATGCGGTTCAACAGGTTCGCCGGCGATACAGCTGAGCGCACAGTAGATGTTTGCAATCCCCGGGCCAGAAATCAGGTGTTCTGTGGTTACCCGCGGAAACCACGTCCATAGCTGCTTAAGCAGTGCCTGCTCGGCCTCGTCTACCGGTGCAAAGGCCGCATGACCAGGTTCGGAACTGATGACATCACCGCCCACACTCAGGCTGGCAGCACCAAACCCGGTGCCGGGTCCGGCAATGGTGCGCAGGGCCTTGGGCCACAGGTCGGTGTGTGTGCCGCTGATCGCGGGTTTCTGCAGCCAGTGCACCTGCAAGAGCTGCGGATGCAGCAGACACCAACCCTGCGCTTCAAAGTCATTCAGAACCAGCACGGGCATGCCCAATGAATTGCTCAACTCCAGCCGATTAAAGCGCCAAGGATTGTTGGTCAGGCGGATCTCATCACCGTGCACCGGCGCAGCAACTGCCATACAAAAAAGGCCCGGCAATGGTGCGTGCTGATCTGCGAGAAAATCCAGATAATCTCTGACGGCATCGGCCAGGTGTGCAAAGTCGGCGCAGCGCATGGCCTTTATGCACTGCAGTGGTGCGCCAAGACCGCTGCTGATGGCCAGTCTGATGTTTGTTCCGCCAATATCTGCCAGGAGTGCTGTGAATGAGGTCATTGGTAATTTTCCATGCGTTTAATGGGGTCAATGTTGGCAACTACCGCAACAATCAGTGTCACTGCCCGCATAGAGGCCAAACTTACCAGACCAAATCATCCGGAATGGGAAAGTCCTTGTATGCGTCATCCAGTTCTGAATCGTCCACCTTGCTGTTCGCATCAAACAACACCGCCTCCGGGGCGCGCTCTTTGATACGTTCTGCAGTATCGCGGTTGGTGATGACAGCACGTTTACCATCACCACAAATCAGTAGCTGCCCCGACGCCAGCAAACTCTGCTGATTTTCGGAGACAAACAGGTAGCGAACTTTGCCAGTGGCAGCGTCTTTAAAATTAAAACGTATTTCACCGTCTGGCTTGACTGCATGTTGTTGCAGAAGTTGTCGCACCTGGGCGCGAATTTCTTTATTGCGCTCGGCGACCTGACGCTTTTCGTTCAGCAATCTGTCCTGTTCAGCTTTCTCGGCACGGAACTGCTCTGCGCGTTTTTTCATCTCCTCTGCTGAGGAGGATTGCCCTTTGGGCTGATGCTTTTGCTCTTTGCGCTTTTCTTGCTGAGCCTGTTTAAGTTTTTTCGAATCTACCAATCCTGCGCTTAGCAGTTGGTCAGCCAATGATTTTCCCATAACACATTTCCTGAAACTGTCTGTCTACACACATAGCCTAGCTGAATCGTCATCGATAGCCCAGCGTCAAGCGCAATACACTCGTGATCGGCAGTGCTAGAATGCAATCATTACAGAGAGTAAATCCCGCCAGAGTGGTTGGGGTTGTAACCCCGATTCCGGAGTTTTTGTCAGTATGTCGCCTGCCCCGACGCAGTTGCCAGAAGAAACATCGCCAGACCTGCAAACGGATAAAAAGCCTGCAGTCCCGCCTGCCCGCGCTGCCGGGCGTGCGGTGTGGCTGCGCAGGACATTAAACCTGTCCCAGAAAGAAGCCGTTGCATCAGCAACCATGACCGCAACCGGGGACAATTTTTTTAACGCGTTTGCGATTTTTCTGCATGCCACCGCATTGCAAATGGGGTGGCTGACGGCAATCCCGCAGCTGTTTGGCGCCTTCTGCCAGTTATTGTCTGCGTGGTTAGGAAACTACCTGCCTCGTAAGCCCATGGTGGTCATTGCGGCGATTACTCAGGCAATTGTGGTTGCAGGTCTGGTTGCGCTTGCCATCATTCGTCCGGCAAACAGCGTGCAATGGTTAATCACGCTGGCGGTGTTTTATTTTGGATGTATCAATTTTATTCAGCCGCAATGGCGCGCGTGGATGGGCAGTCTGGTGCCGCAGCGGCGCCGAGGTGCTTTTTTTGCATCCAGAACTCGCCTGACCATGGTTGCTTCTTTGGTGGTGTTTGCCGGCGGCGGCGCCTTGCTGAGCCTGAGTGAGCGCGCCGGTGTGGTGTGGTTGGGTTTTGCTGCGCTATTCACCACGGCGGTCATTGGCAGGTCGATTTCCAGTCGATTGCTGTTTCTGATGCATGATCCGGATCCGCGGCCGCACCGCGACCGCCGCAAAGGCTTTCTGCAGAGCATGAAACAGTTGTATGGCTCACTGCAGGACAAGACCTTCCGCGATTACACTTTTTTTGTCGCGGGCATGCAGGGTGTGGTGGCGATTTCTGCACCGTTTTTTGCGGTTTACATGTTGCGCGACCTGCAGTTCACTTATATGCAATATAGCGTGAATGCGATTGCGTCGATTGTGACGCAGTTTATCAGCCTTAGCTTCTGGGGACGTTTTTCAGACCGATTTGGTAATCGTATTGTGATGCAGTTCTGCTGCATGACCATTCCGATTATCCCGGTGTTGTGGATGATTTCGCCCGATCCGACTTACCTGATATTGGTGCAGGTGGTCTCCGGACTGGTGTGGAGCGCATTCAGTCTGAGCACCGCCAACTATCTCTATGATATCCGTCCGCAGAAGAGCGATTTTGCGGTGTATGCGGCGGTTCAGTCTGCGATGGGCGCCATCGCCGTTTCAATTGGTGCGGTTTTTGGCGGCTTGATTGCAGCAAGCACACCCTTTTTGTTTGAGCGACTGGGTTTTCTGGATAACTGGCTGTCAAGTCAGTTGTTTGTGGTATTTTTTGTTACCGCTATTCTGCGTTTTGCGGTGGCGTTATGGTTCCTGCCGCGGGCAAATGATCCGATAGCGCGTCGACGTCCGAAGGTACTGCAACTGATCCTGCGTGTTTCCAGGTTTAATGCCATAACGGGTGTGAGTTTTGATTGGTTAAGTGTGACGCGTAAAAACTCACGCTCAACCGCAAACGATGACGCGGATACTGACGAGACCGCAGAGGCGGACAGCGCTGACTTTGCTGATGAACACGATGACTCGCGGCCAAAAAAATAATGCCGGAGGCTGAATTTATAATGACTGGAGAAAAACATGCTGCCAACACTGAATAATCCGCCACTGCCTGCCACACCTCGCCCCGCGCTGAGTCGCTCATTGTCAGCTGCTATTGCCGTCTCGATGATGACGATAGCCGCAATCAGCCACGCGGATGAGGCCAGCCTGCTGGCGATTGGGGTAGCCCCTTCCGCCCAGCGTATTGGTGAGGATATTGCCACCCTTGCCGGGTTTGGCACGCGCCATACCTTGTCCGAAACGGAGTCTGACACCCGCGGCATCGGCGCGGCACGGCGCTGGATCAAGTCCGA
>JBFZEG010000055.1:0-5603 GCA_041306975.1 Gammaproteobacteria bacterium | reverse complement strand
AGCCTGAGACAAATCTTTCTCTCGCGCGATCCGGATCAAAACGTCCAATTTTTATGAGACTGTCGCGCATGGCCGCGATACGTATTCTGACAAGTTCTTCTACGTGTTCCGGGAAAGCGGGCTCAAACTCTGGAATCATATTCACGTCTGTTCACTTGTATGCGGGCAATCCTGGGTTTGTGAAAGTGGGCGTGAAAATGGGACGGTGTTGTTGGGGACCGGTGTTGTTGGGGACGGAGGCATTTCTTGCAATGGCTCCGTCCCCAACAACACCGCAAGCAATGCCTCCGTCCCCAACCCACAATCAGAAATGCGCAGCCGTCAGCTCAACATTCGCGCCGGCCCAGGCTTTGGTGAAACGTTCGCGCACCGCAGCTGCTTCGGTGGTGTTGCCTTGTGCCTCAAGTGCATCGGCAAGTCCGTGCAGTGCCCAACCGTTTTCGTTGAGCATCAGCAAGTCGCGTTCAAAAACCGCTTGTGCATCGGCGGCGCGGTCTGCGTTGAGCAGAGCCTGGCCGAGGAACAGGCGGGTGGATTGCAACCAATCCGGCGGTTCCATGTAGCGCAGCTTGTCCTGAATATCAACTGCACGTTCAAACTCGGTGATGGCGGTGTTGTAATCCTGCTGTGCGTTGGCAATTTCGCCGGCCAGCATGTGTGAGGCAATGGTCAGCATATCCGATGCCGGGTTGACGCTGGCGCGCCAGGTGGCCAGATCAGCATTCTCGAGCGTGGTCATCATCTTGGCATGTTCGGCCTGGGCAGCAGCGATGTCGCCGCGTTTGGCAAAGGTGGAGCCGTGCATCCAGTTCAACATACCGTCAAGGTAGGGCTGGCCGGGTGCGGGGCTTTGTATTGCCGCGAGCTCGTCGTACATGCCAAAGGCTTTGAGTGTCATCCAGTGTGCAACCGGTGCACGCAGGCCTGAGCCACGGCCAAGCGCTTCAGGGTTGGCCATCATCAGCATCGGTTCAGAAATGCTCATGGCGCGCACGCTGTTGCCCTGCAGTAAACCGGCCCAGTGAATAAACATGCGGGCGTGGCCACCGTGGTTGGTGGCGGAGACAAAGTAGGTGCCGGTGCGCGGCAGTGGGCGTTCGCCCCAGGCGCTGGTGACCACGGTGTCAGCATTCAGCGAGCGCTCATTGCTGGTGATGGCGTCGTCGTAGCGGCCAACACGCATGTAGATGTGGCCGGGCATGTGCACCATGTGGCCGGCCATCGGTGTCAGCGATTCCAGTCGGTCGGCGGATGGCACCGCGCGCTCCGGCTGGAAAGAGGCTTCCAGCAGGTGGATGTGCAGGTGCGTGAGACCGGGGTGGCTCATGTCCTGCTCCATGCCGCGCTCCATGACTTCGAGCGCGCGGTCAACCAGAGGCAGCGCGCTGCCATCAACGGCGGAATAGTAGGTCCACGGTGTCGACATCATGATGCCGTGCGCCACCAGAAACGCGGCTTCAAGATCCGCGCCGTGGGCCTGGTAGTTGGCTTCCGCTGCGCGGATGAACGCCTGAGTGCGTTGCGCGGGATCGGTGTAGGCCTCGGTATTGTACATCTCGGCAACAGCATCAATCAGCCCGCGATCTGCGGATGACAAGGTATCGCTGAGCGCTTTGGCGCGGGTAATGGTGTTTTTACCTTCGCTGACCGGGTCGTCGGGAGATCCGCCGTAGCGGCTATTAGGGTTGGGGCCGATGGCCAGCGCCTTACCCCAGTGAATCATGGCGTTGTCGGGATCAAAACACAGTGCGGCATCGAATGAGGCGATCGCTTCCGGAAAGTAGTAACCGTAGGTCAGGCGCATGCCCTGATCAAAAAAGGCCTGGGCTTCCGGATACGTGGTGGCGATGTCGCGGCCAAATACGCCGGTGTTGGGGATCAGCGGCGCCAGCGCGTCGGCGCAGGACAGCATCTCGGCAGTGGCGACAGCGGGCATGCTGGCTTGCGGCGCGTCAGCCGCCTGCCCGGGCGCGGGTGATTCTGCGCCACAGGCAACCAGCAGGCTAATCGCCGCGGCTAGCGCAAGTTTATGGGGAAACTGTGTCATAAAAACCTCTTGTTTATCATTGTTATCAGCAAGGTACATTGTGTCAGGACTATACGCCTGATGGGCTTGTGTTTAAAAGTCGTGCAGATCAAATAATCGTCAGAAATCAATAGCCATAATGGTCACCGGTGTGCCGTTGTAGGGCTCGCGGCTATACAGTTGCCAGCCAAGGCGGGCGTACATCTGTTCCTGATCCGGCGTGTACAGGTACAGGCGTTTGACACCATTTTCCTGGGCATGTTGCATCACCCGTTTCACCAGTGTGGAGCCGATGCCTTTGCCGCGATGAATTTCATTCACATACACACTCGCCAGCCATGGTGTGAGTTCCGGGTGGGAGCTCATGTCATCGGCCAGAATACATGCCGAGCCCAGCAGCTCGCCTGCGTCCTCGGCCACAAAGGTGGTCGGGATGACCTTGCCTTCCAGGTCTTCCTGCATCTCCTGCACGCGCTGGTCAAAACTGCGGAGCGGATTCAGGTAGGACCATTCGGCGTGGTGCCACTGCGCCAGCGGCAACAAATGTTCTGGTTTGTCTTTTAAATTCAGAATCAACATAAAACCTCGAGCGCACGCCGCGCAATAATCTCACCATGTTCCTGTACAAAATGTCCTCCTTCTGCCACCTCAAAAGGCTCGGGGCAACCACGAATCTGTTTGCGCAAATTGTGCATTACCGGCGGGCCGAGCACGGGGTCGCGCATGCCAATGGCCATAAAACTGCGGCCTTGCCAGCTGGTTTTTAACCACTCGCGTGCGGCACGTGAGATATCGGCGCCGTCGGCATCGGGATGATCGGGCACCAGATTGGGAAACCTGCGCACCCCGGCTTTGTAACTGATATCGGGGAACGGCGCTGCATAGGCGTCGCCTTCGGCCTCGCTCAACAGGCGTTCCCCGCGGCGCATCAGCGCGGCAATGTCCATGTCCGGGCGGCTGTTGGAAAAGGCGCGC
Source organism: Gammaproteobacteria bacterium (assembly GCA_041306975.1). Classification (GTDB taxonomy): domain Bacteria; phylum Pseudomonadota; class Gammaproteobacteria; order Pseudomonadales; family Pseudohongiellaceae; genus Pseudohongiella. The sequence goes on along the minus strand of JBFZEG010000055.1, from coordinate 2,602 downwards.
CAGTCTAGAAATCCCTGTCCCAGTGGCACATCGCCGGTGCCCAGCCCGGTGTTCATCACCAGCAGGCGGTCAATGTGATCGGGGAATTCCATCGGCAAGGTCAGCCCCAGAATGCCGCCCCAGTCTTGCACCACCAGCATGATGCGCGCATCGGGCGCTGAGCGCAGAATCACTGCGTGGATAAAGGCGATCAGCATGTCGCGGTGGCGTGTAAGGGTATAAAAATTGTCGTCCACGGGTTTGTCGGAGCGGCCAAAACCGATCAGATCCGGGGCAATCACCCGGTGCCCGGCGTCGATAAACACCGGAATCATTTTGCGGTAAAGGTAACTCCAGGTGGGTTGGCCGTGCAGGCACAACACGATAGAGCTGGCATCGGCGGGGCCTTCGTCCACGTAGTGCACCCGCAGGTTATCAAACCCGGGCAGATCACTGACGTAGTGCGGGGCAAACGGGTAGCCGGGCAGGTTCTGGAAGCGCGAGTCGTCGGTGCGTAACACAGCGCTGGCGGCAATCGTTGTCATCATGGTTCCTTGTTGGTTTGGTTTGACCTTAAAGCGTGGCCACAATATGCGCAACTTGCCGGGCTTGCACAAGTGCAGGATTGCTGTTTTGCGGGTGATGCGGGCGTTGATGTTGATGCGGGGGTTGATGCTGGCTTAATTGACAGTGCAGATGACGGTTGTAATCAGGGTGGCGATTGTCACCCGCTGTCTGTCAGAATTGCGGGTCTTGACGCTTTTATTCTGTTAGCCACTGTTGGGCGCTTCGGCGCAGCTCTCCCCTATGAATCGTAATGTCCTGTTATCGATGATCCTGCTCAATGCCTTTGCCACCCCGGTAATGCTCAGCGCCACCAATGTTGCGCTGCCGAGCATTGCCATGGACTTTGGCATGAGTGCGCGGCTGCTGAGCTGGGTGCCGATGTCCTTCCTGATGGCGAGCACCATGTTTGTGCTGATTTTCAGTCGCATCGCGGATGCGGTGGGACGCAAACGTATTTTTCTGCTGGGTACCGCAGCGGTGTTGCTGAGCTCGCTGTACGCGGCCGTGTCGGTGAACAGCATCATGCTACTGAGTGGACGTTTTCTGCAGGGCATCAGCGCGTCGATGTTGCATGCCACACAGCTGGCCATCATCAGTTCCGCATTCCCGGCTAACCAGCGTGGCAAGCTGATTGGCCTGGTCACTGCCGCAGTGTATGTGGGTTTGTCGGCGGGGCCGCTGCTGGGCGGATTTGTGGTGGATCACCTGGGCTGGCGCGCGGCGTTTTTGCTGCAGGTGCCGCTGGCGTTGGTGGTGTTGCTGATGGGCGTTTTTGCAGTGAAAGGCGAGTGGCGAGCGGACACGGTGCTGCCCTTTGACCGTGTCGGCGCCATTGGCTGGAGTGTCAGCATTGCGCTGTTTTGTATTGCGGTGACGCAGCTGCCCTCACCGCTGGCGTTTGCATTGTTTGTCGCCTGCGCGATCAGCGTCGGTTTGTTTGTCAGCCACACGCGCAAAAGCCGCTTTCCGCTGTGGGATATCAATCTGTTTTTCAGCAATCGCACCTTCACGCTGTCGTGTGCGACATCGCTGCTGATGTACAGCGCCACCTATGCCATTGTGGTGCTGATGAGCCTGTACCTGCAAAGTATCAAGGGTTTTACGGCTACCAATGCCGGCATGATTCTGATGATTCAGCCAATAATTATGGCCACGCTGTCACCGCTGGCCGGGCGCTTGTCAGATCGCATTGAACCGCGTTTGCTAGCCTCCGCTGGCATGGTGATTACCTGTGTTGGTCTGGGGCTGTTATCACAACTCGATGCGGACAGCAGCGTGCAATACATTGTTATGTCGCTGGTGATGACCGGCACCGGGTTCAGCCTGTTTTCCTCGCCGAATATCAACGCCATCATGGGCTCGGTAGATAACAAACATGCGGGCGGCGCATCGGGTGCAGTGGCCACCACGCGTCTGCTGGGTCAGTTGAACAGTATGGTGCTGGTGACACTGGCGATTGCGCTGATCATGGGCAACACGCCGGTCAGTCCGCAGACCGCTCCGCTGTTAAATCAGGCGCTGAGTCTGAGTTTTGTGATCAGTGCCGCGCTGTGTATTCCGGGCATTCTATTTTCGCTGGCAAGGGGACGCGTTCATCCGCGTCGCTCTGCCTGATTGAAATAGTACTACAGCAATAGCGCTGCGGCGGTTGCGTTGTTGCGGTTGTTCGCCGCAAGATAGAGGACGCTGGTTTTACAACAATAATTAAAGGTGACTACTTATGAATTTTTCCCTGATGAAGCCTGAAATGTGCGGCCGTTTGCTGCTTAAGAGTGTGCTGCCTGAGCACGCTGGGCGCGCCCTGTTGTTGATGCTGGTAATGGGTTTTTCCGCCTTGGGTTTTTCATCAGCGGCGACGGCTCAGGACCTGCCGGACCCCACCCGGTTTGAAGAAGCTATTCAGCGCTTTGAGCAGTCTGACCGCGACAGCCCACCGCCTGCCAATGCCATCGTGCTGACCGGCAGTTCGAGCATCATGTACTGGAACGAAGACGCACCCGCTGACCTGGCACCTTTGACAGTAATTCCGCGTGGTTTTGGTGGCAGCATCATGCAC
>JBFZEG010000030.1:0-6404 GCA_041306975.1 Gammaproteobacteria bacterium | reverse complement strand
TGCGTTGCGCCATCTCTGGCTGCCAGTTGAAGCCCAGACGTGGTTGCAGCAACCGATTGCCGTTCACGGTCGAGTCGTTGCGAAGGCCAAAGGCCGTTGATGCGCCGGCGTTAAACAATGGTGTGTCATTGGTGCGCGGAATATCCAGACGCAGCCCTGCGGTGATGTTCAAAGTCTCGCTGATGTCGATAGTGTCTTGAACAAAAAATGCCACGTTCTCCAGAGTCCACTCTGCCGCGCGTGTATTCACGTCACCCTGTGTGGGATAGAACAATGAGTAGGTGCCTGGACGGCCTTGGCGGAATGCTTCAATACCGTAGAAGTCATACACACCAAATTGGTCGCGGCCAAACAGGTTAAACAGATTCTGTGACTGATACTCCGCACCGAATTTTACTTCGTGGCGGCCGTTGTACCAGGTTGCTGCACCGGTGACGTTGTCAGTTTGGGTAATCAGTTCATTGACATGACGGAATCTTTCAGTACCTAACCACAGTGAGTCTGCACCAGAGCAGGTTGTACTGTTGAGGCATATCCGAATTGACGGTAAGGGGTTACCGATGTCCCACAACGAAGTCTGGTCAGCACGGCTGACTGACAGCTCAGTGTAAAGATTAGGGGTCCAGTCGCTGTACAACTGACCAACAAAACTTTCGAAAGTCTTGTTGTTGTTGTGCCAAAAGCTGGATAGAGCTAACTGACGAGCACCAAAATTCCGCAGGAATGGCTCAACTTGTTCGGTCGAGTTGTAACGGAAACTGGCGCGGTGCTGGTCGTTGATGTTCCAGTCAATTTTTAACAAAATATCTTCGATTTCGGTATCCAGGCTGGCGGGAGCTTCAAAACCGCCAGCATCAAAACCCCAGACGTTTTTGGCGATATTTTGCACGTCCTGAATATTGGCAGTGGTGATGCCGGTCACAATCTGTGGAGCACTAGAGCCGGCTGGGCCAAATATTGGCGCTGCTGCTGAACGGGTAAATGTCTCGTAGCTGCCGAACACAAACAAACGATCGCGGATAATGGGAGCGCCAATGGTGAAGCCCATGGTGCTTTCATCCTGGAAGCCGGCAAATCGTTTACCATCTCGCTTTCCGGTCCAGTCGCTGTCGCCAAACACACCGTACACCGTACCAGTGATTTCGTTGGTACCCGATCGGGTGACCGCATCAACGCTGGCACCGGTGAAACCTGAACGTGACACATCAAAGTTGGTCAGGGCGATGTTGATCGATTCAATGGAGTCGATACTGATTGGCTGACGCAGGGTGGGCAGGTTATTAGATTCCAGTCCGAAGGCATCGTTGGTTGATACGCCGTCAATACGGATATTGTTAAAACGGGTGTTTTGCCCGCCGGCAGAGATTTCGCCGCGCTCTTTATCAGTCTGAGCGATTCGTGGGTCGGTGCGGATGTAATCCTGAATATTACGACCGATGGACGGTAAGGCTTCGATCTGATCGCGTCCCACGACCGAGCCACTACCCATACGGCTGCTGTCAAACACACTTCCGACACGAGATCCGGTCACGGTGATTTCTTCAACGGAGACACTGCTGCCAGAGGCCAGCACCAGTTCCAGCGATGACGTATCAGACAGTTCAAAATACTGACCATCCAGCGTTGCCTCGAGATTGTTGCCAGAGGCGACAATCCGGTACGGACCACCGACACGCAAGCCGCGAGCACTGAATCTGCCCTCTGCATCTGTTGTCAAACGACTGACAGTGCCGGTAGGGATGTGCAGAATTTCAACTGCAGCCCCAGATACGGGTGCACCCTGTGCGCTTAAAACGCGACCGCCCGCCGCAGCTGAGGTCATCTGCGCAAACGCATCGGGTGCGCTCAACGAGCCGACAATCAGGCCTATACTGAGGGCCAGCGTGGATATCTTCTTGAGTTTCATTGTGTCTCCTTGTGGGGAAGAGTGTTTAGTAGCTGTTTATTGTCATGTTGCGATCATAAGCCTTCAGCCTGAATGGTATTGATACTGCTAGTCAGGACAATGTTTTTTATACGGGTATATGCTGTTGCGTGGATCGGTCAAGTACGGGCGACATGATAGTGCGCCCGGACACTTGTGACCATACCCTGTTTGCAAGATCGTGAACGGTGGCGGTTGATTGATTGGCAATCCACGAGGCCAATTCCCTGGCGACGTCGGGATAATGCACCTGAACTGGCTTTTTATTGCCGAGCCAGAGAGCAACCGCCTCGACAAGCACTTCATCAATGCTGTCAGCGAGTCCCAATAGTTTCAGGTTCATAACATTGGAGAGTTGTTCAACCTGACCTTTCAGTGGCTTGACCAGTAGTGGACAACCCATGTGCAGCGCTTCGCTGGCCAATTCAAATCCGGCATTGCCAATGATCCCGCTGCACCGCGCCATGGATTGCTGAAAAGTCTGTCGGGCGGGTTTGAACACCTTAACGTTATGACAGAGACTGTCTTCAGTCGCATCAGGATGATAGACCTCAAAACGGGTGTCAGGCAGTCGATTGAGCACTGATACCAGTGATGTCAGATTTTCGAAGGGCAGATAGACGAGTATCAGATCGTTTTCAATACTGCGTGGGAAAGGGTTAGTCTCGATGATTGGGGGCAGAATCGGCTCCCCAAAAGAGTCCCAATGACAGCCCAGTTTGATCTGTGCCGGCGCATAATAGGAGAACAACAGCTGGCCTATGCCTGACGGCACCTTGGGAATGTCGTAACAAAATGCATATTGGCGACTGATGCCAATACTGCGTTTTTTGGCGATTTTTGCAGCCCATGCCGTAACAGGCTCAAAATCGGTCAGTACCAGGTCATAAGAGGACACATCCAGATTACGGACTTCTTGTATAAAACGTCCAAAACCAGATTTTTTGATGGTATTGATGCGGTCAATTCGACCGTTTTTGACAACAAATGTCAGGCCATTGCGCAATTGAAAATCACCAAACGGCGCCATATCAAAATAACGCTCTGCCGGTCTGCCGCTGAACAGGTAATCGACTTCCAGGCCATGCTCAGCCAGCGCGGGCGCCATTGCACGAGCCCGGGAAATGTGACCGTTGCCAGTGCCTTGTACACCATAGAGAATTTTCATATCAGCACCAGAGAGTGAATTAACAGGGTGGTTGACGTGCCAAGTGTGGCGCCTGCCAGTGTGTCACCGGGGAAATGTACACCCAGCATTACACGCGACACGCCGACCATGACTGCCCAGCTGTAAACTATGATGATCAGCAGCGTTTCAGCATTGATACCAAAGGTTGAGTTGGCGTCTGTCAAAGACAAGGCGAGTGCAGTGGCAAATATGAAGGCACCTGAGGTATGTCCCGAAGGAAAGCTGAAATGGTCTGACGGAATAATGACGCTGCTGAATCCCGGTATTATCTGTGCGGGCCGGCTTCTTTTCAGGCCATTTTTAAGAATGAAATAAATCGGCCGTTCCACCATAAAACTAATACCAAGCAAACTGATAAAGTGGGAGCCGGGTTCTTTGATTAGCAGCCAGCAGAAGATTGCACTGACAACATATAGGTGGCCATCAGCCGTTGTTGATAGTTTTCGAAAGGGGGCACATATCCTGCCACTGCGAAAGGCTTTGTGAAAAGCAGCCTCGTCCAGCCTTTTTAGGGCATACAACAAGGGTATGCAATTGGCTATGATTTTTGTCATGCTTTTAATGTAACTGCAAAAGTTGACAAATTTATGTCAGCGTTGATTCTGTTGCTTACGAGGGTGAACGACCAGCTGTCACAGAGTTGTCGCAGCCAGAGGACATACTTTTTCTCCCATAATTACCCTGGAGGTCTGCTCAATGAATATACGGTTGTTTGTGTTGATTGCCAGCGCCAGTTTGGTGATGGTTCTGATGCCGCCCGCGACGCTACAGGCTGCTACAGCGTGTGAGCCGTTATCGCCTGACAACGCACAGCAGTGTTTAAGGCTGAATCAATTGCAGGTACTCGGAACCCATAACAGTTACAAACGTTGGCCATTAGCAGACCTGATCACTTTGCTTGATACGCATCGCGCCGGATGGGCGAGGGATATCAGTTATGAGCACCGGCCACTGCCCGAGCAACTTGAGCAGTTGAATGTGCGTCAGTTTGAGCTTGATGTATTTGCTGACCCTGAAGGTGGTTTATATGCGGATCCGGCTGGCAGCAGATTAGTAACTGATGCGGATGTTGTTGGTGACCGCGAGGTGATGCAAAAGCCAGGGCTTAAAGTCCTGCATTCCCAGGATATTGATTATCGAAGCACCTGTCTGACATTGGTGATGTGTCTTGAACAGATAAGAGACTGGTCCCTTGCCAATCCGGCGCACCTGCCCATCATGGTTATGATCGAATTTAAGGACGCTGCTCGCCCAGACTGGGGACCTGTTGAATATGTAGTCCCGGTAGTCTTTGATCAGGATTTGTTGCTGCAAGCAGACAGCGAAATCTGGGGTGTTTTTCAACGTTCTCATGTCATAACACCTGATGACGTCAGAGGCAGTTTCGCGACGCTGGAGCAAGCGATCCTTGAACAAGGTTGGCCAACACTGGCCGAGAGTCGCGGTAAAGTCATGTTTGCCATGGACAATACCGGGCGCCATCGTGAAGAGTACCTGGCCGGAGCTCCCACCCTTGAGTCACGTGCCTTGTTTGTCAGTGCAGAACCGGGACATCCTGCGGCAGGTTTTATCAAAATGAACAACGCGCTTGATGATCATGCATTGATCAGTGACTACGTTGCGCGTAACTACCTTGTTAGAACCCGGTCAGATGTTCCGACTGAAGAAGCGCGGACCGGTGATACAACCCGGCGGGAATTGGCGCTTGGCAGCGGTGCTCAGTTTGTCAGCACGGATTATATTGAGCCGTCACCGTTCGGATCGGGTTACAGGGTAGAGCTGCCAGACAGTAACGGGATAGCCCGATGCAACCCGGTGGCAGCGCCTTCTGGGTGTTTATCGCAGTATTTTGAAGAGTAAACATCATTGCATTTCAGGTTTTTTAATCATCACGATAGCTAAATACAATTAATAAGCAAAGTATATTCGTTTTAGTATATGACGGGTCAGATTACCCATCATCCTAAAGGAAAACTACAATGCGTAAATTCACAATACCTTTGGCAACTGCAATCGCACTTGTTATGGCACCTGTGCTATCGGGGCCGGTTTTTGCCCAAGGCGCATCAGCGCCTACCAATGACTACTGGTGGCCTAATAGCCTGAGTCTTGATCCGCTTCGCCAGAATTCAGCTGCATCCAATCCTATGGGTGCTGATTTTAACTATGCTGAAGCCTTTGCTTCAGTGGATCTTGATGCCGTCAAACAAGATCTAATCAACGTGATGACCACATCACAGGACTGGTGGCCTGCTGACTACGGTCACTACGGTCCGTTTTTTATCCGTATGTCATGGCACAGCGCCGGCACGTACCGCGTGTCTGATGGCCGTGGTGGTTCCGATGGCGGTATGCAGCGTTTTGCGCCGCTGAACAGTTGGCCGGATAACACCAACCTTGATAAAGCCCAGCGTCTGCTGTGGCCGGTAAAAGAAAAATACGGTAGCAAGGTATCCTGGGCAGACCTGATGGTCATGGCTGGAACAGTTGCGATGGAACACATGGGCATGGAAATCTACGGATTTGCCGGCGGCCGTGTGGATGCGTGGGAACCCGAGGAAGTGTACTGGGGTCCGGAAGGTGAGTGGTTGGCTGGTGACGAGCGCTACAGCGGTGACCGCGTGCTTGAAAACCCGCTGGCTGCAGTGCAGATGGGACTGATCTATGTAAACCCGGAAGGTCCGAACGGCGTGCCAGATCCGCTGGCAGCCGCCCGTGACATCCGCGAGACCTTTGCCCGCATGGCAATGAATGATGAAGAAACCGTGGCGCTGATCGCTGGCGGACACACCTTTGGCAAAGCGCACGGCGCCGGTCGTCCAACGGGCAACGTAGGTGTAGAGCCTGAAGCTGCTGACATTACCGAGCAGGGCTTGGGTTGGAGAAATACCATGGGCACCGGTAACGCCGGCGATACCATTACCAGCGGCCTGGAAGGCGCGTGGACTGTGGCGCCCAACGCATGGACCAATAACTTCTTCCAGAATCTGTTTGGTTTTGAGTGGGAACAGACCCGCAGCCCGGCTGGAGCCATTCAATGGAAACCTACCGATGCGTCAGCGGCCACTCTTGTTCCGGATGCACATGATCCCAGCAAACGTCATGCACCGATGATGTTGACCACCGACCTGGCACTGCGTTTTGATCCGGCTTATGAAGTTATTTCTCGTCGCTTCCTTGAAAATCCGGATGAATTTGAGCTGGCCTTTGCAAAGGCATGGTTCAAACTGACTCACCGGGATCTGGGTCCACGTACACGTTACCTGGGTGACATGGCACCTCAGGAAGACC
>JBFZEG010000110.1:0-3572 GCA_041306975.1 Gammaproteobacteria bacterium | reverse complement strand
TGTACTCAAGCTTGTCGAGCAATTCTGGCTGCAGTTCCTCCGCGATTCGTCCAACATGGTTGTGCAGGCTGTCGTTGTAATACAGATAGCTGTTGCCCACAAACAGAATGCGCAGTGGTTGATCAGCCTTTGCAGGCAGACTTGCGATTAAAAACAGCCAGACACAAACGCTGACGAACCACCGGACATTACTTTTCATGGTTAGCTCCACATCAGAAACTTACACGAACATCCAGATAGGCATAACGGCCATAGTCGGAATGCGCGTCGGAAGCATATCCAAAGAACTTATCAGCCAACGGAGCTCGCTCATCAGTCAGGTTTTTCAAGCCCAGACGCAGGCGTGTATTCCTGTCGAATATCTCGGTACGGTAGTCCACCGTGGCATCGTAAGTGGTCATCGACGGGATAATGTAGCGCGTGCCGTTAGCCAGAGTCAGAGAGTCCTGATAGAACGAACCCAGCTGGTAGGCAGAAAGCCCGACGCCCCAGTCATCCAGACGCCAACGCAACTGCGCAGAATGTTTCTCATCCTGATTGCCATCCTGATTGAGCAGATTGGCAAAACCTGACACTGGAATTGACGCCGGTAATGCGCCACTGGCTTTGGCCGCCACAATTTCTCCTGCCAATCCGCCTGGCAGTTGCTCATAATCGGTCAGGAAAGCACCGTTGTAGCTGAGGCTGAAATTACCAAAGCGTGTGTCGACATCATAATAAATACCCAAGTCAAAACCCTTGACTGTGCGGGTATCCAGGTTGGTATATCTGTCAAACACGGTGGTTGCCACGCCTGCTGGACAGATGCCTGCCCGGGCATAAACCGCCGCCGCTTCGGGGGTGACTGTCTGACGCTGAACGGCCGTGTTGAAGCCCTGCGCACAATTACCCGTGCCGGCCTGGATGCGCCGCAGCAGATCCAGCGCCATGTGGTTTTCTTCACCAAACAAGCCAATCGTGCCTTCTTTTTCAATCGACCAGTAATCCAGGGTCACGGTCAGCTGATCATCCGGCGTAAACACAAAACCAATGGATGTGTTGGTGGACTCCTCCGGTATCAGGAAGTTGCTGCCTTCGGCAACACGTTGCGTACTGTTTGTGCAATCAAGGATGTTCTGCTGAGGATCACCGCCACGCTCGGCTGCATACACACACGCCCAGTCAGTGCGGGAGTTTTCGCGGGCAACCAGCCCCTCGTTGACCGTCACCAGATTAGGTACCCGATAGCCTTCCGACCAGGAGCCGCGCACCAGACCCCAACTGACCGGACGCCATCCGAAGGCGACTTTGCCCACCGTGGTGCTGCCCACATCTGAAAAGTCTTCATACCGCGCTGCCACCTGCATATCCAGTGTCTGCAACACAGGAATCTGTAACTCAGCAGACGCAGAGTTGACAGTGCGTGACCCGGAACTGTCTGACGAAGGACTGGAGTTGGCCACATCAGAGACAAACGGGAAGGTATCGCCATTGATATCAGTGGCTCTGATCGTGCCATCGAGTCGCGGATCGCGATCATCAAGGAAGGCTTCGCGACGCCACTCAAGACCTACAACAGCGCCGACATTGCCCGCCGGGAGCTCAAAGATGTTGGCATTGGAGCCCTTGATATCAAATGTACTCAGCGACGTCTCATTATCACGGTACACATCCACCAGCGCACGCTCGATATTGGAATTGACCCCCATCGAGAAGGGATTATAGGCCGCAGCCGTTTTATCGTTCAGCGCTTCCTGCATCAGCACATTGGAGATACTGTTGCGGCTCAGGTCATAACTGGTGGCACGCGACCAGGACAACGCCGACTCCATGCCCCATTCGCCCAAATTCCAACGCAGCCCTTGCAAAATACGGTAGGTGTCATTATCCACGTCAACAATACGGGGCACCTCGTCAAAACGATAGTTATCTATCAGCAGCTGCAGCCCGGAACACGGCAATGAGGTACCTACCAAGGAGGCTGGCAAGCGGTTGGGAGAACCACAGGGCCCCAAGGGGTTGTAGTAGTTATCCGCTGCTACCGTGAATGGAAACACCGATGGGAAGGAAGCCTGACGCCGCATATTGCTGCTGGCATCGTAGGCCAACAGCTCGGTGAAACTTTCAACACCGTTTAAAAATTCGTGATTGATGTTAACAAACAAGCTGAGTCGCTCCAGCTCGGACGCAACGTCGCGGAGTGCATTGGAGTTGGATCGGAAAATCGGTGTTGTGTCCGGGTTGGCGCATGCCGTGCTGTTCAGTTGGTAAGTACACTCGGCAGAGCCTGCCGGAAACACCTGAAACTCACCCGTGGCGTCCACCACATTATTTCTGCGCAGAGTGCTGGTCGTCGGGAGGTTAGCAATCACATCAAATTGCCCGCCCAGCGAGTTAATAGAGTCATTGCGCCATGCGGCGTTTCCAAACCAGGGTGAGTCTGATGGAACCAGTCGCGAAAGATCAGAGTTTGCCCAGCGATCGTCTTCCGAGGCACGCACCCGGTCACGCTCGTAGTAATTAAAAAAAGCACCAACGTTGGTTCGTCCTTCGTTGAAGTTCTTGCCCCACTCTGCCGTGATCAACCGATCATTGCGGCTGACGTTCTCATAGTCGGTGAAACGGGTACGGATGTTGAAGCCTTCAAAATCATTTTTCAGTACTGTGTTGACAACACCTGCCACCGCGTCCGCACCGTAAATAGCCGACGCGCCATCTCGCAAAATCTCGACGCGTTCGATACCCCACACGGGCAGAATTTGTGAATTCACTGTATTGACCGGAATAAAACTGCCGCCGACTTCTTCAGTCTGATAACTGGCATTGTTGACCAATCGCCGGCCATTTAGCAGCACAAGGGTATTTCCGGTGCCGACGTTGCGCAGGTTAAAGGCGCCGACATCGCCGCGCGACGCGTTTGTGCCGCCACTGATGCTCTCGGCCTCGTTAAAAAAGTTTTGGCCCATCTCCGGGATCATCTGCATCAGCTCATCACCGGAGACTGCGCCCATCACTTCAATCTGGTCAGCGTCCAGCACAGTGACAGCCAGTGAATCAGTGATGGTTGCGCCACGGATCTGCGAGCCGACGACGGTGATTTCTTCGATACCGGCGGGCTCTGCGGCAGGCTGCTGGGCAGCTGCCAGGCTGCTTGCCATGGATCCGAGTGCGACCCCGATTGCTTTACTGAGTTTGTTCATGATTTCCCCTTTTGATTAGTCTTAACGTCATCTATTTGCTTGATGTCTGTGTTCTTTTTATTGTTTAAATACCGCTGTGGCGTATTGATTCTTATGCAAAAAAAGTCGCACGAGGGCGCTCACAGTTTTGCTTGATAAATAATGGAGCGGTCGTTATACCTCAGATTATTTGGGAAGCCAATATATTCAGCGTCTCACCGCTATACAGGGCCAGCCGGGGCAATTAGACTCAGCGCTCGACTTGAGGCACACAAAACCGAGGATTTACGCAGGATGAGGGCTTACAGATGAGGGCTTACAAAGGTATCAACGGCTGGTTAACACTCTTTCTGACAATGCTTATTGTCAGCGGCCCGACAGCCAATGCTCAGATTGATCAGCCTGTACTCAGTT
>JBFZEG010000195.1:0-6087 GCA_041306975.1 Gammaproteobacteria bacterium | reverse complement strand
GCCCATTCCTGCACGGCGGTATCCACGATGCGACGGCGCACGTCACTCAAGGGCATGGATCTGCAGCTACGGTCAGTGATGCGCATGCTGCCCGGCGTACCCACAACGCGCTCGATGGGTGAGCGCACGTCAAGTACATCAACAGGCAGGCGGTCCAGCGATTCAGAAGGCTGTGCCTGCAGCGAGGCGACTGTAATAAACAACAGGCTGAGGCCAGAAAAAAGTCTGATGACAGGCATAAGCTTATCTATCCGCAAACACAGAAAATACATGAACGATCAATATCTGGCAGTGTAACGGCTTGCACGCTGAACGGGAATACGTACGCCGGAAACTGGACAATTCTGCGCGGTGCAGCTACCTTCTGGGCCTAATCCGAGCGTGTTGCTGAGTACAAGGTTGATTGATGAGAACTCCCCTGCCCGATGGCCTGATTGTGGTGGCAAAGGCTGACTGTCCGACCTGTCGTCTGGTTGAACCGTTGTTGGCGGAACTGGCACAGGCCGGTCCGCTGACCGTGTATGTGCAGGATTCAACAGACTATGCATCACACCTGGGTGGCACGCTCTTTGATGAGACTCTGGAGTATTCCTGGCGCTTGGATACCGAGTTTGTACCCACGCTGATCCGCGTTGCCAACGGCAAAGAGATTGCCCGCACCTATGGCTGGCACAAAGACGAGTGGCGCACCATCACCGGGTTAGGCGCATCACTGGGTCAAACGCTGGATACGGCATTACCCGACATGCGCCCGGGTTGCGGTTCCAAAACACTGGAACCCGGCATCGCCGAGCGGCTGGAACTGGCCTTTGGGGATTTCAAACTGCAGTCGAGGCATATTGATATCAGCGGCGCTGATGATCCGATTGAAGCCTGTTACCAGCGCGGCTGGAGTGATGGTCTGCCGGTTGTACCCCCAACGCCGCTGCGGGTGCTGCGCATGCTGAAAGGCACGCGCCGCGCGGCGCACGAGATTGTAGGGATGATGCCACCCGACCTGCTGCCCTGCACGGTGGAAAAAGTCGCGATTAATGCGGTAATGGCCGGATGCAAACCCGAGTACATGCCGGTGCTGCTGGCGGCACTGGAAGCGGCACTGGATGAAGACTTCGGTTTGCACGGACTGATTTGTACCACCATGTTTGGCAGCCCGATGATTATGGTTAATGGCCCGATCGCAAAAGCCATTGGCATGAACTCAGGTGGCAATGCATTAGGTCAGGGTAACCGCGCCAATGCCACCATCGGCCGCGCACTGCAATTGATCATTCGTAATGTCGGCGGCGGTCGCCCCGGTGAAATTGACCGTGCCACCTTGGGCAATCCGGGCAAATACAGTTTTTGTTTTGCTGAAGCTGAACACAGCGACTGGCTGCCCTTGGCACAGGAGCGCGGCATCGCGCCCGGCCGCTCAGCGGTTACCGTGTTTCCGGGCGAAGGAGTACAAGGCATCATCGACCAAAAGTCGCGTGACCCTGAGTCGCTGGTTCGCTCCTTTGCCCTGTCACTGCGCGCCGTGGATCATGCCAAGCTGGCGATGGCCGGTGATGCGGTGCTGGTGGTATCACCCGAACACTCCAGAGTGTTTATCGAGGCGGGATGGTCCAAGCAGCGCCTGCGCGAGGAACTCGAAAACCTGTTGTTGACCCCAGGCAAGGATCTGATGGTGGGGGTCGGCGGTATTGCTGAAGGCATCCATGAACGTTTTAAGGACAAGCTGGTACCCAAGTTTCGACCGGGCGGCTTGTTGATTATCAGGGCTGGCGGCACCGCCGGTCTGTTTTCTGCCGTGATTGCCGGTTGGGCCGCCTCTGGTCCGATCGGCTCATCTCCTGTCACCCGAGAGGTAACGCTATGAATGAAACCATACTGCTGGATCCAACAGCAGAAAACGCCCCGGCGCAGCGGGCACGTCTGCCAAGACCTGACAATCTGCACAACAAGGTTGTTGGCCTGCTTGATATCTCCAAGCCACGCGGGAATATTTTTCTCGACAGGATTGAAGAGCAATTGACGGCGCTGGGTATCGAGGTGAAGCGTTACAGCAAACCCACGTTTACCCGCCCGGCTCCCACAGAGCTGAAGCAACGTATGGCTGCTGAAGTCGACCTGCTGGTGGAAGGACTGGCTGACTGAGGATCGTGCACGTCGTGCTGTATGCATGACATTGCCGATCTGGAGTCTCGCCAGATACCCGGAGTAGGAGTTGCTTCCAGTGAATTTGTTGACGCGGCTGCTGCGCAATCCAGGGCGCTGGGTTTTGATCCCGCCATGGTGTTTGTGCCACATCCGATTCAGAACCGCACTGACGCAGAGATGCGAGTCCTGGCTGATGAAGCGCTGGGGGCAATTCTGCGCCTGTTGTGCGCTGACGGGAGCTCTGACGGTAGCTCTGAAGGAGACGCTTCACACAACTGACACTGTTAACCCAAACTGGGCGTGGGTCGCATTATGTCAACGGAGCTGACCCGCCACCCACCTGCCGTGGACAAGGTGCTAGCCTGGCCAGCTATGCAGGCATTGATTGACTGCCATGGCCGCACCCTGATGCTGACGTCATTGCGCGCCGGCCTGCAGCAATGGCGGCAAGGAGACTTCGACGATGACCACAGTCTGCTGACCTGGGTACAGGCGGATGTACAACACCGCCTGGCACCATCGTTTAAACCCGTGTTTAACCTCACCGGTACCGTGTTACACACCAATCTGGGCCGCGCGCCGTTACCGCCGGAAGCCATCAAAGCCATCGCGGATGTCGCCAGCGGCGCCAGCAATCTGGAATTTGATTTAAACAGCGGCAAACGTGGCGACCGCGACTCCCATGTGGAGCGCTGGATCTGTGAACTGACCGGTGCTGAAGCAGCCACGGTGGTCAACAATAATGCGGCGGCCGTGCTGTTGGTATTAAACACGCTGGCCCGACGCCGGCAAGTCATCGTGTCACGCGGTGAACTGATTGAAATCGGCGGCTCGTTCCGGCTGCCTGATGTGATGGCGCGCGCTGAGTGCAAATTACATGAAGTCGGCACCACCAATCGCACCCACGCGCACGACTTTGCCGATGCGGTGAATCCGCGCACCGCGCTGCTGCTCAAGGCTCATACCAGTAACTATACCATTCAGGGTTTCAGCCAACAGGTCGGTGAGCAAGAACTGGCACAGATTGCCCATCAACATAAGCTGCCCTTGGTGGTTGATCTGGGCAGCGGTTCACTGATTGACCTGCGAACCTTGGGATTGCCGGCGGAACCGGTGGTCAGGGATGTGTTGGCCGCCGGTGTTGATGTGGTGACCTTCAGTGCCGACAAACTGCTGGGCGGTCCACAGGCTGGCATCATCGCCGGGCGCGCTGAACTGATCAGCAAAATACGCAAAAACCCTCTTAAACGCGCTCTGCGCTGCGACAAACTCACCCTCGCAGCACTGGAGGCGGTATTAAAACTGTATGCCGACCCGGACACTCTGACCTTGCGTATCCCGACATTGCGTCTGCTGACGCGCAGTCAGGCAGCGATTCAGCAAACCGCCAACACGCTGCTGCCTGACCTGGCTCAGTGGGCCGGGCCGGGGTTTGTAACGGATACCTGCGACGTGCACAGTCAGATTGGCTCGGGCTCTCTTCCGCTGGATCTGTTGCCCAGTGTTGCGTTACGCCTGCGCAGCATTCAAGGCAACAAACGCAGCCAGAGTCGGCTGGTGCGCGAACTTGCCACGCGGCTGCGCCAGCTGCCACAACCGGTGATCGGCCGCATCGCCGATGACAGCCTGCTATTGGATTGCCGCTGCGTGGAAGATCCCCAGCCACTGCGCTCACAATGGCTGGCTGATGCGACAGCCTCTGAGACTGCCACGTGATTATTGCAACGTCCGGGCACGTTGATCACGGCAAGACCACACTGATCAAAGCACTGACAGGCAAGAATACTGATCAGCTGCCTGAGGAGCAGCAGCGGGGCATGACCATTGATCTGGGGTTTGCCTGGTTGCATGACCCCTTGGCCGGGGCAATAGGATTTGTTGATGTCCCCGGACATGCGCGATTTATCAGGACGATGTTGGCGGGCATCGCCGGTGTTGACGCTGCGCTGTTGGTCATCGCTGCCGATGAAGGCCCCATGCCGCAGACTGAGGAACACCTGGTGCTGCTGGACTTGCTGGGTGTCAACCGCGCAATCGTGGTGATGAGCGCCATTGATCGCGCGAGCCCGGCACAGAAGAGCACCTGTCACGCGGCTATACATGAACTGTTGGCAGACACTCGCCTGGCGGGTTCGCCCGTCATTGAGGTCTGCGCACCCAGCGGAGAAGGCATAAGCAATCTGTTGACGGCCATTCGCGCACTGGCCTCAACAATTACGACGCGAAGTGCTTCAGGCCATCCGCGCTTTTTAATCGACAGACGCTTCAGTGTGCCAGGGGCGGGCTGTGTGGTGACCGGCACTTTGTTAAGCGGACAATTGTCACTGGCTGAACAAAAAAATAATGATTTTCACATCGGCACTGAGCAGATGCTGCCAGTGCGGCTGCGTACCATGCAAATTGACGGACAACCCGTCTCCGAGCTACGTGCCGGGCAGCGCGCAGCCCTTAATCTGACCGGTGATTTCAACAGCCGGCACCCTCAGCGCGGGGACTGGCTGTTGGCCGGTCCGCTGTTACACAGCAGTGCGCGTATAGATATACAGGTACGCCTGCTGCCTGATTCACGCATTCACCGCGGCACGCTGCAATTTCTGACAGGCGCCAGCGCCATCAGCGGCCATTTAGTCTGGCTGGATGAATCGGCAGGCCTCGCGCAGGTGCTGCTTGATCAGCCCGTGCATACCCTGGTCGGTGATTGCATTATTGTGCGTGAACCCTCTGCCAACCGCACACTGGGCGCAGGGCGGGTGCTTGATCCGCTTGGCGGACAACGCGGCCGCAGTAAACCAGCGGCAATACAACGACTTAAAGCCTTGTGCACGGCGACCCATGCGTTAGCAGCCTTGACGGTGGAAACTGAACATTTGATTGAGGTAGATCTGCCGGCATTCGCAAAGCGCTGGAATCTGCGCGCAGATGAACTCGACGCCACCCTCCATGCCGCCTGCGTGATACAACTCGGTCACTGCGCGTTGAGCACACTGCAATTGGCAAGGATTGATGCCCGCTTGCTGGAAACAGTCCGGCACGCCCACCAGTCTCAACCCATGTTGCCGGGTATTCATCAGCAGGAACTGCTGCGCACGTCAGCTCCCGGATTATCCCGTGTGACTGGACAACTGCTACTTAAGCGACTGGTGACTGCCGGTCAATTGCAGCGTCACGGATCGATTATTGCGTTGCCCGGGCACACCGCCAGACTGGCACCGCACGATGAAATGCTCTGGCAACGAGTCCGTGAGGCACTGGCTCCCGCAGGTCTGTGCCCGCCCATTGTCGGCGAATTGGCAAAACAGCTTGGACTGGAACGGGAATCGATGCTGAGTTTTTTGCATTTACTACAGCAGTGGGATTACGTCATCAATGTAGCCCCTAACCGTTTTTATCTGGCAGAAAGTCTGGACGATTTGGCCGCTGTTGCGCAGGCACTGTGCCGGGAAAACCCGGATGGCAGCTTTTCTGCGGCCGATTATCGGGACCGCGCATCAATAGGCCGCAATCTGACCATCAAGGTACTGGAAACCCTGGACCGTGCGGGTGTTACGCGTTACTACCGGCAGCGGCGAGTGATGCACAGCGCCTATCGGCACCCGGCGAGCGACGAATTGGCGTAAACTCTTAACTATGGAAGGACATCGTCCCCGGTGGGGCGCCCGGACTTCAACTCCGGTGAGATGCGCAACGCGTGTCTGGTGGGTTCGACTCCCATGTCCTTCCGCCACTCACGCCTTACTCAATTTCTATCAACACTTCACCCGGTGTCACTCTGTCCCCTTTGCTGACATGCACTGCTTTGACGGTGCCGGCAATGGTCGCGTGAATTTCGGTTTCCATTTTCATGGCTTCGGTGATCAACACTGCCTGCCCTGCTCTAACCTGATCACCTTGTTTGACCAACACCTCAACAATGTTGCCCGGCATCCCCGTGGTGACATGACCCGGTTT
>JBFZEG010000181.1:0-10258 GCA_041306975.1 Gammaproteobacteria bacterium | reverse complement strand
CATTGTTGACAGAGGCAGCGGCCATCTGGTCACGTGTCAGCGGCGTGCGTTTTGAAATTCTGCCGGCAGGCAACTATCCGGTTGATCACAATAACCCGCAATCCTTTCGCGATGGCATTGTTAACGTGTATTGGACCAACAGCACAGACGCGTTTGCCGCGAAAGCGGGTCCGCGCTCGGGTGCATACAGTAACGTACTGGGGTATTTTCCCTACACAGATGGTTTTGTGCAGTTAAATTCATCCTGCACGTCTGCAACATGTGAATCCGGCATGACCAGTGTGCTGGTGCATGAACTGGGTCATCTGCTGGGGTTGGGGCATTCAGATACACCTGACTCCATCATGTATGCCAACCCTTACACATATCTTCGTTACCCGCGCACGGATGACATCCGCGCCGTGCAGGTCATGTATGGAGCGCCGGCCAATCCAGTTGATCCGCTGAAGTCCTTGAGTGAGTGGCAGTTCTTTCCGCCGCCTGCGGCCAGTACTGGCAAGACACAGTTTCTGTTTAAAGATAATCAGAACTCACGTGTCACCTCTGATGCCATGTTGGTATTAAGCACACAGGCGCAGTTTGATCAGGCATTGACGGTGGTGACAGCAAACACACCGGATGATGCGTGGGTGAGGCTGTTTGCGCCGCTTGGAAATTTTAACAATCAGGCTGACATTGAGATTCCTGTGCAGGTGGTCGTGGTTGATCCCAGCGGTTATGAATACCGGCGTGATAACTGGCAGCTCAGCTGCAGGGCCCGCAGCGCTTGCTTTTCAACCTTTAGCTTCATACAGACCAGTGTCATCAAATACATCCCGGGTGAATGGACAATTTACGTGGTGGAGAACCCGCAGCTGGTGACAGCGCCTGAGTTGTTGTTGACGCTGTCCCTGACGGTGCAGACCACGCCACTGTTTAACAATCCGCCCATGGCTAATGTGGAGATCGCCGCTGGGGAAAGCCCGGGTAGTGTGAGAGTGCGGGTGCTGGGCAGTGATCTGGAACGTCATGCTCTTAAAGCCATCTGGCATTTGCCCGGTCAGCGAATTGATCGTAACGGCGACCGCTTTCTGGACAATGAGTTGGTGGAAGAGCTCGGTGTGACCAATGTCGGCAACTGGCAGACGGTAAATTTTGTAGGCAATGGCCAGCACAGTCTTTTTGTGCAGGTCAACGACAATGGCCCCCGGTATTCCGGACGGTCAGGTACGGAGGCTGGTGACGGGTTTCAAACCCTGATGAAAATAAACTTGCAACTGAACAACAATGCGCCTGAATCGGTCAGCGTGTCATCCTCTGCAATCCATCAATACCGCCCGACCCGCGACTGGATGGTCGCGTTCCCGGGAGTGGCACCCGATCCCGCGCTGAAGACCGGACTGAACAACATCGGCTTGCTGACAGAGGCAGACATGACTATCCAGTCATGCGTGAGAATTTTGAATGCTGGTCAGCCTGCCAGCGTGGATGGTCTGTCTCACATCGATCTGGTGTTTAACGTTATCGATATGGGGCAGGGCATTATTCAGATTGTTAAATCGCGAGCCTTTAACACGGCAGCAACGCCCACGGTTCTGCGGCAACAGCCGGTGTGCAGCGGTGAATTTGAAGTGACAAGCGGGCTGTACAAAGACCTTATCAAGGTGGGCACACAAACGTATGCCACGGTTTTCCAGTTGATTGATGAAGCCAGATTGCGTCTGGCGCTGCGTGAGGCGCGCATGCTGGCGCCCTGATCATGGCTTTTGGACAAGAAAGCCCCCTGTCTCACACCATTATCAAAGCGCACCAATCACCAGCACAATGGCTCGCAATCCCAGGGCGATGGTCACCAGGAAAATCACGCCGCCAGCAATATTCTGCAGCAGTGTATTGCGGTGTTCCCCCAGCACCGAGGGCTGATTGACCAGCCACAAAATGATGCCCACTACCAGTGGCAGAGTGATGCCGTTGGCCACCTGCGCGGCGCGGATAATATCAATCGGGTTGATGCCCAGTGACGAAAACACCACGCCCATCAACAGCACAAACATCCATACGGCGCGGAAACGCCAGCTTTTTAACCCACCCTCTGATTCACTCCAGCCAAGACAGCCGCGCGCAACAAAAGCCGCTGCCAATGGAGCGGTCATCGCTGAGGTGATGCCGGCCGCAAACAATCCCAGGCTCAGGAAATAGCGGGCAAAACTGCCAAACAACGGTTCCAGGCCACGTGCCAGATCAACCGCATTGCTGACAGTATCACTGTTGATTGCAGCCGCCGAGACAATGATGGCCATCGACACCAGACCGCCCAGACTGACGGCGATCAAACTGTTGACGCGGGCATCGGACAGATGTTGCGTGCCCTGCCACTTTTCCCTGACCAGGGCGGCGTGCAGAAACAGATTGTAGGGCACTACCGTGGTACCGATCAGTCCAACAATGGTCAGGATGCTGGCATCACTGACCGATGGCACCAACAGACCGCTCAGCAACGCCCCGATGTCGGGCCGGGTGAGTACAGCAGTCAACAGGAATGCCAGGCTCATCAGCACCACAAGACTGACCATAACGCGTTCCAGAACGCGGTAACTGCCCTGATACAAAAACCCAAAGGCAATGGCGCCAACCAGCACACTCAACAAAGGCGCTGATTGCGGACGGTTGATAGCAAACAGTGTCTCCAGCCCCAACCGGGCGCCGCTGATATTGCCCGCTTCATAGGCTGCGTTGCCGGCCACAATGGCAAACATGATCAGGCCAAGCACCAGAAATCTGGGCAGCGGGCGGGTCAGTTGTGCACGGATGACTTCCCCGAGTCCGCGACCGGTCACAATGCCGATACGCGCCGACATATCCTGAAGAATCACCGTGGCCACCGTCGACAGCAGCATGGCCCACAGCAAGGCAAAGCCAAACTGCACGCCCGCCAGTGTGCAGACGGTGACCGTGCCAGGCCCGATAAACGCCGCCGCGACCACCGCGCCCGGCCCACCGCTCCACCGGCGTGTTTTGACTGTACTGCCCGCCATAAGCTGTTTTCCCTGAAAAATCTGTCACGCGCGTTCAACTGTCTGTTAGTGAATTCAGCGCAGACACGTATACTGACAGCGGTGATTACTTAAGTGAACAGGACAAATTGTGGCGACTCAAAAATTCTGGCAGCGGCTGTGCTTGTTATTGGTGGTAATGACGCTGATTGGGTGCGGCGAGCAGCCGCCTGAGACAACAAGGGGGCCGGAAATGACCTCAGACAGTTCGTTGGCGGACAGCCCTCAGGTCGCTGATCCCATCGGCCTGTTTACCACCGCCGATGTGCTTGCGCCGGGCGTGGCGCGGTCGCTGGCACAGCTAAGAGCCGCCGCCATCACCGATGTTCTGTACACCCTGCATTTTGACATACCACTTAACGCCAGCGATGCGGTGCGCGGAGAGGTGGATATCCGCTTTACCCAAACCGATATGAGTTTGCCGATTGTGCTGGATTTTCGCGCACCCGCTGAGAACGTCATCAGTGTGCGCCTGAACGGCCGCGCCGTACCTTATGAGGTGATCACCGATCACATTGTGATTCCTGCCTCGGCTTTGCAGCCCGGTCAACAATACGTGTCGGTCAGCTTCCAGAGCACCGACACTGCGCTGAACCGCCAACAGGATTTTATGTATGCGTTGTTTGTGCCGGACCGGGCATCGACGGCTTTTCCGGTGTTTGAGCAACCCGACATCAAGGCACGTTATGAGCTGACACTCACCATTCCCGCACCCTGGCAGGCACTGGCGAATGCCGCCATACTTAACCGGGCGCCGGTTGCCAGCGATGCCTCGCGGCATCGGCTGATGTTCGAGCAGACCTTGCCCATCAGCAGTTATCTGTTTGCCTTTGCGGCCGGTGATCTGCAGACCGCCAGCGCGGAACGCAATGGCCGCACGTTTACCCTTTATCACCGCGAAACCGATGCGGACAAACTGGCGCGCAACCTGGAGGCTATTTTTGATCTGCATGCTACTGCGCTGACCTGGCTGGAAGACTACACAGGCATTGCCTACCCGTTTGGGAAATTTGATTTTTTTGCCGTGCCTGCCTTTCAGTTTGGTGGTATGGAGCACCCTGGCGCCATCTGGTACCGCGCGGAGACACTGTTCCTTGACCCCACGGCGTCGCGCACACAGGAATTAGGGCGCGCCAGTCTGATTGCCCACGAAACCGCGCACATGTGGTTTGGTGATCTGGTCACCATGCGCTGGTTTGATGATGTGTGGATGAAGGAAGTTTTTGCCAATTTTCTGGCCGCAAAAATTGCCGGGCCTGCGTTTCCTGACCTGAACATGCCGCTGCGGTTTTTTCAGGCACACCACCCCACAGCCTACGCGGTGGACCGCACCGGCGGCGCCAATCCTATTCGCCAGCCGCTGGCTAACCTGCGCGATGCCGGCTCTTTGTATGGCGCGATCATTTATCAGAAGGCCCCGGTGGTGATGCAGCAACTGGAGCAGTTAATCGGTGAAGCAACACTGCAGGAAGGTCTGCGCCAGTACCTGCAGGATTATCAGTTTGCCAATGCCAGCTGGACAGATCTCATCAGCATTCTGGACGAACTCAGTGATGAGGATCTGCTGCGCTGGAGTCAGGCATGGGTGGATGAGCCGGGGCGCCCGCGCATCAACGCACGCTGGACCGGTGATGGTATTGAGGTGACGCAGCTGGACGATAACAGTACCCGTGGGCTGCGTTGGCAGCAGCGCGTCAGTCTGCTGCTGGTCTATGGCAATGTGGTCAGCGAACAATTTATCGATCTTCAGGGGGAGTCTGCGGTGTTGCCGCTGCCGGAACTGCGCGCGCCGGATTTTATAATGGCTGGCAGTGACGGCGTCAGCTACGGGCGCTTTGAGCTGGACGATGAAAGCCGTCTTCAGTTGCTTAACATCGCGGCCACGCTGGAGAATCCATTACATCGGGCTGTCAGCTGGCAGAATCTGTGGGAAGAGGTGTTGGACAGACGTCTGGCCCCAGTCGCCTATTTTGATGCGCTCAGTCTGGCGTTGGGCACGGAAACTGATGAGCTGCTGACCCAGCAAATGCTGGGTTTGCTGCGTAACTCGTTCTGGCGGATGCTGACAGCAGACGAGCGCCTGGCGCGGGCGGAAAGCCTTGAAACCTTATTGTGGCAAGGCCTGGAAACCGCACCCGGTGCCGGGCAGAAAGGGGCATGGTTTAACGCCATTGTGGATGTCACCCTGTCACCACAAGGTGTGACCAGGCTGGAAAACATCTGGCGGATGACAGAGACACCGCCAGGTCTGCCGTTACAAGAGCAGCAGTACATTGCCTTGGCGGAAGCGCTGGCACTGCGTGAAGTACCCCTGGCGCAGGCGATTCTGGACGAGCAGCAAACCCGCATCAGCAACCCCGATCGTCTGGCGCGCTTTGAGTTTGTGCGTGCGGCCTTCAGTGCGGACGTGGCACAGCGTCGCGCGCTGTTTGACTCATTTGCGCAGCTCCGTAATCGGCGTGTGGAATCGTGGGTACTCGATGCGCAGCGCGCACTGAATCACCCGCTGCGGGCACCATCCGCACTTGATGCACTGAATGACGCCCTCACGCTGACCGAGGAAATCCAGCGCACCGGAGATATCTTTTTTCCGTTGCGCTGGCTA
The DNA here is from genome assembly GCA_041306975.1 of Gammaproteobacteria bacterium. GTDB lineage: Bacteria > Pseudomonadota > Gammaproteobacteria > Pseudomonadales > Pseudohongiellaceae > Pseudohongiella. Next base: position 4,621 of record JBFZEG010000181.1, on the reverse strand, counting down.
AATGCCACGCTGGATGGCCACAGTTCGGTCGAGGCCGCACAAACCGTCAGGCAGTTTCTGCAACAACGCACCGATCTGCCAGCGCCGGTCAGGGCAAAAGTGTTACAGGCTGCTGACGATCTGCTGAGGATGACCGACTGACGCCAAAAAACGCCGGCTACTGACGACCTGTCCGGAAAAAGTCGCCGGTGCGTGTTGCCAGATAGGCGTCCAGGGGTATGGACTCTTGTTTCAGGAATCCTGTATCGGGTAGCGCGCCGTCTCTGACCATCTCGATCACTGACACTACCGAGGCCGACGTTGTCCAGGCGATAGCGGTACGCGATTTCCCGTTGATGGTGAGCGGGTAATAAGCGCGCACAAATTCCTTTCTGCGCAACCCGCTGTCGGTCTGACCTTCGGCGGCCACATGCACATAAACAACATCTTCATCCACCGGCGGTTTGGCGTTGGTGAGAATGCGTCCTGCTTCTGCGCGGTTTTCACGCATCAACAGTTCGTGGAAAAAGAAGTTCATCAGTTTGACGTGACCCGGGTAACGCATGGTTTTGTAGTCCAGGTTGTCGATGATGCCCAGGTAGGTTTCACACATGGTGCCCAAGCCGCCAGAGGTGGTGAAGGCTTCCAGTTGCATGCCATCAATATAAATCTGCTCAATCCATTCCATGGCTGAAACAGATTTCAGCACACCTTCCTCAATCACTTCACAGTCGTTGAGGTATTCATTTACCACGCCTTCCGGTGACCAGTTAAAGGCGTAACCGAGCAGACCCGTGGGGTTCTGCGGCAGCGCGCCCACGCGTAAGCGGATGGAACGTACCTTGTGAAACTGGTTAGCCAGGTCTGCCGCCACAATGCCCACAAAACCGGGGGCGAGACCACACTGCGGCGCCATGATGCCGTGCGAGGTTTCTGCGAGCTTGCGGATGTGCCGCGTTGTTGGTACATCTTCGGTCAGGTCAAAATAATGCAGGCCAAGTTCATGCGCGGCGCTGCTGACGGCCGTGTTCAGGTGGTAGGGCAAGCACGATAACACTGCGTGCTGATTTTTTAACAGATCGCTGAGCCCACCAATATCGGTCAGATCTGCCTCTTGTGTGGCAAACGGCGCATCGATGGCGCGATTGTCGATGCCGGTCACTTCAAATCCACTGTCTTGCAGCAACTCGGCTGCCAGATGTCCCACTTTGCCAAGTCCTAATACGGCTATCTTGTTAAAACTTTTTTGTTGCACTGACATGTCTTGCTCTCCTGCGATAAACCCTGCGTCAAAAATCAAACTTGACGCCTTGTGCCAGCGGCAACTGACTTGAATAGTTGATGGTGTTGGTTTGCCTGCGCATGTAGCCGCGCCAGGCGTCAGATCCGCTTTCACGGCCGCCGCCAGTTTCTTTTTCACCGCCAAACGCACCGCCAATCTCTGCGCCCGAAGGGCCGATGTTGACGTTGGCGATACCGCAATCAGAACCTGCCGCCGACAGGAACTGTTCCGCTTCGCGCAGATTTAGCGTAAAGATGCAGGACGACAGGCCCTGTGGCACGTCATTCTGCAGGTGAATGGCATCGTCCAATGACTGATACTTCATGACGTAAAGAATCGGCGCAAAGGTTTCGTGTCGGACCACGTCGCTCTGCCCGGGCATCAATACCAGCGCCGGTGTGACATAGGCGCCGCCCGGCACACCGGCCGTAACAGCCTCACCGCCATAAATTTTACCGCCCTGATGGCTCGCCTGCGCCAGTGCCTGTTGCATGTGTTGCAGCGCTGCGGCGTCAATCAGCGGCCCGATCAGTGTGCCGGCGTCCAGCGGGTCGCCAATCGGCAGGCTGGCATAGGCTTTTCTGACGTTATCCACCAGTTGATCATGGATGGATTCATGCACAAACAGGCGCCGCAGCGTTGTGCAGCGTTGGCCGGCAGTGCCGACGGCGGAAAACACAATGGCGCGCACTGCCATATCAAGATCAGCGGACGGTGCCACAATCATGGCGTTGTTGCCGCCGAGTTCGAGAATCGAGCGACCAAAACGCGCAGCAACCTTTGGGCCCACAATGCTGCCCATGCGCGTTGAGCCGGTGGCAGAGACAATCGCAACCTGCTTGCTGCAGACCAGCGCATCGCCGATATCCGCGCCACCAATCACCAGTTGTAACAAGCCAGCGGGGGCGTCAGCAAAACGTGCCAGGGCGCGCTCGACAATTTTCATGGTGGCCATGGCAGTCAGTGGCGTTTTTTCAGAAGGCTTCCAGATCACCGGGTTGCCACACACCAATGCCAGCGCGGCATTCCAAGCCCAGACTGCAACCGGAAAGTTGAATGCCGAGATCACCGCGCAGGTGCCCATGGGATGCCAGCTTTCCATCATGCGGTGACCGGGTCGCTCGGAAGCAATGGTCAGGCCATACAGTTGTCGCGATAGTCCGGTGGCAAAGTCGCAGATATCGATCATCTCCTGTACTTCACCAAGCCCTTCCGAGCGGATCTTGCCGGCTTCCAGGGTGACCAGCGCGCCGAGTTCATGTTTGGCCGCGCGCAGCTCTTCACCCAGCAGGCGCACAAGCTCCCCGCGTCGCGGCGCCGGGACGGTTCGCCACTGTAAAAAGGCCTGTTGCGCGGCATCAATAATGCCAGGCATATCAGCCAGAGCGGTTGGTTTGAGGCAGGCAAGTTTGCCGCCGTCAACGGGTGAGCGGACAATGATGGCATCGCCAGCATCAAGGCCGGTTTCAAGTTCAGCGGCTGCCAATGCGGCAGCCGTCAGTATGGTGTAGTGCGACATGGATACTCTCCTCTAAATCGCACCATTATAGGGCGAGAGCGGCGTCTTACGACAGCAACGTTTACTCCAGCGCGTAAACAATCAGTGCCGGGCCCTGACTCTGCAATTTGCCGAGCGGACCTTCTGCGCCTCCGGTCATCGCGGTGACCGCGCCCATAAACGTGCCAGCGTGAATGGTGGGTTGCCCAACCACCACTGCCACATGTTGTTTGCCGTTGGCCATGTACGTAATCGGATAAGACGCCGGAATATCACCGGTACTGGTTTGCCAGAGGATGTCACCGTTGTTGGCATTGATGGCTTTGAATGAGTGATCGAGCATGCCGCCAAAAATCACATCACCTGCGGTGGCAACAATCGCCGTGGTCGGCGGAGCCATTTCACGGAAGTCCCACAGCAGCTCGCGGGTTTCCATGTTCACTGCCTGCAGCCGACCAAACTCGCCTTCACGATCGGGGAAGGGCGCCGGTGTCAGTGATGCACCGGTGGACAGAATGCTGTTGCCGCCCAGCGGGCCGCCAATCATGCACATCTGTGCTATCGGCATAAACAACACCTTGCTGTCCGGGTTATAAGAGCTGGCCTGCCAGTTACGACCGCCGGCTGCAAACGGGCACACAAACTGCGATGACTCAGCCACGGGCGCGGCATTCGGATTCATGGTCTTGGCGCCAGTTACCGGATCAATCGAGGCAATCAGGTTCTGCAACCCAAGATCGAGTGAATACAGGTATTCACCCGTGGCAGCGTCCAGCGCATCAAACAGCGCCATTTTGCCTGCGGTGACCACGGCTTTGCGCATTACCCCGTTCACGGGTACCTGCATGATCTGCCGCTCGTACGTCCAGTCCAGATCCCATTGGTCATTGGCCACATGCTGAAAGTGCCAGGCCAGTTCGCCGGTGCGCGAGCGCAGCGCGACGGTTGAATTGGTATACAGACCATCGTTAGTGATACCGGGCAGGTCTACCTTATTGAGCAAGGATGCCGTGTCATAAGTGGGTGCTGTGCCGAAGTACACCAGGTCCAGTTCCGGGTCATAACTGGGCGGCATCCAGATAGAGCCGCCGCTGCGCGCGCTCAGTTCCAGCGCGTTCCAGGTTTCATCACCGGGCTCGCCCGGACGCGGAATGGCATAAAAGCGCCAGACTTCAGCACCGGTCTGCAAATCCAGTCCCACCATAAAACCACCTTCCGGCACCATGGTGGCGGTGACTCCCTGAATCACCATGCCGTTGGCAATCAAGGGTGTGGCATGCAGCTGGTGACCGCGTCGGCCCATGCGCGCGCCTTCAATGGCGGTGTCCCAAATCAGTTCGCCGGTTTTGGCGTTGATAGCCAACATGTGAATGTCGTTAGTCGGCATGATGATCATGTCGCCGTGCAGCGCGATTCCAATCTTGGCGCTGGGCTGGGCGTTTGCATCGGTCTGATGTTTGTAAGTCCATAACAACTCGCCACTGCTGGCATCCATGGCCAACAGAGTATCTTCCGTGGTCAGCATAAACATCACGCCATCATGCACCAGCGGCGTCGGGGTATTGGAGCCGGGTTGCAGCGCCACACGCCAAGCTTCGGTGAGATTGGCGGCGTTGTCAGTATTGATCTGATCCAGTGGGCTGAAGCCGTAAGTGTCGTAGGTGCGGCGCCAATTCAGCCAGTCGGCAGCGGGCGGGTTGCGCAGCATCTCGTCGGTGACCGGTGTTAATGCTTGCAGAAGCGGGCTGTCGGCGATCTGGGCAAACGTGTTGTAGCTGATGGAACTGGCGGCGATGGCGCAGACCAGTGACAGGTGTTTCAGATGGATCATGGTGTAAACCTGTTTATTGTGATGGGTATCA
>JBFZEG010000152.1:0-27033 GCA_041306975.1 Gammaproteobacteria bacterium | reverse complement strand
GTGGCGAGCATGCTGGTGATCCGGATTCTATCGATTTCTGCCATAAGCTGGGTCTGCATTACGTGAGCTGTTCGCCTCCGCGGGTGCCGATAGCCCGTCTGGCTGCTGCGCAGGCGGCGTTGCGGGGGGAGTGATCCGTTACCGCGCACGGGCAGGGGGTGTGGGTCTTGGTCTTTGACCCGGGCACGGGCAGGGGGTGTGGGTCTCAGAACGGCGCTTTGCGCCTGATTGTTCTTCGACGCACACCTCCTGCCCGTGCCCTGTTGTAGTGGTTGATCCCGCACGGCGCTATGCGCCTCGTTGTTCTTTGATGCACATCCCCTGCCTGTGCCCTGTTGTAGTGGTTGATTCCGCAATCCTGTTTCCGCTCTGAAGCCCAAGATTTTTTTGCATCTAGACTGCCAGCCAGCTACAACATTCATAGCGTCTTTAGAACGCTGACTACTGGTAAACAATCGCTGATTCAAGGAGGAATTATGCAAGTACTGACATGCGAAGAGATTGAGCAGGTTTCAGGGGGGAATTGGGCGTTGCAGATTGTGCTTGGCCTTACTGTAAACACTATTTGGCAAGCTGTAGGCGAACTTGAAGGTGTCATCAGTGGCTTCAATCAGTTTAATGATTACATGACCGATTATGCTCAGCGTAGTGGTGCCAGAATGCTTTTGGATCCGGCAATCTTTAGTTATGCAGATTGATCACATTGGCGGTCGCCTTATGGCGTCCGCCAATTTTTAAATCGTTTCAAAGGGAGAGCTCAGATGCTTAGAATCTTTTCCGCCTCGCTAGCAATAGGAATTGCGATCTTGGCATTTGACTATCTACGTATAGGGACTGAAGACCTTGATCTAGTCAAATATCCAGTGATCACGCTGGTCACTTTTTTAGTTTCGTGTGTACTCGAAAAAAACCGCAAGAACCACGATCACTGACTTCGAAGAACAATCAAGCCCCGCGGTTCTGATCCCCGACGCCGCTGCACTTAATCAGGACTGAGCAAGGGGATGTGCGTCGAAGAACAATCAGGCGCGTAGCGCCGTTCTGAGACCCACACTCCCTTGCTCAGTCCGTATTCAGTGCTCTGACCAAAACAGCAAAATCAGCATTCAGCGCTCTGACCAAAACAGCAAAATCAAACCACCCGACTCTGCTGCAACAAATACATATTCCGGTAAAGCCCCTCATGCGCCAGCAACTGCTGATGCGAACCACGCTGAGTAATCTCACCCTGATGCAACACAAGAATCTGATCCGCCGCAGTGATGGTGCTGAGCCGGTGTGCAATCGCGATGATACTGGTGCTGCCCTTGAGCTGCATCAGCGCAGACTGGATAACGGCTTCAGTGTGACTATCGATATTGGCGGTTGCCTCATCCAGAATCAGGATGCGTGGTTTGTGCGCCAGAGTGCGCGCCAGTGATAACAACTGTCGCTGCCCCGTTGAGAAGTTGGCGCCGCGCTCATCCATGGGGGTGTTGTACGCCAACGGCAGGGTCATCACAAACTCGTGAATCTGCGCTTGATCTGCGGCTCGCATGATCTGCTCATCGGTCATGTTCTGCCCCAGGCAGATGTTGTCGCGAACCGTGCCGGTGGTAATAAACGGATCCTGCAAGACCACACCGACCTGGTTACGCAGACTGTCCTGGTCAATCTCATGAAGCTGCCAGCCATCCAATAAAATCTGGCCGGTTTGCGGCGCATAGAATCGCATCAATAAACTCATCAGCGTACTTTTGCCGCTGCCGGTGTGCCCGACAATGGCGTAAAACTGGCCAGGTTCGACACTGAAACTGATGTTACGCAACACCGGGTGTTCGCCGTCATAACTGAAGGAGACATCCTTGAATTCAACGTGCCCGCGGGTGATCTGTTGATTGGCACTGGTATGCGTTTGTGAGCCTTCATCCAGAATCTCAAACACGCGCTCGCCGGCGACGACCGCCTGTTGCAGCATGCTCAGGCGCTGAGTCATCTGCAGCACGGGTTCGGTGATACGTGCCAGGTAATTCACAAATGCATAGATCACGCCTATCTCAACTGCGGTGGTCATGGACAGTGAGCCAAAATAGAACAGCACACCGGCCAGCGTCAGCGTGCCCAGCAGGTCCGGCATCGGTCGCAGCAGCATGGCATCGAGTTTCAGATTGGTCATGCGTGCCGCAAAGTGACTCTGACTGGTTTTTACAAAATCCTGATTAAAGCGGCGCTGCTGGTTCATCAACTGAATAATGCGCATGCCTTGTACTGACTCACTCAAGGTGGCATTGATCTGGCTGAGAATACTGCGTGCTTTGTGATAGCGCGGGGCACTCAAGCGCTGATAGGTCAGCATCACCATAAACATCACAGGAACAATAATCAGACACACCAGCATCAGCCGCGGGTCCAGAATTGCCATGGCAATAAAAATGGCAATCATCAGCACAATGCCTTGTACAAACGTCGACAGCACATGCAGAAACAAATCCTTGATGGCTTCGGTGTCATTGGTGATGCGCGAGACCAGTTTGCCGGTGGGCCGGTGATCAAAGTAGGACAGCGGTTTACGGATGACAGTGCTGAATACCTGAGCGCGCAAACTGCGCACGACATTAAAGGCGATTTCATTCAGACGCATGGCCTGCCAGTAACCAGCCCAGGCCGACAAGCCATAAAGTGCTGCATAGGCAAAACCCAACATCAGCAAGTCATTCAGCGGGTAATGTGACTGGGTGACATAGTCATCCAGAAATATCTTCACCAGCACCGGGCCCATCACTTGCCCGAGGGTGCCAAGAATCAGCAATGCGGCTGACTGTTTCAGCAGCCGCGGATAGGCAAGCGCATAGCGCAGCAGCCGCCGTAACGAGCGCCGGTCCAGTCGTTGTGGTAACTCATCGTCCTGATGCAACGGCCTGCTCCAGTTTCTGATAGTCATACATGCGTGAATACCAGCCTTTTTCCTGCAGCAGACGGGTATGTGTTCCGCGTTCCTTTATCTCGCCATGACTGAGCACCACAATCTGATCGGCATCCTCAACAGCGGACAGGCGATGGCACAGAATGATCGTGGTGCGGCCCTGCCGCGCGTGTCTGAGGTGCGACAGGATATTGCGTTCAGTGCTGACATCCACTGCAGACAAAGCGTCATCCAGTACCAAAATAGGCGCATCCAGCAACAAAGCGCGGGCAATGGCAATGCGCTGTTTCTGTCCGCCAGAGAGCGTTACGCCGCGCTCTCCTACCAAGGTGTCATAGCCGGCCGGAAAGCGCAGAATGTCCTGCTCAACTGAGGCCAGACGCGCCACGGCACGTATCTGCTCTATCGTCGCTTCGGGACTGCCGAGCGCAATATTCTGCGCAATGCTGGCGGTGAACAAAAATGCATCCTGGGGAACCACCGCAATCATCCCGCGCAGCGACTCCAGCGTGTAACCCTTGACTGACTCAGCGCCGATGCTGACGGTCGCTGCATCATGATCGTAATAGCGCAGCAACAGGCTGATGAGTGTTGACTTGCCCGCCCCGGTAGCGCCAACAATTCCCAGCGTCTGGCCTTGTGCCACGCGCAGGTCAATGTTCGACAACGCGTCACTACTGGCGCCGGGATACTCAAACGCATCGACCTGCCAATGAATATCAATGTTGGTCGCTGACACCCGTGTGCCGTCATCCTGCACTGGTGATCTGGCATCCAGCAACGCGGTGATTCGCTCATACGCCGCGCTGCCGCGCTCAACCAGATTCAGTAACCAACCATAGGCAAACATGGGCCAGATCAGGTATCCCAGATACATGGTGAAACTGGTCAGCTGACCCAGGGTGATTCTGTCCTGCTCGATCAGCCACGCACCCATGGCGATGGACACCATAAACGACACGCCTACGGTGATAAAAATCGCAGGATCGTAAAGAGAGTCGGTTGCAGCTACACGCATATTGGCTTCTGCCGCACGATCGGCGACGCGCATAAAATCAGCATCTTCACGCACTTCACGACCAAAGGCGCGGGTCATCCGAATACCAGAAACCGATTCCTGAACCTTGTCATTCAGATCAGAAAAGCGCTCCTGTGCATCACGGAATCCATCATGCAGGCGAGTGCCAATCACAAAAAAGAACCAGGCCATCAGCGGGAATGGCAGCAAGGCGACCAATGTCAATTCCCAGCTGACGGTGATCATCATCACTGCCAGCACCAATATGCCAGTCACCAGACCATCCAGACCGGATAACACACCCTCGCCTGCCGTCATTTCAACGGCGGTGACATCGTTAGTGGCACGCGCCATCAGGTCGCCAGTGCGGTGTTTGTTGTAAAAGCCCGGCGCCATCAGGGTGAGGTGTTGGTAGACCTGTTGTCGCAGACGTTCAGCAAGCTGGAAAGAAGCGCTGAATAAAAACATGCGCCATAAAAAGCGCATGATGTAAATCAACACCGCCAATACCAGGACACTGATCACGTAGGTCATCAGGCGCTGCGAATCAAGCGAGCGGGCAACCACGTCGTCGATCAGACGACCGACCAGCCAGGGAATTGACAGCTCAAGCACGTCGACAATAACCAGTAGCAACCCGGCCACCACATAGCGGCGCCATTGCTCCCTGAAGTACCAGCCCAGTTTTAAAAAAATATCCATTAACAATCCAGACACTGTGCAAGGCTCAACAACATCCGATTGTGTTGGCCGAGGCCGCTATTATTGTCCTTGTCTGTAAAAAAGCCAGCCTGATTTCCCTGAAAACAAAAATCTTCGTTTTACGCGGGGGATGCGTTTGTTACAATGCGCGCCACCAACGCTGACTCTCCTGCCAGCAGTCTACTAACCCGCACTATCACACATGCCCAGTCAGCGCACTCATGCACTGGCTATAGGAGTCACCACCAAGAATGAGCACTGAACCCATCAAGATTGAAGATTTCTACCCGCTGGATACCTTTAACCGTATGAAAGCGATGGCGGACACTCAGGAGACACCGTTTGTGGTGATCGATCTGAACACCATCAGCGAGCACTACGACACTTTGATCGAGTATTTTCCATACTCAAAAATTTATTACGCGGTTAAAGCCAACCCTGCGCCGGAAATCATCAACTTGCTGAAGGACAAGGGCTCCAACTTTGACGTGGCCTCAATTTATGAGCTCGACAAACTGCTGGGCCTGGGTGTGCCTCCGGAACGTTGCAGCTATGGCAACACCATCAAGAAGAGCAAAGACATCCGCTACTTCTACGAAAAAGGTGTGCGAATGTTTGCCACGGATTCTGAAGCAGACCTGCGCAATATTGCGCGTGCTGCCCCCGGCTCACGCATATACGCGCGCATCCTGACAGAAGGCAGCCATACTGCAGACTGGCCATTGTCGCGCAAGTTCGGCTGTCACACAGACATGGCCATCGATCTGATGATTCTGTCGCGCGAACTAGGGCTGGAGCCCTACGGCATTTCTTTCCACGTCGGTTCACAGCAGCGTGATATTGGTGTGTGGGATTCGGCCATCGCCAAAGTGAAAGTGATTTTTGAGCGTCTGAAAGAAGAAGACGGCATCACCCTGAAAATGATCAATCTGGGTGGTGGCTTCCCGGCCAATTACGTGACCCGCGCGAACACGCTGCCAACGTACGCTGAGGAAATTACGCGGTTTATTCAGGAAGATTTTGGTGACGACTTTCCGGAGATTATTCTGGAGCCCGGCCGTTCACTGATTTCCAATGCCGGTATTCTGGTATCGGAGGTCATTCTGATTTCGCGCAAATCAAACACCTCACTGCACCGCTGGATTTATACCGATGTCGGCAAGTTCTCCGGTCTGATCGAAACCATGGACGAGAGTATTAAGTACCCGATTTACGTCGAGAAACAGGGTGAGCCCGAAGAAGTCATTATTGCCGGCCCGACCTGTGACAGCGCCGACATCATGTACGAGCAGTATAAACCGGAGCTGCCGTTGAATCTGGCGTCCGGTGACCGGTTGTACTGGTTCTCAACCGGCGCCTACACCACCAGTTACAGCGCGATTGAATTTAACGGCTTCCCGCCGCTTAAATCCTATTTTGTGTGAGACTGCTTGTTTGTTAGAAAAGCTTGTTTATCTGAGCAGGCTAATCTGAAAGGACTAGCCTGTCAGATTGAAGACAACAGGCTTGAGGCATTCACCTGCTTCAAGCCTGTTTTTTTATCGCACGTCAATCAGCAGCCACCCCGATACCATATCGCACACTTTGCTGACTCAGTTTTCGGGCAGATCATCCATCATGATGCCCAAGGTATCGGACTTGAACTCGCGGCGATAAAGAATAAACACCACAAACACCGACAGGCCTATCAGTACCCAGGCATTGAGGAACCAGCCCAGCGCCGCCATGGCAAAATAGTAACTGCGCAGCCCATTATTAAAATTGCCCGAGGCTTTTGAGGCCATTTTGGAAATCGAGTCGACATGGCGATTCATCTCCTCCACAGTCGGCTGCAAGGATTTTTCCGGCGCACTGCCAATCATCACCGACACCAGGCCAAACTGGCGCAGGCTCCAGGTAAATTTAAAAAATCCGTACACAAACAGGCAGATCAGCAACACCACTTTGATTTCCCACTGCGCCAGTGTGCTCTGGTCAGAAAACGGCAAGTCGTTGAGCATGCCCAACATCACATCCGATGAACCCAGCATAGTGACCAGACCCGCCAGCACCAGCAGCGTGGTTGAGGCAAAAAACGATACGTTGCGCTCAAGGTTGGCCACAATATTGGTGTCGGTGATGCGGTTCTCACGGATCAGCGCCATGCGTATCCATTGCTTGCGGTAGCGGTGCATGGCGTAGGCCAGACAGGGCGTATCAACGCTGCGCCGCGATGTGTAATTCAGGTACCCCCTGAAACACACAATAAAAAACACCATGGCAAACAGATTAAGGTAGTTGGATTGAGCAAATTCAACATATGAAGACAGCATAAGCAGAGTGTAATCCCTGTTGATTTGTATACTCTTACAAGGCAGCCAGTGCTTCCGACAATTTACTGACGCCGATAATTTCCATGCCCGGCACCGCATGCTTGGGGCAATTAGCTTTAGGCACAATGGCGCGTTTGAAACCGTGTTTCGCAGCTTCCTGCAAACGCTCCTGACCACTGGGCACCGGACGGATCTCGCCAGCCAGCCCGACCTCACCAAACACTACCAGATCATGCGGCAGGGCGCGATCACGGAAACTGGACACGATGGCCAGCAACACGGCCAGATCCGCGCCGGTCTCGGTGACTTTGACGCCGCCTACCACGTTCACATACACATCCTGATCGGCCATAAACAAACCACCGTGCCGGTGCAATACGGCCAGCAACATACCCAGTCGGTTCTGATCCAGCCCCACCGCCAGTCGCCTTGCGCTGCCGCTCTGACTACCATCCACCAAAGCCTGAATTTCCACCAACAGTGGCCGCGTACCTTCCCACAACACCATCACCAGTGAGCCGGGACTTTCCTCTTCGGTTCTGGCAAGGAAGATAGCCGAAGGGTTTTTCACTTCCTTTAGGCCTTTTTCAGTCATCGCAAACACACCCAGCTCATTGATGGCGCCAAAGCGGTTCTTCTGGCCGCGCAGGGTGCGGTAACGGGTATCGCTGCCACCTTCCAGCATCACAAAACAGTCGATCATGTGCTCCAGCACTTTGGGGCCGGCCAGCGAGCCGTCTTTGGTGACGTGTCCCACCAGAAACAGCACGGTACCGGTTTGCTTGGCATAACGGATCAGATAGGCCGCGCATTCACGCACCTGCGACACACTGCCGGGTGCAGAGGGCACATCGCTGCTGTGCATGACCTGAATGGAATCGACCACCAGCAATTTTGGCTGCAATTCTTCCGCCAACCTGCAGATGGTTTCCACTTCAGTCTCGGCGAGCATTTTGAGATTTTTTTCCGGCAAGCCCAGCCGGTGTGCGCGCATACCCACCTGTTGCAAGGACTCCTCACCGGTGACATACATGGCCGGCATCAATTGCGCCAGCGTACACATCACCTGCAGTAACAAGGTACTTTTGCCCGCACCCGGGTTACCACCCATCAGAATCACTGAACCAGGCACCAGACCACCACCCAGCACCCGATCAAACTCAGTTAACGACGATGAAAAGCGTGGCACGGCCGCCACATCAATCTCGGACAGGTCCTGCACACTGGACAACTGCCCGGCGTAACCCTGACGGCGAAAATCCGCCTGCACCGCCGGCGAAGTATTGGCCGTGGCACTGGCAACGGTAATACGTGTCAGGGTGTTCCAGGCTTTGCAGTCAGAGCATTGCCCTTGCCACTTGCTGAACTCAGACCCGCAGTCTTCGCAAACAAATGCTGTTTTTGCTTTGGCCATCAGCTGTAGAACCTGACTCGAGAAGTCACCTGACAAAACAGCTCATAAGCGATGGTGCCGGCATAGCGCGCGATGCGATCCGCTGGCAATTCACTGCCCCACGACTGTCCCCATAACAACACTTCATCACCGGGGCTAGCGGGTATACCGCGCAGATCCACCGTTAACATATCCATCGATACCCTGCCCGCCAGTGGCGCTTCCCATACCTTGCCTTGAGCATAGATCATTACCGGCGTGCCACTGGGCGCATGGCGCGGATAACCGTCTCCGTAACCAATGCCGATCACACCTACCGGCGTATCCTCTTCACACCGGTAGGTAGCGCCATAACCCACACTGTCACCGGCCTTGACCTGATTGATGGTCAGCAGGCGGGCTTTTAAACTCATCACCGGCTTTAAATTGTAGTGGCTGCCATCGGTGTCTGCCATGGGCGATGCACCGTAGAGCATGATGCCCGGGCGCACGATGTCATGATGCGCCTGCGGCCATGACACGATGCCAGCGGAGGCGGATAAACTGTGCGGGCAGCGCTCTGCACCAGGCAAACCTTTAACAAGCTCAGCGAAACGGGTTTGCTGCTGATGCGCCAGCACATGCTCGTGCTCATCGGCGGTGGCAAAATGCGACATCAACACACGCTCGCCGGGCAGCTTAAGAGACTGCAGCCAACACCAGATGTCGTGCAGATCATCTGCAGGCAATCCCAGACGGTTCATACCGGTGTTGATTTTTAACCAGATATTCAGGGTTGGGGGCACACGGCCAGCGTGTTTTTGCAGCCAGCTTTTTAACAGATCTGCCTGATAGCGCGAATGCATGACCCAGTGAAAACCACCCTGCACTAGCAGCGCCAGCTCGTCTTCGGTGAGCGGGCCACGCAACACCAGAATGGCTTCGGTGCTCGCAGTGTGGCGCAGTGTCAGCGCCTCATTCAGCGTTGCCACTGCAAACAGATCATTAACTTGCATCACCGGCTGCAGCGCTCTGGCCACGGTGTGTACGCCATGTCCGTACGCGTTGGCCTTGATCACGGCACACACACGTCGCCCGGGCGCACTCAACCGTGCGCGTTCAAGATTATGGCGCAGGGCTTCAACATCAATGTGTGCCCAGCTGTGCGACTCAGGCATAACTGTCGTCGTAGTCTGGCAAGGCCAGATTATCAAAACGGGTGAATTGCCCCATAAAGCCCAATTTCACCGTACCAATGGGGCCGTTACGCTGTTTGCCGATGATGATTTCGGCAATGCCTTTGTCTTGAGTATCCTGGTTATACACTTCGTCGCGGTAAACAAACGCGATGATGTCGGCATCCTGCTCGATGGCGCCCGATTCACGCAGGTCTGACATCACCGGCCGCTTGTTCGGACGCTGTTCAAGACTACGGTTCAATTGTGACAAGGCAATCACCGGACAGGAGAATTCACGTGCCAGAGTTTTTAAAGAGCGCGAGATTTCAGAGATTTCACCCACGCGGTTATCGCCGTAACCTTTTATCTGCATAAGCTGCAGGTAATCCACCACCACCAGCGCCAAGCCGCCGTGCTCGCGCACCACGCGCCGCGCACGCGCGCGCATCTCGGTGGGTGTCAGGCCCACGCTGTCATCAATCAGCAACGGGCGATCTTTAAGTTTGGCAATCGCCGCTGTGAGTTTTGGCCAATCCTCATCTTCCAGCTGACCGTTACGCAGCCGTGACTGATCAATTCTGCCGATGGAACTGAGCATACGGAAAATCAGGCTCTCGGCGGGCATTTCCAGGCTGAACACCAACACCGGCTTATCTTGAGTCATTACCGCGTGCTCAGCCAGATTCATGGCAAAGCTGGTTTTGCCCATGGAAGGACGGCCGGCCACAATAATCAGGTCGGATTTCTGCAATCCAGAGGTTTTTCTGTCGAGATCTTTGTAACCCGTGGAGAGGCCAGTAATGGCGCCTTTGGATTGGATGAGCACATCAATTTTCTCCACTACTTTGGTGAGCAGAGGATTCACGGGCTGTGGCCCGCCATCGCGGGCGCGGTTGTCGGCTATCTGAAAAACTTTCTGCTCGGCAAAATCCAGCACATCAGCCGCTTCGCGACCGGCAGGATTAAAGGCATTGTCGGCAATTTCGTTGGAGACGCTGATCAGCGTGCGCAGGGTTGCGCGCTCACGGATGATACGTGCATACGCGCTGATATTGGCTGTGCCACGGGCGTGACTGGCGAGATCTGACAGGTACTCAATGCCACCGGCATCCTGCACCTGATTAAGACTGTCCAGCGCTTCTACCAAGGTCACCACATCAATGGGTTTACTGGCTTCGGCGTGCCGCTGCATGACATCAAAAATCAGCTGATGCTCATGGCGATAAAAATCCACGGCCTGCAGCACTTCGGCAACATTGTCCCAGGCAGTATTGTCGAGCATCAGTCCGCCCAACACGGCCTGTTCGGCTTCAACAGAATGCGGCGGCACTTTTAAGCCTGCGCCCAAGGCATGGGCGGCACTCAAGGGAGCCTGTCGGGAAGGACGATCAAAGGACGCGGCGGGTTCTTTGACCTCGTTTGTGATTCGTTCTGACATCCTGCTCCTTCATCGGGCGAAGCGGGTAAACCCGCACAGGTGCATCATCACCTGTGCAGGCGCACAGACACTGATCAGGCAGGGACAACGGCAACAGTCACCACGGCTTCTACTTCGAAGCCGAGGTCGATTGACACCAGCCACTCGCCCACTTCACGGATAGCACCGTTAGGCAGACGCACTTCGGCTTTGGTGATTTCCTGACCGGCTGCAGTCACGGCATCAGCGATGTCACGTGTGCCCACAGAACCGAACAGTTTGCCTTCATCGCCCGCGTTAACGGATATAGCCACCCGCAGGTCTTTCAGTTTGTCAGCGCGAGCCTGAGCCTTGCCAACATTGGCGTTGTGAGCAGCCAGCAGCTCAGCACGACGTGTTTCAAAGTCAGCCAGATTGGTTCTGGTTGCCGGCACGGCTTTGCCCGTGGGGAACAGAAAATTACGGGCATAACCCGGACGGACAGACGCGGTGTCACCAACACTGCCCAAACGGCCTACTTTTTCCAGCAGAATTACGTTCATGATATTTTCCTCAATAAAATCCTGATTCATGATCAGGCGCTTGTCCGGCCTCAGCTTGTTGGACCCGCTGCCGCTTTAATGCGACCACGGAAGTTATACCAGCTGTCAATAAGCGCGGCCACTGCTAACAGTTGCGCCAACGGCGGATTCAGCATCAGCATATAAAATGCCACAAGCCAAAGCCGCGATAGTTTTTTCAAGCCTACCAACCCATGCACCAATGCCAGTCCGGCAAAAAACAAGGGCATCAAAAAATACATTATCCAGCCTGTCAGCACTGTCACCCCGGCGCTCGCCGCCAGAAACAGTACCATCAGCAACAAAGCAACCGACGGCTGCAGCCGGATCTGGTGGAACTCCTGCTGAAAACCACCCGGGTTATACAGCACAGCCTGCCACCAGCGCGCCAGCAAGATCAGGCAGATGCTCAAAAACATGTGCATCAGACCAAACAAGCTGATCAGCGCACTGCGCATCATCTCCGGCGCAATCTCCGGTTGATCCGGCAGCGTTCCGGCGGCCATAAAGACCTCCACCTGTTGCTGCAACAACACCAGAAAGTCTGGTCTCAGCCGCAGCGCCATCTCTGCACCCACCCCGACCAGAATGCCCGCCAGCAATGTGTATTGCCAGGAAGCGCTCTGCCGCAGAACCGCTGCCAGGCCCAATACGCCCAGCATCAGCACCAGCGGGGTGATGTCGCCCATCATCGCCCAACCAAACAACGGCAGGGCGCCCCAGGCTACCACCAACAAGGTCTCTCGCGGACCGTGCCTTAATAAAACCAGTCCCATCAATGCCGGGACAAGCATGTTAACCAGAGGAATCAGGCCGCACACAAATACCGTGGTGATCGCCTGACGGCGGCCGCGCATCGCATAGTGTGCTAAACCCTGCATACAACTTCCTCACCAGGTTGGCGCGCTGCGCCCATGCCAGCAAGAACGCAACAGCTTAAACGTTATGGCTGTCAGTGTACGGAATCAACGACAAGTGACGCGCGCGTTTAACGGCGACGGCCAGTTGACGCTGGTAACGTGCTTTGGTTCCGGTGATGCGGCTTGGAACAATTTTGCCGGTCTCGGAAATATAAGCCTTCAGCGTTTCAATATCTTTGTAATCGATCTGTATGGTGCCTTCTGCAGTAAATTTGCAGAACTTACGGCGTCGGAAAAAACGTGACATGGTCAGTATCCTTTAAAAAGCTGTGATTAGTTGTTCGCGTCGTCGTCGTCGTCGCTGTCATCTGAATCGGCATCAAAACCGTCTTCAGAGTCATCGTCGTCAGCTGATTCAGCTTCTTCTTCCAGACGACGCTTGGTCTCAGCGCGTGCACGGCGCTCACGGCTTTCACGCTCATTTTTCAGGATCAGGGACTCTTCAGTCACCGGGCCGTCCATTTTGATAACCAGATTACGCAGAATGGCATCGTTATAACGGAACAGCGTTACGATTTCGTCCAATACATCTTTGCCACACTCTACGTTCAGCAGAATGTAATGAGCCTTGTGTATTTTGTTAATCGGGTAAGCGAGCTGACGACGGCCCCAGTCTTCGTGACGGTGAATCTTGCCACCCGTCTCGGTAATCATCTGGGTGTAACGCTCAACCATCGCAGGAACCTGATCACTCTGATCAGGGTGTACAACAAATACTATTTCGTAGTGTCTCATAGAGACTCCTTCTGGAAATAAGTCTTCCGCAAGCCGGAGAACTGGTCAAATTAACAACCAGGCCGCCTAAAAAGTACGGTAAGACAAGGAGTTAACATTCGTATTGCCGGGCTGCTGACTCTGTGGAGACAACACACGCCCACCTTGAGGGTGGATTTCCGGGACCGCGCATTGTAGTGAAGGCATTGCCGACTTGCAAACGCTTTTTGGCTGCAGCCCAGATATTCCGGCCCTCACAGCCATTACCGTCATCCATTTATGTTGACTTGCTGCGTTGGCGGACCGCCTCAAACAGGCAGACACCCGCTGCCACCGACACATTCAGACTACTCACTACCCCCGCCATGGGAATAGAAATCAGGTAATCGCAATGCTCCCGCGTCAGGCGCCGCAAGCCTTTGCCCTCCGACCCCATGACAATCGCCACCGGTCCGGTAAAGTCTGCCTGGTAGACACTGTGATCGGCCTCACCGGCGGTACCACTGATCCAGATACCACGCTCTTGCAGGCCGGCCAGTGTGCGCGCCAGATTGGTGACGGCCACCAGATTGACTTTTTCAGCCGCGCCGCTGGCTACTTTACGCACCGTCATGTTCAGCGTCGCCGAGTTATCTTTGGGCACGATTACCGCATCCACACCGGCGGCATCGGCGGTACGCAGACAAGCACCCAGGTTATGCGGATCCGTCACCTCGTCCAGCACCAGAATCAGCGCAGGATGATCGAGATTGGTCAGCAGCTTGTTAAGGAATGCCTCGTCCTTGACGGTATCACGCCATTGGCACAGCGCGGCAACGCCCTGATGCACGGGTACACGCTTGCCCTCGCTTTTGCCCTCGCCCAGCAGCTTTTTTTCCAGCGCGGCTTTGGGCATGACCTGAATTTTGATGCCCAGCTCATTGGCCAGCACGCGCACCTCGTCCAGGCGCTGATCGGCACGCTCCTGCTGCAGCACCAACTCAAACACATCCTCGGGATTGCGCCGCAACAGCTCGCTCACCGAGTGAATCCCCACTATCCATTCACGCCCTGACATCACTCACTCCGACGCTTGGCATTGGATCGTGGCCGCGAGCGCGGTTGTTTGGCAACGGCGGCTTTGGCGCCTTTTGCGGCTTTGGCACCCTTGGCACCCTTGGCACCTTTGGCACCCTTGACACCCTTCGCACCCTTGGCACCTTTGGCTGGCACCGGGTTGATTGTCGCGGGCGTGCTGATTATGGCTTTTTTGGCCTTACGGACGGGTTTGCCAGCATCGCGCCCGCCTTTACCGCCCGGCCTGACAGTGGCCGGACCACCGTCCACCAGCTGTAGATCAATCTTGCGCTCGTCCAGATCTACTCGCGCCACTTTGACCATGATAGAGTCGCCCAGCCGGTAACTGACACCACTGTGCTCACCGCGCAGCATCTGCCGCACCGGATCAAACTGGTAGTAGTCATTTTTCAGCGCGGTGATGTGCACCAAGCCTTCCACGTAAATATCGCTAAGCTGCACAAACAGACCAAACCCGGTGACTGAACTCACCGTGCCACGGAACTCCTCACCCACGCGATCCTGCACATACTCACACTTCAGCCAATCCTGCACATCGTAACTGGCCGCATCCGCACGCCGCTCAGTCATCGAACAGATTTCACCAAAGTGCTGCATATCAGAAGGCTGATAGGGAAAAGCCTCCTTACGCGACAATTTTGCCGCTCCTTTGATCTGGCGGATCTGTGTTTTGTTTTTGCCGCTGCGAATCAGATAACGCAAGGCACGGTGCACTAGCAAATCCGGATAACGCCGGATCGGCGAGGTAAAGTGCGTATACGCCTCAAACCCCAGCCCGAAGTGACCAATATTGTCCGGCTGATACACCGCCTGCAGCATCGAGCGCACCAACATGGTCTGAATCAGATTGGCATCGGGCCGGTCCGCAATCGCCTGCAACACCCGCTGATAATCTTTGGGTTCCGGCTTCTTGGACTTGGACAACACCAGCCCCAGCTCCTTCAGATACATGTTCAAGTTTTCGAGCTTGTCCGGATTCGGGCCCTCGTGCACGCGGTACAACACCGGCAGCGCCGATTCCTCGAGGAACTGCGCCGTACACACGTTGGCCGCCAGCATACATTCCTCAATCAGACGGTGAGCGTTGTTGCGCACCACCGGCACAATTTCGCGAATCTTGCGCGTCTCGCCAAACACAATACGGGTTTCCTGCGACGAGAAATCCAGCGCACCGGCCAGTTGCCGCGCCTTGGATAATTTTTCATACACGCCGTACAGGCTTTCCAGATGCGGAATCAGTGCCGCGTATTTTTCACGCAGCCGCTCACGACTGCGCTCACGCGTGGGCGAGTCAGGCGTTTCCAGAATCTCGGCAACTTCCGTGTAGGTCATGCGTGCATGCGAAAAAATCACGCCTTCATAAAAACGGAAATCCGTCACCTTGCCGGTGCGGCTCAGGTCCATTTCACAGACCATCACCAGACGATTGACCTGCGGCTTTAACGAACACAGCCCGTTGGACAATACCTCCGGCAACATCGGCACCACCGACCCAGGGAAATACACCGAGTTACCACGATTTTGCGCTTCCAGATCCAACGCGGAATCCGGCTTCACATAGTGCGACACATCGGCAATCGCCACAAACAACTTGGCAGTACCCCGCGGGCCTTCTTCACAATACACCGCGTCGTCAAAGTCCTTGGCATCCTCACCATCAATGGTGACAAATGGCAGTTCACGCAGATCCACGCGCCCGGCCAGATCCGCTTTAGCAACTTCCTCGGTTAATCCCTTGACCTCACGCTCAACGTCTTTAGGCCACTCATGCGGAATGTTGTGACTGCGCAGCGCAACGTCAATTTCCATACCCGGCGCCATATGGTCGCCCAGAATTTCCACAATCGCGCCCACTGCTTTGCGGCGCTGATCGGGATAACTACGTATCTCTGCGACCACAAACTGGCCGTCTTTGGCATTACGCGTATCTGCCTCAGGAATCAGAATCTCCTGACTGATACGCCGATTATCCGGCACCACCAGCCCAAACCCATGATCCCGGTAGAAGCGCCCAACAATCTGCGACAAACGCCGCTCCAGCACCTCAACAATCATGCCTTCCTTGCGGCCACGCCGGTCAACGCCCGACACCCGCACCAGCACGATGTCGCCATCAAATACTTTCATCATTTCCTGCGGCCCCAGGAACATATCCCCAGAACCATCTGTCGGCACAAAGTACCCTGTGCCTTCCTTATTACCCTGCACGCGGCCCTTGGTCAGCTCCATCTTGTCCGCCAGACCATACACACCACGGCGATTACTGATCAGCTGACCATCACGACCCATAGCAATCAGCCGGCGACGCAGCGCCTCGGCCTGATCCTCATCGTCATCAAAACCCATCTGCTCACGCAAATACTCATAGGTCACTGGCTGGCCAATGTTGGCCATCAGTTCCATGATGTATTCGCGGCTGGGAATGGGTTTTTCGTATTTTTCCGCTTCGCGTGATGCGTGGGGGTCTTTCATGCGGGATTTCACTGCGGGGGGACTTGCTACATCATTGGCGTTCTTTTTTCTGGCCATGTCATCTCGTCTCGTTTTCATGTGGAGCCGAGTATACACCTGCGAGCCGCTGATTTCTTAAAGAATTTCAACTCGCCCGTTGACATGCCTTTGGTCAGTGGGCAAAATGCGCGCTCGTAATTGATCCAACCCCTAAATGCCCAGGTGGTGGAATTGGTAGACACACCAGCTTCAGGTGCTGGCGATCGCAAGGTCGTGGAGGTTCAAGTCCTCTCCTGGGCACCATCTAGTTATGAAAATCAATAAGTTAACGCGTTTGTTTTAATTACCCCCCCATCTTACCCACCAAAAAAGCTCGCACCCATAAAAAAACACGCCAGACTTTTCCAACAAAGGCTGGATTGTAATCTTGCACTTCCTGCGTAAATAGAAGACACGTAGGGCTAATTCAGCTCGATTCGAAATTGGGCTCGGTTCATTACTGTAGGGGTCGTTTGTTCAGGGTAGTGCAAAAAAAAGGGGGGGTAATTTGCGCCCCCGTTGTTTTGGTGTGTTTTTAGCCGATCTTGTTCTGTTCAATTTAATAAGTTGAATTAGTTGTATGCGCGTACGACACGAATAGTTTATTTATTGCCTGTGTTTAATTTCTTTATCTCGTACGCACATACAATTTTTCCAACTAATTACCCATCAGCCACCTGTTTGATTGCTTTGAATCGCTCGGATCTGGCCTCCCTGATCCTTTCGGCCTGTTCGCTGAATCGCTCATGCACTTGGGGATTTACCAAAAACCTGCCAGCGGATCGCCTGCCACGTTTACCGGGTTCTGTCGGTGGCGTTATGTCCATAATCCAACCTAGCTCTATCAAGTAATCTAGTGCGTTTTCTGCTTCGCGGTTGTCAGCGCCTTGCCAGTAGGTTGCATTGCGAGTTAAATCGCCGCGACTGAAGGTTTCCCAACCCTGAAATCAAAGCAGATTCCTGTGCGGTCCCGCCGTGCTCACGATTTCGGATTGAATCCAGGTTTGCGCTTGGGTTCTACTTTTCCTATCAACAAGAGAGATTCCACGCAGTCACGGATAGATGTATCGAGCGGGCGAAACTCCATGCCGAGTGTGTTGCGAATGCGCTCGTTGTGTAGCTCGCATACGCCCCAGGCGTTCCTGAATTCGTCCTTTCTTGCCTGGATCGGCTCGGGGAAGGGATCGACTTTAACTGCGCCCGCGAAGCCCAATTCCGGCAGAAGACGATCGATGCTGGCGCATACATCCTCAACTTCCAGTGATTCTGTTGACCAGGCGATGAAACGCTCGCCATTTTTCACCTTGTCACTTTCCAGCATCCGAATGTGGGCCTCGGCGGTGTCACGAACATCCACTGTCCACCAGGGGCGGTAGGCGCCGATGACGTTTTCTGTGTATTGGCCCAGCAGCATGGTTTCGACATTGTGTTGCCAGGGGCCTACAGCTTTTTGGTGGGCGGCGAGAATGGGGCCAATATTGTCCCCGGGACAGCAGGTAATCGCATCCCAGCGACCGCTTGCTTTGGCCGCTTCGGCAAAAACCCGTTCCAGCAAGACCTTACCTATTGAATAGCCCTGGCCGCCTTTCGCGGAACGCTTGGGATTCTGCTCGTCTGGATAGCGGTCTTCGTCACAAACAGGGCGGCGCACAAGCTCTTGTATATCCGTTTCGCCGATCACAGCGGCGATGCTGGATGTTACAACGATGCGGCTTACAGACTCCGACAGATTGACGCTATTGATGATGTGGTCGTAAACCTGCTGCATGTAGTCCTGGTCAGTGTAGGTGGACACATGTGACACGTGGGCTACGCCCTGACAGCCTTTGAAGATCTCGTCAAAACAACCCGCCTTATCCAGATCGGCTGAGTGCAGCGTCAAACGACCGGAAGCAAAGCCCGGCATGGCGCGAAGAAAACCGGTTTTCTCTTCATCACTGGTATCCCTGACGCAGGCGCGCACCCGGTAGCCCTTGTCCAATAGTAACCGGACGATCCAGCCGCCGATAAATCCCGCGCTGCCTGTCACGGCAACGGTGCCACCTTGAGGTATGGGCCCCATTAATCTTCTCCTTTGCAATGTCGCTCACTGCTGATTTCAATAGTTGTTTGGATGGCGTGTTGCGCTACTGCCTACTGTCAACGTGCTTCGCCTGGTACCTGGATACATACATGACACCGCCTGCGCCCTGTGTGCAGGCGTGGAAGCGGGTTAGCCAATAGAATCCAGTCGGTCTGCGGCATGTTCAAGTCGGCCAACCAGGCTGGCGAGGGACTCTGTGGTCGCATCATTTGACCCGATACCGCACAGCACAGTACGCGAGATAGAATTCGTAACTTTATCCACATCAATGGCTTTGCCTGTCCTCATATACGACCAGGCGATCAACTCGAGTCCACCGCCAATCATGTCGCACACGATAACGGGGGAGGTGTCTGTTCGAAACGCGCCGCTCTTCATGCCAGCCTTGATCTCGTCCGCCATCAAAAGCCCCATCTGGCGATTCAGATCTTGTGACAGCGACGGATGCTTGTCGTCGAACTGGCGCAGATCGCGTGTGATGAGCCCGCACATGCCACGATCGGCAGAAATGGCGAGGAGAGTGCGACGAATTAGATAGCGCAGGCGATTGCCGTGTCCTTCAATGCCTGGCAGTGTTTGCTGGATATCGTCGAAGATGGCTGCGTAGTGTCGCCTTAGTACTTCACAGAGCAAGTCTCGCTTGCCATCGAAGTAGCGATAAATCGTCCCTTCCGCAATACCCGCGTCTCCTGCAATATCCGTGATGGAGCCCTTCTCGAAACCGCTGGCGCAGAACACCTTGCGTGCCGACTCGACAATCGTGTCTATCCGCTGCTCCTTGGTGGGGCGGGGTATTTTTGTGAGGTAAACGATGCTCATGGCTTATGGGACGCGACGGTTATCAATGAATTTTCTGTAAATTGCCACAATAATGAGCGTAATTCAACAACAATATTCAGGCTTAGATTCTAAAGATTCTTCCAAAATACGTTTGTAAATATAGTTAATTATGACTACGATGCTCCTCTATTGAGAATAAGCAACGTCGTATTTGAGTTAATAATGAACGACGTTCATTATTCCGCACCATTGTAAGCGGCCAGTTGGACTGGCATAAAGGGCATGTGGTCTGGAGCGCTGGTAATCCCACAAGCCCGCCTGAAGCAGCCATCCGAAGCCGTGATAAAGAGTGGGGTTATTTGAATGGTCAACGAACAGGCCAGGAAACAGAGCATGAAATCAAAAAACCGACATAATTGCTTGATTGCACTGCTGCTCAGCTTCTCTCCCGCGATTGGTTTGGCGCAGCCGGCGCAAGACGCAGCGGAGCTTGCGGATGGCGAGGCGCAATACAGACTCTTTTGTGCAGAATGCCATGAGGGCGACTTGCTCGAGGCGCCGCAGCGAGCGGCGTTCGAACTCTATGCGCCAGGACGCATCGTCGATGTGCTGGAGTTCGGATCGATGGCGACTTCAGGGATGGCATTGTCGCGTGAACAGAAGAGGAACATAGCCTTCTACCTGTCGGGTGAGCGCTACGACGAAGCCCGCACCGAGACCGTCAGTTTCAGCTGTGAATCCACCCGTGACGCAACCTCACCATTGACCCAGCCGGTAGCCTGGAACGGATGGGGAGGTGGATCTGGCAACGCCCGCCACCAGGCCAATGAAACCATTTTGACCAAGGGCAATGTCGATCGACTAGAGTTGAAGTGGGCATTCGCCTTCCCGGGCGCCACGCGTGTACGCTCACAACCGGTCGTCACACCGGAAGTAACGTTTATCGGCAGCCAGGAAGGGACGATCTATGCGCTGGATACTGCCAATGGCTGCCCCTGGTGGACATTCAGTGCCGATTCCGAAGTGCGGGGCGCGATCTTTGTCGATACCAACGATCAGGGCGTACCCGAGAGACTGCTGTTTGGAGACTTCGGTGGCAAAGCCTACGCAATCGACGCACAGACGGGCGCGCTTATCTGGAAAACAGAAGTCCATGAGCACCCCCAGGCCACTATAACCGGGTCAGTCATAGCCCACGAAGACACAGTGATAGTACCTGTCTCGTCAGTGGAGGTGCTGCTGGCCGCCAGGGTCGGATATCCCTGTTGTTCATTTCGCGGCGCATTGGTTGCGCTGAGTGTCAGCAGCGGCGAAGAACTGTGGCGAACCTATACCACCGATGAGCCACATCCGACGATCTTCAGCACAGCGGGAATTCAACAGTATGGCCCTTCGGGCGCCCCTATCTGGTCCAGTCCTACCATCGATGCGGAACGCAAGCTCGTGTACGCCGGTACCGGGGAGAATTATTCGTCGCCAGCCAATGGCTACAGTGATGCGGTGCTCGCCATGGATCTGGCGAGCGGACAAATCGTATGGGCCGCCCAACTCACCCGGGACGATGCCTGGAATGGTGCCTGCTCGCTGGGAACGCCAAACTGCCCGGAAGAAAACGGTCCCGACTATGATATTGGCGCATCACCGATATTGACTCGGGACGAGAAGGGTAGAGAGCTGCTTCTTGTCGGTCAGAAATCGGGCATGGTTTACGCACTCGATCCAGCCAGCAACGGCGCGTTGGTCTGGGAGCAGCGTGTCGGCAGTGGCGGAACGATGGGCGGCATACACTGGGGGATGAGCACCGGAGGCGAGAAGCTCTTTGTCGGGGTTTCCGACCTGCCAACGAACAATCCATATAACGTCGGGCAGGCACACCCAGGAATTCACGCTTTGCGACTTGGTACCGGAGAGATTCTCTGGCGCAACGATCTGCCTGACAAATGTGAATCAAGCCGATTTCTTTGCTGGCAGGGCATCTCTGCGGCTGTGAGCAGTACTCCCGACCTTGTCTTCGCTGGTGGTCTGGACGGCATCCTGCGCGCATTCGATGTCGACGATGGTCGCACGCTGTGGGAAACCAATACGCGGCAAAGTTTCGGCACACGCAATGGCATTGAGGCGACAGGCGGCTCAATCGAAGCGGACGGTCCGGTAATTATGAATGGGCAGGTGTTCATTACCTCGGGTTATGACAAGTGGGCCGAGGCACCGGGCAACGTATTGCTTGTCTATTCCCTGCACGGGGAATAAGTCTTCGCGTTCAGCTTACGCGCAGTTCTTGTTAGGTATGGTGAATCTACATTTGTGTGTGAAGCCACTCGGTAAATCAATTTTCAAGGAGTCTCGAATGTCGTTTTTAATGCTCTTCCAAAGCAAGCGGCGCAGAAACGCTGAAAACTTGTGTTTGCTGTTCTCGGTAGTAGCCTCCGTGCTGTTCGCGTCCCAGGCGCTAGCCTATGAAATTGATCCCGATGCAACCATCAGCAATTCCCCCGCTGGTTTGCTGGGCATAAATCACATTGGACTTTCAGTGAGAGACCTGGATGCGTCTCTAGAATTTTATCAGGCGGCCTCGGGATTCAAACTCATTCGAAGGGAAGTGGTCCGCAGCAGCAGTGCCGCTGACACCTTATTCGGCCGGGACAATGTCGAGTATGAGATTGCCGTGCTGGAAGCGCCCAATATGCTCTTTGAACTCATCGAGTTTAGTCACAATCGCGACCTGCCGATCAGCAAAATGCCAGTGCAGGGTCCTGGCATGACCCACACCTGTTTCCAGTCGCCAGCACACTTGTCGGGCTACGAGAAATTCAAACGCGCTGGCGCAGAGATGCTCAGTCGCGGCGAGGGCCCAGTGGATTTGCTGGGTCAGGGTGTGACTTATGCGTACGCCTATGACCCGGAAGGCAATATGCTTGAACTGGAGCAATTGGACTTCGATCGTTTGGGTGGAGACTCACGTAACCCTGCCTGGATTGAACAAGGCCTCGACATGTGGATGACGCAGGTCGCTCTGGTAACGCACGACATCGAGCGCCTGACGAATTACTACGCGGAAATAATGGGCTTTAATCCCTACCGCGCCGCCGATATCGCGAACCGGGAGACGTTCGATGACGCCACGGATGTTGACGATGTGGTGCTCAAAGTAGTCTTCTTCAGAATGGCCCAGCGCTCGAAGAGTATGGAGTTCTGGCAATATGACAATCCGCAAACTCAACCGTTCCCGGGCAACCGGGACAGCACGGCGCTCGGCTATTCCTACTCAATTGAGGTGGCGGACATCCAGGCGGAGTATGCACGAATGGCCAGTCTGGGTGTAGAGTTCGTCAGCGAGCCAGTTTTGCTCGGTGAGTATTGGCAGGTGTTTGCAAACGATATCGACGGCAATGTGTTTGCGCTGCGCCAGTGGGTAGACCCGGACTCACCCTGGTCTGTGCCCAACCTGGAATTGTAGAACCTGACAGAAAGAATTCCAGATACGTGTTCAAAGTCTGCAAAATTGACAGCACAACCTATAGGAACTCTCGATGACTATTCAATTGCGTAAGCTCGCATTCTACACACTGCTTAGCCTCGGCTTGCTCCTCGGCAATGCAGGCTTTGCCCAGGACGTAACCGAGCAGGTTGAACACCGCTATGCCGAGAATGATGGCGTGCGCATCCACTATGCGGTGATGGGCAGCGGCCCCCTGATCGTGATGGTGCACGGCTTCCCCGATTACTGGTATACCTGGCGGCATCAAATGCAGGCTCTGGCATCTGACTACACGGTTGCCGCACTTGATACGCGTGGCTACAATCTGAGTGACAAGCCGGAAGGGGTGGAGAATTACACGCTGGAGATTCTGGTCGAAGATGTGGCTGCCGTGATTCGGGCCGAAGGCGAAAGCGATGCCACGGTGGTCGGACACGACTGGGGCGGTGGCATCGCCTGGAGCTTTGCTGCATTGAAGCCCGAGATGACCGAGCGTCTGATCATTCTCAATCTACCCCA
The DNA here is from genome assembly GCA_041306975.1 of Gammaproteobacteria bacterium. Classification (GTDB taxonomy): domain Bacteria; phylum Pseudomonadota; class Gammaproteobacteria; order Pseudomonadales; family Pseudohongiellaceae; genus Pseudohongiella. The sequence goes on along the minus strand of JBFZEG010000152.1, from coordinate 3,511 downwards.
TCCACGGGGATTGGTCAGAGAGTTGGCGACCTTTGGCCAGCAGCACGAGAACTCGGCCTACGCGCGCAGGTTTCAACAAGCGAACTCCCATGAGAATTTAAGCCCCGAGGTATTGGCGGCGTCGCTCTCTGGTGGTGATCCGGATCTTCTGGCGCGTTACTCTGAGGCCTTCGGCCGATCCAGCTTCGATGCGATGATGAATTATTACCGGGCTAACTATCCCCGCGATCCCTATAACTCCGGTACGTTCTATAACCTACCCGAGGTCCAGGCGCCTGTGCTGCAGTTTCACGGCCTGACCGATACGGCACTGTTGCCCGAGGCGCTGAACAACACCTGGGACTTTCTGGCGTCCGACTGGACTCTCGTCACCATCCCCGGTGTCAGCCATTGGCCGCACCATGCGGTACCGGACAAGGTGAGCAATATGATGAAAGCGTGGTTGGAGTTGCACTAGGCTGAAAAAAGTGCCCCGCTGAAAGGGGATTAAGACGCGCACCTGTGTGGCACATGCATGTAGTGGTCAACTAATCCCGGTCAAACAAATCCGCAGTCCCCCATTCGGAGTCGACAGCATGGGGATGTCTGTTTATTCTTACTGTACTCGCTTGGCTCCCATGAGGATAGTTAGATGGATTCGTTCGGATTGCGCGCTTTGCCGCTGCTGTGCCTGTTGTGGATGACGCCAACGGCGGCATTACCGCCCTTCGTCACCAGCACGGAAACGGCGCCGTTTGTCTCTACGTCACCCGCCGAAGACCCGGACGCCTGGCTGTTGGCCTTCATCGACGTGGAAACCACCGGCCTGGTGCCTGGCTGGCACGAGATGATCGACATCGGGGTGGTCATGGCCGAACTCGACGGCAGCGAGCTCGAGGCGCTGCATCTGCGCATCCAACCAGCTCACCCGGAGCGCATCAGCGATGGTGCGCGACAGGTCAACGCCTTCGATGCAGAACGCTGGCGGGAATTCAGCGCGGTCGACGCGCAGGGCGCGGTGGATGAGCTGCGCAGTTTCCACCAACGCGTCGCTGGTACGCGCCCGGTGCTGTTTGTCGCCTTTAACAGCCAGTTCGATGCAGCCTTTCTCGACCACCTGTTTCGCCAGGCTGACGGCTCCTGGCGCGAGCTCTTCCACTACTTTGTGCTGGACGTTCCATCAATGGCGTGGGCGCAGGGTTTGCGCGGCCTCAGTGGTGCGGCACTTGCAACGCAGCTGGGTGTCGGCGATGAGCCGCGTGTCGCCGAAGAGCACACCGGGCTGACCGGTGCCAGGCTCAACGCGCGCATCTATCGCGCTCTGGAAGCGCGTCGCGCCAGCGACTAACAAGAGCGATTGCTGGCTGAACATAGTGGACCCGGGCGAGATCACACGGATGTCAACCATGCCCAGTGCGGCGAATCGTGCGTTGGCGAACAGACGCTATGCTCTTGGGGTTCTGCGGAACAACACCCGTTGCGAGGGTAATGTTCAGCGATTGTTGCTGCGCCGGGCAACAGAGACCCGCAGGCTCCAGAAGTTATCGTGCTGCCTGTTATCCATTCTGGGGCGGATGACGCTCAGGGGCGTGTAGGAAAACGCGACGCTGGATTGCCAAACGGGCGTGATCGTAGCGCGCGCACCGAGTGTCAAGCTGTCTACCGAGCCGCTGGTTTGCAGCTCCCAAAAATGAGTGGAATCAAACAGCGGCGCTTCGACCTCTACAAACGGTCGGAAGTGCGTTCTGGCATACGCAACAAAGGGTTGCAGGCGTCCATCCAACAGGGATCGGGACAGCATGACTTCGGCGCCTTGCTGATTCATGCGTAATCGGTCTACGGAGGGTCCGCTGCACCCGAACAGGTTAGACGGACTGCCGGGTGCATAAGAGGCGACGTCCCGGCTGCAGGTGACATCGGCGGAGACGTGGCCGCGCACGGCATGTAAGCGGCCTCCCAAACGCCATGCGCCGACGCTGACCAGTTCGCGCTCCAAGGCCAGGCCAAACAGTGATTCAGGTTTGGCGCCGTCTAACTCCAGCGGCGGTGTCCAGGAGAACTCGGCGGTGACCGCCGCAGGCAACGCCAGGCTGACGCGTGCCCGGCCAAACACCGGTGATTTGTTCATATCTTCGGGCTTGAATCCGCCAAAACCGACGCGTTGTTGTTCCTTGCTGAGATGGGGAATGGACGCCAACTCGGCCTCTATTTTCCAGGTGAACAGGCCGCGATGCTCTGCTGGCCCGGAGCCAAGGTTCAGCGCACTGGCCAGGGTGTACGCCATGGCCCAACCCTCGGGGCTGTCAAAGGCTTCGAAGTCATAACCGCTCTCAGGCGCTTGGGCGAGCAGCACAGGGCTGATGGCGGCACTGATCAGTGCAACGGACAACGTTCTCAACAATTTCATATCCTTCTCCGAGATATCGAGTAGTCAACACCACTCTCCGTTGCACTCAAAAAAACTAGAGTCCGTAAATAATGTAATTGGCGGTGTCAGTTGCGCAGCGTGAGGTGGCCGAATCAGCACAGGACTTTGGGTTACCTGTGGGCATGCGCAGATCAATGTAGGATCGCAGCGCCTCGAATTGGCTCGGCAATCGCCCTTTCACATCTGGCGCGTATCCGCCCACCCCGGTGCTGCCATGGCATGACGCGCACTGATTGTTGTATTGCGTTTTACCGGCAGCCACGCTCGCGGCCAGCGCGCTAGCCGCATCAACAGGTACCGGTGGCAGAGGCCCGATCGCAGGTTCATTGCGCACCGACAAGACAGACAGGTTGCCGAACAAAAACGTGACGTCATTGAGCAAGGTAAGCCTCACTTCGTATAATTCATTACCCACCCTGACGCTGGGGATAAACAGAAACGAGCCTTCCAGACGCGTGGCGGTTTCACCCGCGACAATGCCTGCGTCGTAAAAATAGGCATCAATCAAGGTGAATTCCATGGGCTCATTTTTGGTGAGCTGCAGCGACGCGTTTGCGATGCCCAGACCCGGCGCATTAACAACCGGCAGGTTCACAACACCTGTTGCGTCATTAAACGTTGATATCGCAGGCACAGCCACCGCAGTCGTCTGACCCACCCGGTTCACGGGCGCAGCGGTAACGGCTGACCCGCCACGACTCAGGGCCTGTGTGCCGTTGCGGGGCAATTGGGACTTGCGGTAGCTGAGCGTATCGATGCCTTCCAGGCGGATCTCGCCGCCGTCGCGAGGAATGAAGCTGGCGGGTATGACGTAATCAACGTGCAGCTGGGTAACGGACGAGAACGCACGGGTGGCGACTAACAGTGACGTGTTCGCGGTCTGCGCACTTGCCAGATTGCCCGGGAAGGTAAACGTTTGCAGCGCGACGCCGTTGGCATCAAACGACCTCAGTTGACGCCCGCCGAGGCGATCCTGATCATTTGATGTGGTGGACAGTTTGATGTACTGCAGCGACCCGTCACTGCTGGAAAACACCTCAGCAATTCTCCAGGCATCCACTGCATAAACGGATTGCGCACCCGCAAGACCAATGATGATCGCTG
>JBFZEG010000118.1:0-3017 GCA_041306975.1 Gammaproteobacteria bacterium | reverse complement strand
CCTTTGGCGATGCTGAAGATGCCATTTCCCGCGCCGTACAAAATAATGGCCAGTGCGGTGATTTCAGCGCCGCTGGCGAGCAGGATAAGGCCGCATGCGGTTAATGCGACTGATATGGTCAGCGTCCACAAGGGATGGTGGCGCTCGCGATTGGCGGCTTCCAGCAAGCGTCCGGCGACCTGCGCCGGGCCGATCAGAGCGCCCAGCGCAACCATCTGCTGCAGGCTCAGGTCACGTTCTGACAGCAGCAACAACAGGTGCACAGAAACCAGTGCTCCAATGGCCCCGGCAATCATCAGTGTCATCATCACCAGTTGCATCTGCTGTTGCTCGGCGACGCTCAGTTGCAGGGCTGGCGATTGACCGTCCGCATGCATGCGCATGGCCGGGCGCACGCGGGCGGGTAGCACCTTGCGAATCAACGGCAGACAGATCAACAGCATTATCCCGGCATAGATCAGGCTGGTGGCTCGCCAGCCCACCTGTTCCAGCAGCCACGCTGACAAAGGCCAGCACACCGTGCTGGAAAATCCGCCCCACAAGGTCAAGGTCGTGATGGCTGAACGCGCCTTGAGGCCATAGATCTGGCCCAACGAGGCAAACGCGGCGTCATAGAGTCCCGTTCCCATGCCCACGCCAAGGATCAGCCAGCCGGCCAGATACATCCACAGGTTGACCGACAGGCCCGTCACCACCAGGCCCAGTGTCAGCAGCACACATGACACCGATAACACCCAGCGGCCGCCTTTTTTATCAATGCGCTCGCCCACTGTGGGCGACACCAGCCCGGCAACCACTAGCCCGATGGACAGTGAACCCACGATCCACACCAGCGGCCAGCCGGTGTCGGCTGCGATCGAAGAGCCAAGAATTGCCGGCAGGTAAAAAGTACTGCCCCAGGCAAAAATCTGCATCACCCCCAACGCCGACACGATCCAGCGTTTTTTGGGAGCGCCTCGGGCGCCCACCGGCGGCTGCGAAGGCATTTCAAGGTTTGTTGTATTCAAATTGCAGCAGCCAGCGACAGTCGTTGTTGAAGTTTTTCGGCAGATTCCTTGTCTTCACTGTAGCGGTTACTGCTGTTGGGGGGCAAGCTCATCGGGAAATAAACACCGGTGGCATCGGCCGTGTAACGCATCTGCCATCAGGCAATTCTGGCAAGCCTTAAGTGGTTGATATTGATGCATACATCGAAGAAATGAGGCGGTATACTCGGTGGCCTGATCTCAGCAAAAGCTCATGTATAGGGAACCCGGAATGAAAATTCATGACAATAAATTGATTTATGTTTTTGCACTTGGCTTGTTGGCAGCCGCCTGCAGTGAACCTGCGACGACCCCGGCCGACCCGACAGCACTGGCCACTGCGCCATCCGTTGCGTCATCCGTAGCACCATCCTCAGCAGATGCCGCCTGTCAGGCCGCTGATCTGGTGCTGCACAACACCACTATCTATACCGCCAATGAGGCGCAGTGGACAGCCGAAGCCGTTGCTGCGCTCGATGGTCGCATTGTTTTTGTGGGCAGTAATGCTGATGCTGCTGCTTACATGTGTGGTGATGCGCAAATCATGGATATGGCCGGCAATACCGTGTACGCCGGTTTTGCGGACAGCCATCAGCACCTGGAAGGTGTGGGTCGTCGTACCAAAACGCTCAGTCTGTTTGGCATCCCCACGTTGCAAGGCACGGTGGACCGAATTGAAGAATGGGCCGCAACCATTGCGGAAGGTGAGTGGATTCAGGGCCGCGGCTGGATTGAGCGCGAGTGGACCGATGAGCAGCGCTTTTTGAACAAAGCCGATGTCGATGCCTTTACCCAGAACAAGCCTTTGTATATGCCGCGCGCTGATGGTGTGTCGGCGCTGGTGAATTCCCGTGCTCTGGAGCTGGCCGGTGTGACCCGTGATACCCCGGATCCCGAGGGCGGTCGTTTTGAGCGTGATATCGATGGCAACCCGACCGGATATGTGCTGGCTAATGCCATGAATGTGTTCCGTGCCATATTGCCGCCGGAAACTGATGAGTATTTAAAAGATAACCTGCTGCGTGGCATGCAGGCCAATGCTGCGATGGGCTGGACACAAACACATGACCTGGGTATGTCACTGCGCCTGGTAGATCTGCTCAAAGAACTTCACGCAGAGGGTGAGATGGCGCATCGTGTTTATGCTGCCGTGCCCATAGCGGAAGCTAATGAGTTTATCCGACGTGGTCGTGAACAAACCGCCGACGACATGTTTGTGGCACGAGGCATCAAGGTATATATCGATGGCACACTCGGCTCACGCGGCGCCGCGCTGATCGAAAATTACTCAGATGCCGACCATAACGGATTTATGAACCGCACGACTAAGGAAGAGCTGGTGCCAGTGCTGCACGCCTCGCTGCAGCAGGGTTACCAGATCATGACACACGTGATTGGCGATCGTGCAGTGCGCACCTTGCTGGACTGGTATGAAGAAGCATGGGAAGCGATCCCGCAGGATCAGTGGATCAGCAGTGATCTGCGCTGGCGCATGGAGCACGCGCAGATTATTCCGCCCAGCGACCAGCAACGTTTTGTGACCATGAATGTGTTGCCGTCCATGCAGCCCAGCCACGGCATTGGCGACCTTAATTTCGCACCGGATCGTTTGGGCGCAGACCGCTTGGGTTACGCCTATCCATGGCAGCAACTGGTGGATCGCGGTCTGATGATTCTGGGTGGCTCGGATGCACCAGTGGAAGTGGGTGATCCGCGTATCGAGTTTTATGCCGCCATCGAGCGTAAACGGCTGGACGGCACTGATGGCGCCGGCTGGCACCCTGAGCTGGCGGTATCAAGGGAGTCGGCGCTGAAGATGTTCACCATCTGGGCGGCGCACGGTTCTTTCCAGGAAAACCTGCGTGGCTCGGTTGAGGTAGGTAAATACGCTGATTTCAGTATCTTCAACCGCGACTTTATGACGGTGTCGCCGCAGGACATCCTGACGGCGGAGAACGTGATGACCATAGTGGGTGGGGAGATTACTTACCG
>JBFZEG010000116.1:0-14691 GCA_041306975.1 Gammaproteobacteria bacterium | reverse complement strand
CGCGCCTGGGCGCGATGTGCCGCGGCCGAAATGCATTCCGGGTTTTCCGTGTTAAGGGACATCTGTGGCATGAATGTGGGTATTCGTGTGGCATTACATGAGATTTCGCCTGCACTGCAGCAGGATCTCAACCGGCTTGAAGAACTGTGGTCTGAAGGCCTGGAATTGTTTGGCGGGCCATACCTGGCGGGCAGCTCATTCACCGCAGTTGATGCGTTTTTTGCCCCGGTTGCCTTCCGCATTCAGACCTACGCTCTGCAGCTGAACCCGGCGTGTATGGCGTACGCGCAATTGTTGCTGGATCTGCCGGGCATGCAGCAATGGCAGCGTGAAGCATTGGCTGAGCCGTGGATTGATCCCGCCCACGAGAAGGGTATTCCTGCCGTGGGCCGGGTGACTGCAGATTTACGCCAGATTGCTGGGGACGGAGGCATCGGCGGTTAATGGATCAAAGCTTGAGGCGTCAGAGCTTGCCCCGTGAGTCCTCATCCTGCAGTACATTTGTTGCAGCGTTTGCTGCGGTTGCATTGGGTCTGATAATGGCCGGATGCGCAGCCAGGCCGGCGGTTGATTCCATCGCCTTGTCTCAGTCATTTTTTGACGCCGGTACGGAGACGGATATTGTTGAAACCCGCGGCGGGCTGCACTGCCGCATTTTTCATCCGCGTGACTGGTTAACGCCGGATGCGAAGCCAGGCCAACAGAAACAATACCCGCTGGTGATCTGGGGTAATGGCACTCACGCCAGTCCCTCGTCCTATCGCAGCTTACTGGAACATTGGGCCAGCCATGAACTGATTGTGGTGGCGTCCATGTCACCCAATGCCGGTCGTGGCGTCGAAATGCGCGATTGTCTGAATTACATGCTCAGTCAGCACTCCGAGAGCACCAGCCCTTTCTTTCAACGTATCGACAGTGGGCGCGTGGCCGCTGCGGGCCATTCGCAGGGCGGTGGAGGTGCGATCATGTTGGGCCGTGATGCACGCATTACCACGGTGGTGGCAATCCAGCCTTATGTGCTGGGCGAGCGTCATAACCCGCAGGCGGCCGCCAATCAACGTGGGCCGATGTTGCTATTGTCGGGCCAGGAGGACTTTAGCGCGAGCGCCGCGACCAACCAGCAGCCGGTGTTCGATTCTGCCAATGTGCCGGTATTCTGGGCAAACCTGCGCGGCGCTACGCACTTTGCACCCATGGATACCGGGGGGAGTTTTCGCGGACCCATGACCGCTTGGCTGCGCTGGAAATTGTTTGATGATGTCCAGGCTGCGCGGATGTTTGAAGGCGAGAATTGTGTGTTGTGCGCGGATGAGCGCTGGCAGATTCAGACCCGATAAACGCCTTAGCCCGGAATTGCCTTTTTGCAAGAGACCTCCTGCTGGCAAGGACCTGCTGCGTCAGCGCTGACTGATCTGCCCGAGCAGATTATTGATCTCGCGGCTCAGATCACCATCATTGCCGGCAAAGCTGAGTGCGCGGCGCGCAAAACCTTCTGCTTCACCATAACGCTGTTGCTGGTAACGGATACTGGCCAGCCGATACCACAGATAAGCATCGCGCGGGCTGATACGCAGAGCGCGTTCACTCACCGCGGCGGCTCTTTCCAGGTCGCCATCGGCAATCGCCTGATCTACCGATGCCAGCAGGGTTGATGCGGGTGTGCCCGCAGGTGCAGCGCGCTCCCGCGGGGTTTCCGGCACAGGCTCGGGTGGTGGGGGTGCAGTCTCCGGCTGTGCAGGAATGTCCACCCGTTGCGGAGCTACCTGAACCGGAAAGGATCTGGCAGCTTCCTGCACGGGCGCAACCGCCTCGGCCGCGTCACGCACGGAGGCGGGCTCACTGGTGGACACCGGAGCCCCGGGGCGTGATGCCCCACTATTGTTGGCGCAGGCACTGAGCAGGCTCAGTAACAGTAAAACACTGATTCGGGTCATCATGGGTTTATGTTCCTGACGCGGTCGATCAAACGGTCGATCAAGTTGTCGGTATTGTCACAGCGGGTAGCCGGGTCAGGCAACTGTCCTGCTCTGAAGGGCAGCATCACGGCGTTACTGCAGTCAAGTCCGCCTCCGCTGCGCACGGGTTGCTGGGCAACACGCTGGAATACTATGTCGGAGGGGGCAAACGACTGACGTGGTTGTATGTCGAGCCTGCCCATAATGTCTGTCCATACCCGCAGCGCACCGGAGGAACCCGTTAATCCGGTTTCACGGTTGTCATCATGCCCAAGCCAGACTACCCCGACCAGATCGCTGCCGTAGCCTGCAAACCAACTGTCACGCAAATCGTTAGTGGTGCCGGTTTTGCCGGCAAGCGGCAAGTTGCTGTCGAGCCGGTTTATCATGTTGCGTGCGGTACCTCGTTCAAAAACGCCTTGCATGGCCCACTCCAGCAGGAACATGTCGGATGGGTTGGCTACCTGCTGTGTTTCAATACCGTAGCGTGCAAGGCGTTCGCCGGTGCCGGTTGTCACCGCTTCCACTGCGCGCAAAGGTGAGCGGAAGCCGTTGCTGGCCAGCGTCTGGTACATCTGTGCAACATCCAGTGGGCTCATGTTCACAGATCCCAGCAAGACGGAGGGGTAAGGCGGGGGATTACTCTCAAGGCCCAGTTCCCGCAAGGTTTCCACCACATCGGCCACGCCAATCTGCATGCCCATGTCAACGGTGGCCAGATTTAATGAGCGTTGTAGTGAGTCGTAAAGATAAACGTCACCATACATCTGGTTATCGTAATTGCGGGGTGACCACGAGTCACCGCCGTCCAGTGCGATTGTCACCGGTGCGTCGCTGAGTATGCTGGCCAGATTATAGTTGCCGGATTCGAGTGCGGTCAGCACGACAGCAGGTTTGACCAGTGATCCGATGGGACGCACCGCCCGCAGTGCGCGATTAAAGCCGGTATAGCCGGGTCGTCTGCTGCCGGCTACCGCGCGGATATCACCGCTACTGGCATCAGTGATAACCATCGCAGCTTCAAGCGGATCGCCCGCAGGACGGTCTGGTCCGTCAGGCACTTCAACAGCGGCGACCGCATCACCAAGGGCTGCTTCCATGGTGTTCTGAACACGAAGGTCCAGCGTGGTGAAGATCCGCAATCCTTCAGTTTGCAGGGCGTCGGCATCGTAATCCCGTGACAGGTCGTTACGTACCAGATCCATAAACGCGGGATAACCACTGCCGCGTTGAGTCGGGCGCGCCGAAACACTGAGCTCTTGCGCCTGTGCCTGCTCCATCTGTTGTTGGGTGATAAATCCCTGGTTCATCATTTGTGCCAGCACCACATTGCGCCGGTCGGTAGCCCGTTGAGGATTGCGGCGCGGATGGTAAAACGACGCACCCCGCGGCAAGCCGGCCAGCAGAGCCAGTTCATCCAGTTCCAGTTCATCCAGCGGGCGCCCAAAGTAATGCTCTGCAGCCAGCGCAAAACCATGAATAGCGCGATTGCCGTCCTGGCCGAGGAATATTTCATTCATGTAAGCGCCAAGGATTTCGTCTTTGCTGAAATGCAGTTCCAGCGCCAACGCCATCAGCGCCTCTTCGATTTTTCGCCGCAGCGTCTGTTCTTCAGTGAGATACAGATTTTTGATCAGCTGCTGCGTCAGCGTGCTGCCACCTTGCACAATGCCGCCGGCGCGCACATTGGTTACAAAGGCGCGGGCAATACCAATCGGATCCACGCCAAAATGGCTGTAAAACCGCTGATCTTCGACGGCGATCACTGCGTTGACCAGGTGTTCAGGAACGTCGCTGAGTGCCAGAGGCACTCTGTCCTCGCCGGTATCAGGATTTATCTGCGCAATTTCGACGGGCTCCAGCCGCGCGAGTGCCAGCTCCCCGGTTGCTTCGTTGCCACGTAATGAGTCTACCCGTCGCCCCAGAAAGTTGACATCCACATAAACGCTGGGCTCATCGCCATCCCAAAAACTGAAGCCGCGTGTCCACAATCTCACCCGAGAGCGGTTGGCGTTATACTCACCCGGCTCGTTGACCTGATTGGCTTCGCGGTAGCCCAGCCTTTGCAAGGTGTCGGTCAAATCTGCTGCCGACAGGTGTGCGCCGGCATAGAGCTCAACAGGGCGCGCATACAGCCTTGCCGGCAGAGCCCATTGCAAGGCGCTGAAGTCACGGCGGATCTTGTAGTCAATCCACACGCACCAGATGGCGATGCCAGCGACCAACAGCAATACCAGCCGACGCAAAAGCCAGCCCATTTTGCCGGACGACCCCGCTCGCCACGGCTTCGCGGGTTTTGCAGGTTTCTTTGAAGATCGTGAAGTAGCCATGGGCGGCTAGTATAACGGTTAGTCGTGCGGTTAGTCGTGGTAGTCGTGGGGACGGAGAGATCATTTTTTGATCCCTCCGTCCCCATTCAGTATGATCATGGTTTATTTGGGGATTATTTGGGGGACGGAGAGATCATTTTTTGATCTCTCCGTCCCCACTCAGTAGTCCCCACTCAGTAATGTTTCTGGCTGATTTTTGTTTACTCGAGGACTAAAACAATGCGAATGATCAAACTTGTCTGTGTGTTTTTTGGCGCACTGCTGCTATCGGCAGTCGCTTCGGCGCAATATTTGGAAACCACCACCCGGTTTTCCACGCAATCTGCCCAGCAAGCGGATAGTCTGGTCGTGCTTGTGCCATCAGGGGCAGCGGTGTCGCTGAGTGATTGGTCGCAAGCGACAACGGATCAGGTGTTGCGGGCCATGAGTGCCGCGGAGTTTACCGGCGCTACCGGTCAGCAACTGTTGCTGCTGGCGCCTGCAGGGCTGTCAGTCGACAGGCTAATTCTTCTCGGGCTTGGTGATCCTGCTGAGCTGCCACGTCATCGAGCAGAGACAATCGGTGCCGCCCTGTCGGTGATGATTAACGACACAAACGCGGCGACAGTGGAGGTAAACACTCGCCTGATTGCAGATGCTGACCAGGCAGCGCGTATCGCTGCGGAGCTGGCACATGGCATTGACCTGCGTAACTACCGCTTCGATCGCTACAAGAGCGAGCCTGATCCGCGCCCTGCGCAGACCTTCCATTGGCAGGTTGCTGAAGATTCCGCGGCTCAGCAGTCGTATGCATTGTTGTCAGCACTGGCACAGGGGGTCTTTACAGCACGCGAATTAACCAACCTGCCAGGTGGTGATGGTTTTCCGGCAGCATTCGCAGAGTATGCTCGCCAGCAACTCGCGCCACTAGGAGTGGAAGTCACTGTCCTGACACCGGATCAGGTTTTGGAACAGGGCATGGGCTCTCTTTACGGGGTCAGCCAGGGTAGCCAGCACAAAGCGCATCTGTTGGTCGCACATTGGAAAGGCAGTGATGATCAGGCCATTGCGCTGGTTGGCAAGGGCAATACCTTTGACACCGGCGGCTACAACATCAAAACGGATTCTGCGTCCATTTTGCAAATGCAGAGTGATAAGGCTGGCGGTGCAGCAGTTGTTGGTGCGATAAAAGCGCTGGCGGGTCAGCGTGTTGCCGTTAACGTGGTGGGAGTGGTGCCCTTGTCACAAAATGCTATATCCGGTGAGGCAATCCTGCCAGGCGATGTATTGACTGCAGGCGATGGTACAACCATCGAGGTGGCCAGTACTGACGCTGAGGGACGGCTGATTCTGGCAGATGGAATCTGGTATGCACGTCACCATTACAATCCGCGCGCGATTGCCGATATAGCAACACTGACGGGTGCAAAAAACACCGCTCTGGGCACTGCCTATTCGGCGATCTTCACCAACGAGCCTGAAATCCGTGACTCTTTGAGTCTGGCAGGGGAGATGACACAAGAATTGGTCTGGCCATTGCCGCTGGATAACTACAGCGGAATTATAGACAGCCGCATCGCCGACATCCGCAACTCCGGCACCCCCGGTGCGCAGGCTGGCGCGATCTTCCTGCAACACTTTGCCGGGGATACGCCTTGGGTGCACATTGATATGGCCAGCGAAGCCCTGGCAGCCAGTGCCAGCGGCATAAGCCCGGCCGGCGCGACCGGTCATGGCGTGCGCCTGCTGGCCGAATGGGTAAAGCTTTTTTCTGATCAGTAAACGCGATAGTCCAAATGAAGACCATTACAGGATACATGCATGATGATTCCAATCCCGCGTCAGGATGACGTAGTAAAAGGCCCGCACCGTTTTGAAAAGGATTTGCTGGGGCCGTTGGCGGTACCGGCAGACGCTTTCTATGGCGTTCAGACCCAGCGCGCGCTGGAGAACTTCATCTTGTCGGGCGTGCCGCTGGCGCACTTTCCGAAGTTAATCGTGGGTCTGGCGATGGTAAAAAAGGCGGCCGCCTTTGCTAACCACGATATTGGTGAGCTGGAGAGTGTCAAGTTTGATGCCATCTGCTTCGCCTGTGACCGCATTATCAATGGCGAGTTTCATGATCAGTTTGTCGTTGACATGATTCAGGGCGGGGCGGGCACCTCCACCAACATGAATGCCAACGAAGTGATCGCTAACGTCGCTCTGGAGCATCTGGGGTTTGGCAAAGGTGACTACAGCAAGCTGCATCCCAATAATGACGTCAACATGTCGCAGTCAACCAACGATGCCTATCCCACGGCCATTCGTGTCGGACTGCAGTTGTCCCATGCTGAACTGGTCGATAGCCTGACGCTGTTGCAGCAGGCGTTTGCCGGCAAGCGCGAGGAATTTAAATCGATTATCAAAATGGGCCGCACACAATTGCAGGATGCTGTGCCGATGACATTGGGCCAAGAGTTTGGCGCATTTGCCACCACGCTAGGCGAAGATGTCGAGCGGATTGCCGGTATGTACGACCTGATACGCGAAGTTAATCTGGGCGGTACCGCCATTGGTACCGGGTTAAATGCTGACCCGCGGTATGCAGTGTTGGCGGTTAATCACCTAACACGGATTTGTGGTCATCCGATGCGCCTGGCACCGGACTTGATTGAAGCAACCTCGGACATGGGTGCTTTTGTGTTGTTCTCAGGAATGACCAAGCGTCTGGCGGTCAAACTGTCCAAAATCTGTAATGATCTGCGCTTGTTGTCCAGTGGTCCTCGTACCGGGCTGTTTGAAATTAACCTGCCGCCGCAGCAGCCTGGTTCGTCCATCATGCCAGGCAAGGTCAATCCGGTGATCCCAGAGGCGGTCAATCAGGTGGCGTATCAGGTCATTGGTAATGATCTGGCGATTACCATGGCTGCTGAAGCGGGCCAGCTACAACTCAATGTCATGGAACCGCTGATTGCTTACAAGATTCTTGAGTCGATGCGTTTGCTGCGCCGAGCCATGGATATGCTGCGCGAACGTTGTATTGTAGGCATTACCGCGAACGAAGACCGTTGCCGAGAGCTGGTAATGAACTCGATAGGATTGATTACGGCACTGAATCCCTACATTGGCTACGACAATGCCACACGTATCGCCGGCATTGCGCTGCAAACCGGGCGCGGCGTACTGGAGCTGGTCAGAGAAGAGGGCCTGATTGAGGAGTCCCTGCTGATCGAAATACTGACACCGGAAAACATGGTGTATCCGCGCGCGCAGCGGCGTTAAAGCCTCAGCTGCGCGGCCTGAGCCTTGCGAGATCAGGCACTCTATAAGATCAGGTACTCCATAAGGTCAGACACCAAAAACCGGTTGCGGATTTAGGGTCACGCTGTTGGTGTTATCACTCAGCGTGACCTGGCCGTCCTGAATAATGACCTGAAGTTGCATGGTGCGCTGCGCGAGTTGTGCCAGCGCCTGAGTGTCTTCGGTTGCCAGGTTAATAATGATCAGATTCTTCTGGCGTTCAAATTGCGTCAGGTTCTGTGCCAGCCAGATATCGGCGGTTCGACCGCCATAACTGTAAATGCGTACTTCGCCGGAGCGCCCGCAGGCTTTGCGGATCAGGCGCTCATCAGGCGTGCCCACATCAATCCACAGATCAATCACCCCGGTCAGATCCTTTTTCCAGATGTCGGCTTCTTCATCGTTGGTAATGCCCTGGCCAAACTCCAGAAACTCTTGGGCATTCAGTGCATAGGCCAGCAAACGCACCATCATGCGCTCGTCAGTTTCCGACGGATGCCGCGCCAGCGTGATGTTGTGGTCTGCGTAGTAATGCCGGTCCATATCTGCGATCTGCAGAGAGGCTTTGAATACAGTTGCTTTAGTCGCCATGGTGCGCACGGTTCTCATGATCAAGTGACAAGAATAACTCCGGCGGCGATGATACCTTTTTGGCATGGCGGGGGGATGGGGACGGAGAGATCATTTTTTGATCTCTCCGTCCCCATCCCACCATCCCAAAAAAGCCAGATTTAAACCTTATTGGGTTTGGCGCCGTCATAGTCATCAAACACGGGAATTGTTTGTTATGGCAGTTGAGATAACGCCGGTCATCCGGTCGGCGCAGAATGGCGATCGCAAAGCGTTTTATGTGCTCTACCAGCAGCACGTCGGGCGGGTGTATGCGATTTGCTGGCGACTGCTGGGGGATACGCAGAAGGCCGAGGACGCCTGTCAGGAAATTTTTATTAAGGTCTGGCAGCGCTTGCCGGAGTTTAAGGGCGAAAGCTCCCTGGCAACCTGGCTGCACAGCATTGCGACGCGCACGGCAATCGATGTCTGGAGACTGGATAAGCGCCTGCACTTTGTGGAGGCAGAAGAGGTTGAGGCCACTGCAGATCATGCGCAGCTGCTGGAACAACCGCTGGACAGCGCTGAGGCGCGGGATCTTGAGCGCGCCATTCAGCAGTTACCGGCGCAGGCAAAAGCGGTGTTTGTGTTATTTGCGCTGGAAGGTTATCAGCACACGGAAATTGCTGGTTTGCTGGGGATTGCCGAGGGCTCCAGCAAAGCCCAATACCACCGTGCAAGACAGTTGTTACGAGGATTATTAAGTGAAGACTGACAGGCAGCTTGATCAATTGATAGAGAGCTTGCCACGCGAAATAACACCGCGGCGTGATTTATGGGCGGGCATTGAGGCCCAGCTGGATCAACAAGCAATGCCTGCCATACACAGTCGGCACCCGGCAAAATTTTTTGCCCCTGCCAGCCGCTGGGCCGCAGTGCTGGCGGTGGCGGTGCTGGGCGTCCTGTGGTGGAGCGGGATCGGCATTGATCCAGCCCTTCAGGTAGCGCAACCGACTATGGAACCCGCTCTCAACGGCCAGGCAATTGAGCAGGTTCCTGCAGATCAACAGATTGCAGCGGTGTATACCGCCATCAAGGCAGAACTGCTGAGCAGCGTCGGACTGGTCAGCGCCGACTTTGGTGACTGGCAATATCAGTTAACCCTCTGGGATCAGGCGCTCAGCGAGGTGCGCGATGCGCTGAATTATTACCCGGAAGAGCCGGCATTGCTGGCGCAAATGGAAGGCATTTATCAACAACAAATCGAGTATCTGCAGTGGGTTGGCACACTCGATTCGGGCAGTACTATCTGGATGGAGAATTAACCATGAAGGCACAAACCAATCTGACCTCAGCTCTGCTTGCCGGTGTGATGTCATTGATACTGACACTGCACGCGAGCGCCCAGAGTCAGCAGAGTATCGACGAAACCAGACAGGTCAGCGCCAACGAAAAAATTACGCTTGAGGTCATGCGCGGCGATGTCCGAATTCGCACGGGCTCAGACAATACCTTTTCGGTCCGGGGGCAGCTGGATGAGCTTGCTGAGGGTTTTGAGCTGGAGTCTGAGAACGGCTTTACGCGATTCGAGGTGGTCATGCCGCGCTCGATACGCGGGAGCCGCAACGAAGAGGGTAGCGATCTGGAGATTGTGCTGCCGGCCAACAGTGATGTTGAGTTCACGGGCGTCAATGTTGCTGTGGATGCCGCGGGCATTCTGGGTGGTTCCAGCATCACCACGGTGAATGGCGACATCGTGGCCAGTGATCTGGGCGGTGTTGTTGCGCTCAAAACGGTTAATGGTCCCATCAACAGCAGCAATAACCGCGGGCGGGTCAGCCTGCAAACAGTGAATGGCGAGATTACTGACAATGGCTCGTCGGGGCGCCTTGAGGTCAGCACGGTGAATGGCGCGATGGACATCAACAGCGCCGCGGAAGAGGTGACTCTGAACATGGTCAACGGTGAGGTGCAGGCAAATTTTGAAGGCACAGGTACACTGGAATTCAACGGTATTAACGGAGAAATGCGCATTGCGATCAGCAACTCCCAAACCCCGCGCGTTAGCGGGAGCAGCGTCAGTGGTGAAATAGAATTACAACTGGATGCTGATGTTGACGCCCGCTTTGACCTGCGCACCAATGTAGGTAGTCGCATTCACAATGGCATTACCGATGATGAGGCCCAGCGTCCGCAGTTTGGTCCGGGACGCAGCCTGCAGTTCACCACAGGCCAGGGAAATGGGTCGGTTGAATTGAATACCGTCAGTGGTTCAATAGACATTCTGGCGGAGTGAGCCAGACAATCTGACCGCAGATCTGCACGCGCACTCACGCAGAGTTCCGCGCGCTCGTGGACACACCCTGTGCAGCGGGTGTAGGCTTCAGTCATCAATACTGAAGCTTAACACCCTGTACCGGAGACCCACCTTGCGCACACTCAATCGATTATCCGCGGCCATCGCCGCACTGTTGATCAGCACCAGTTCAGCACAGGCACAGCAAACTGACTGGGCGGCTATTGATGAAGAAACCCTCAGGCATTTCCAGGCGATGATCCGCATCGATACCGCTGATCCACCCGGTGTGGAAAAGCCGCTGACGGATTATCTGGTTGAGGTTCTTCAGCAGGAAGGCATTGAAGTTGAGGTGTTTTCCCTGGACCCCAATCGTCCCAACCTGGTCGCCCGCCTGCGGGGTAATGGCAGCAAGCGCCCCCTGCTGATGATGGCGCATCAGGACACTGTTAATACTGATCCTAGCAAGTGGGTGTTCCCGCCGTACAGCGCCGAACGTGATGGTGGCTGGATTTACGGTCGTGGCACCGTGGACGACAAAGACAATGTGGTCGCCAGTCTGATGACCATGCTGATGCTCAAACGTCAGGGCGTTGAACTGGATAGGGATGTGATTTTCCTGGCTGAATCCGGCGAAGAGGGTGCAACCCAGATTGGTATTCAGTTTGTAACCCAGCAGCACTTTGATGCCATTGATGCCGAGCACTGTATCGCCGAAGGAGGCAGCGTCGTGCGCCAAGGTGGTCAGGTGCATTACGCGGGTGTTCAGACGGTGGAAAAACTGCCACGCGCGATCACGCTGACCAGCACGGGCATTGCAGGCCACGGATCCGTGCCTCTGGAAAGCAATTCTCTGGTGGCCATGTCCAAAGCCATTGCGGCAGCAGCCGATTGGCAACCGCCCGTGCGGCTGAGCGACACCACCACATCCTATTTCTCACGCATGGCATCGGTTTCAACACCGGAGTCCGCCGCGCGCTATCTGGCCATGCTCAATCCCGGTTCGGCTGAAGGCCAGGCCGCACTGGCATGGATGAAGTCTAATGAACCACGCAATGCCGCGGTGTTGTTCAGTACCATTTCACCCACCATGGTGAATGGTGGTTACCGGGTCAACGTCATTCCATCGGAAGTGACAGCAACACTCGACGTTCGCTTGCTGCCGGACGAAGATCCCGAGCAGTTTATCTCCGCTCTGCGTGAAGTCATCGACGATGAGAACATCAATGTCGACTGGGCTTCGCGTAATATGCGACCTGGCGCTTCTACGCCGTTGGATACCGATGCATTCCGTGTCATTGAACAGGTCATGCAAGAGATCTATGGCGCAACAGTGATTCCGACCATGAGCACCGGTGCGACCGATATGGCATATCTTCGTGCCTTGGGTATCAACTGCTACGGCATTGGTCCGGCGATTGACGCGGAAGATGGCCCGCTGGGCTTCGGGGCGCACAGCGACCAGGAGCGCATCATTGAAGCGGAACTTTACCGCTTTGTGCGTGCAAATTACGAAATTGTTGAGCGGCTGGCAGGTGCCAATTAACAGCTAAATGACAGTGTGTCTCACAAATTTGTTAATGAATGACGGAAAAATATTGATGATAAAAAAGTCACTGCTGGCCATGGCCATGATGATGGTCATGGTCGGATGTACTGAATCAGAGGCGCCGACACCAGCGGCGCCAGACGCCGTAGAGGCATCCACACAAGCAGCGGCCGGGCAACCCGCCGGCGCTGAACAAATCACCGAATCGCAGCGGCTTAGCACTTGGCTGGATGAGCAATTCGCCGAGGAGTTGAGTTTCAGTCCACAACGGCTGACCCGTCTGGGTGACAAAACCGATTACGATAAGCTCGATGACGTATCTGAAGCCGGCATGGACAGGTTGCTTGAATGGCGGCGCAACAGTGTTGCCGAGATGCAGGCATCGTTCAGTTACGACGAGCTCAGCGAAGATGCAAAAGTGTCATGGGATATCTGGACCTACGCTCTTGAGCGCGCTGAACGCAGCGAAGCTTTCCGGCATCACGACTATATTTTTGGACGGGGCGGTCCACATGCCGGTCTGCCCAATTTTCTGATCAATTTTCATCGTGTTGACCAGCCTGCTGATATGGATGCCTACATTGCACGGCTGACGCAGATGGATGATGTCATGCGGCAGTATCTGCAGCGCAGTCTGCGTGCGGTCGAATCAGGAATCCGGCAGCCACGCTTTGGTTACGATTATGCAATTGCTGAAATTGATCGGGTGATGCGTGGCGCTCCGTTTACCGACGATGGCGTTTCGCCGCTGATGGGCGATATCGAAACCAAGGTCACAGCGCTGCTGGAGAACGGCCAGATTGATCAGACCACCGCAGAGCGGATGCTGGCGCAGGCTCGAAGCGCATTGCTCGAACAGGTCAAACCTGCTTACGATGAGGTGCTGGCCTGGTTAAACGCCGATCGCAACAACACCCCGGAAGAAGCCAGCGGTGTGTGGGCATTGCCGGAAGGTGAGGCCTACTACAATCATCGCTTGTACCTGATGACAACGCTGGAACTGACCGCTGACGAAATTCATGACATTGGTCTGGCAGAAGTGGCGCGCATCAGAGCCGAGATGGAGGCTATCAAGGATGCCGTGGCCTTTGATGGCACTCTGGCAGAATTTTTTGTATTCATGCGTGAAGATCCGCAGTTCTATTTCCCGAACACCGATGAAGGTCGGCAGGGATATCTGGATCTGGCTAACGTTTACCTTGATGCCATGAACCAGAAACTCCCGGAGTATTTCGGCATATTGCCGAAGGCCGATCTGGTGGTCCGGCGCGTTGAAGCATTCCGCGAGCAGGATGGTGCCGCGCAGCATTACGCCTCGGGTACACCGGACGGTTCACGACCAGGTGTGTTTTACGCACACTTGTCAGACATGAACGCTATGCCGCGATATCAGCTGGAGGTGATTTCTTATCACGAAGGTAATCCCGGCCATCATATGCAAATTTCCATACAACAAGAACTGACCGGGATTCCGCGTTTCCGCACGCAGTACGGGTTTACAGCATTTTCAGAGGGCTGGGGTCTGTACACCGAAGCGCTTGCCAAGGATATGGGTTTTTATGAAGACCCCTATTCTGATTTCGGGCGCTTGGCTACCGAAATCTGGCGGGCTATCCGTCTGGTTGTGGATACTGGCATGCACGCCAAACAGTGGAGTGAAGAACAGTCGGTTCAATACTTCCTCGACAATTCTCCGCAACCTGAGGCGGCTGTGCGCGCTGAAATCCAGCGTTATCTCACCGGCGCTGGGCAGGCAACAGCCTACAAAATCGGCATGTTAAAAATTCAGGAATTGCGCGCGACCGCGATGAGCGAGTTGGGTGACAACTTTGACTACCGCGGTTTTCACGACACCGTGCTCGGTGGCGGGGCTCTGCCTATGCCGGTGTTGGAGGCGCAGGTCATGCGCTGGATTGAGCGCGTTAAACAGCAGAGTACCGCACCATGATAACGGTTCATCATTTAAGGATTGGTCGATCAATATTTACCGTCTGGCTGCTTGAGGAGTTAGGCGTCGCCTATGATTTGCAGGTGTACCTGCGTGATCCGGCGACCTTCCGCGCGCCGCCTGAACTGAAGAGCATTCACCCGCTGGGCAAGTCGCCGGTGATTGAAGACGAAGGTCAGGTCATTGCCGAGTCTGGCGCTATCACCAGTTACCTGCTGGAGAAGTTTGATACGGCGCATGTGCTGCATCCATCGCGTAACGATTTAAAAACCTGGGCAACGTTTACGCAGTGGCTGCACTATCCGGAGGGTTCGGTGTTTTTGCCACTGCTGATTAAAATGCTGTTGTTGCGCAACAGCAATCAGCCGCACGCTGCGCTTGAGACTTTTTCGGCTGCTGAAATCAAGCTGCATCTGGATTTTATAAACCAGCAGCTGTCTGATAAACCTTTTATTCTGGGCGAGCATTTCAGCGGTGCGGACATCGGTATTACCTATGTGATATCGCTGGCTAAACGTATCCATGTGCTCAATGATTATCCGCAGTTACAGGCCTATCTGCAGCGCAATCTGTCACGCCCGGCATTTAAACGCGCTATCGAGCGGGCTGTAGAATAAACTGAAGGCACTATCAAGACAGGAGTAATGGGCTATCAGGTTTTTACAAGCCTGTGCTACGCTCCTGACACACAATAACGAGGGGGGAGAGCGGTCGTGTCTGAAGTACTCCCCTATTTAATAAGGTAACAAGTCATGCGTGTATCTGCCTCCCGCCCTACCAGCGTCATTCCAAGTATTTTGTCC
>JBFZEG010000096.1:0-62371 GCA_041306975.1 Gammaproteobacteria bacterium | reverse complement strand
ATTGCCGGTGTGTTTGACCACAATCACGCTGTGCACATTGGGGCACTGCGCCAGCGCTTTATCCACGTTGGCTTTTAAAGGAATCAGCTTGCCGCCGCGTACACCTTGATCGGCGGTGATGACGGTCTGACAGTCGGAGTCCTGAATGCGGTCACGTATGGCGTCAGGCGAGAAGCCGCCAAATACCACTGAATGTATGGCGCCGATACGTGCACAGGCCAGCATGGCATAGGCGGCTTCCGGGATCATCGGCATATAAATACACACACGATCGCCTTTTTTTACACCACGTTGTTTTATGACATTGGCGAGCCTGCTGACTGCCTCGTGTAATTCAGCATAGGTGATATGTTTGCTGTCGGCGGGATCATCGCCTTCCCAGATAAAGGCAGTCTGAGCGGCGCGCTGCGGCAAGTGACGGTCGATGCAGTTCCAGCTGACGTTAAGTTTGGCGTCTTTAAACCAGGTCACTGATCCCTGGCTGAAGTCGCCTTCATAGACTTTGCTGTACGGGGAAAAGAAACTCAGGTATTGATTGGCTTGTTCACCCCAAAAGGACTCCGGATCAGTAATGGAGTGTTCATACATGCGCGTGTAACCGGCCTGATCAATCAGCGTATGTTGGCTGGTGAAACCGCTGGCTGGGTAGATTTTTTCGTGCGACATGTTGTGCTCCTTGTTGTTTATTTCCCGTAGCTCGTCAGGTGGTGCACGCGTTGCTACAGGTTGACTTCAATATTGTCGATCAGGCGTGTTGTACCCACATACCCAGCCGCCAGAATCACCAGTTGTTTGTCGTCGGTGCCGGCCGGTGCCAGTGTATCTGCCCTGCAGATTGAAAAGTAATCCGGGCGGATCTGTCTGGATTCAAACACAGATTTTGCTGCCTGTTCCAGCGCAGCAAAATCACGCGAGCCGTTTTCTATCTGAGCGGCGGCGCTGCGCAGCGTCTGAATGATCGTCAGCGCCGTGTGTTTTTCCTCTGCGCTGAGATAGCCGTTACGCGAACTTAAGGCCAGTCCATTTTCATCGCGTTCGGTGGCGACACCGGTCAGCTGGATACCAAAACACAAATCAGCGTTCATTTTGCGGATGACTTTAAATTGCTGGTAGTCCTTGAGGCCAAACACGGCATGATCCGGCTGTACCAGATTAAACAGTTTGCTGACCACCGTGGCCACACCTTCAAAATGTCCGGGCCTGCTGGCACCGCAGTGTCGCGCTGAAATGGCGGGCACAGTCACAACCGTGTGTTCGTCCAGACCCAGCGGATACATCTCCTTGACTGAAGGCACAAATAAAACCGCACAGCCTGCAGCGGTAAGTTTCTCGATATCAGCGTCCGGTGTGCGCGGGTATTTGTCGAGATCCTCGTGGCGGCCAAATTGCATGGGATTAACAAAAATCGTGCTGACCACAACATCGGCCAGGTCCACCGCTTTTTCAACCAGACGCACATGGCCGCGGTGCAGGTTGCCCATGGTTGGTACCAGTGCAATGGATTTGCCTTCGCGCCGATAGGTGTTTAACAGTTGGCGCAGTTCACTGGCCTGATGGCAAATTATCATGAGTGATTTCCGTCGCGTATCAACCCGGGATTTAATCGAAACAGTGTTCTGGCGCAGGGAACTGGCCAGACTTGACGGCATCGGCGTAGGCTTTGATTGCGCCGGCGATACCATTGTCCGATTCAGGCAAGAAGTTTTTAACAAATTTGGGTTTGATGGGTGATATACCCAGCAGGTCATGCAACACCAGCACTTGGCCGGTGGTGTGCGGGCCGGCGCCTATGCCTATCACCGGGATGTGCAGCGCCTCGGTAATGCGTTTGGCCAGCGCTGTGGGCACACACTCCAGCAACAAAATACTAGCGCCTGCTTCTTGCAGTAACAGGGCTTCCTTGACCATGTTTTCGGCTTGCACAGGATCGCGTCCCTGTACCAGATAACCCCCAATGCGATTGATGGACTGCGGTGTCAGACCCATGTGTACACACACAGGAATGCCCCGCTCAGCCAGCAGCCGTGTTGAGCTCTCCAGCCATGCACCACCTTCAAGCTTGACCATCTCAGCGCCGGCTCGCATCAGTGCCGCAGCGTTTTCAAGCGTTTCAGTATCAGAGGAGTAACTCATAAATGGCATGTCTGCCATCAGAAATGCGCGTTTGTTAGCGCGTTTCACACATTGCACGTGATACACCATGTCGGCCATGGTCACCGGTAAGGTACTGTCATGGCCCTGGAGTACCATGCCCAGCGAATCGCCCACCAGAATAACGTCGATGCCGGCATCGTTCAGCAGTCCGGAAAAACACGCATCGTAGGCGGTCAGGCAGGAAAATTTTTGGCCACTTGCCCGCATTTTGTTAAGCGAGTTCAGGGTGATGTGCTGTTGTGCAGATTGTGTGCTCATGACAATTTCCTCCGGGCGGCAATGGCGGTTTCAGCCGACCCTGTGTATTCGTGCCTTGGTTGCCGTTAATGCAAGGGGAGCTTAGCCTTTGCCAAAGATCACAGCAAGGCCGGGCTGGGATTGAAATAATGGATACCCTGTGGTGCCTGCAGGATACGATCAACCAGTTGCTGGTAGTGTGCATCGCGGCCAACAAGATCGATATCGGTGCTGTTGACAATCAACAGCGGCGACTTATCGTAATAGTGAAAAAACGACGTGTAGGCGTCGTTTAGTCTGTTGAGATAATCTGCTTCGATTGCCTGCTCTGCAGGTATGCCACGCTTTTGTATGCGACTGAGCAAAACATGGGTGGGCGCCTGCAGATAAATCACCAGATCAGGAACCGGTGCGTGTACGGTCAGATGCCGGTACACGTTTTCATACAAACCAAATTCATCAGGGTCAAGATTCTGAAAGGCAAACAAACGGTCTTTGTCGATCAGGAAATCAGCCACGCGCACCGGTTCAAACAAATCGTCCTGCTTCAGATCCTGCAATTGCTGCGCGCGCTGGAACAGGAAAAACAATTGAGTGGACAGTGCATACTGTTTGGGATTGCGATAAAACCGTTCGAGAAAGGGATTCTCTTCAGGTTTTTCGAGTACAACATCGTAATTGAATGTTTGTGCCAGTCGCTTAGCCAGGCTGGTCTTGCCAACCCCAATCGGGCCTTCCACCGCGATGTAACGAGGCAATGGTTTACTCACTGGCCTGCTCCACCCTCGGTGTCGTTGTTGATCTGGGTTTGCGACGGCGTTTGCGCGGTGCTTTGATGTTGCTCAAGGCTTCGATCAAGACTTCCTGCTCAGCGCGATCGGCCAGCTGGTATTGTGTCCACCAGTCGCCGGCATTGTCCAGTGGCTCACCGGACTCTTCGCGCAACAATAGAAAATCGTAGGCTGCTCTGAAACGTGGATGTGCAATCACGCTTTCAACCTGCTTGCGGCTTTGCGGCTGCATGCGCCACTGTAATTCCCATATCTCGCGCATCACGGCGGTGAAGCGTTTGGGAATGGCGGTAAATCTGAGCTGCTCAAGAATAGTGTCAGTGGCGGCATCCTGCATGGCCGCCAACGGTGCGAGGCGATCCGGGAACTGTTCGCGCAAAATCGCCTGCATGGCGGGCCACAGCAATGCCGCGTACAAAAAAGCCGGGGTCACGGATTTGCCGTCTGCCAGACGTTTGTCGGTATTTTGCAGTGCCAGTTGTACCAGTCTGCTGTCGGTGGAATTTTTATCGCCCAGACAGCGTAGCGTGGGTTTAAACAGATAATCGGCCACCTTGTAACGACGGAGCAGTTCGAAGGTCGCCTCAGCCTGGCCGCCAGTAAACAGTTTTACTGTTTCATCAAACAGGCGCGCCGGAGAAATTGACTCCAGTAGCGTGGCCAGCCGGGCGATCGGCGCCTCAGTGTCTTTGTGAATGCGGAAATCCAGTTTTGCTGCCAGCCGGATGGCACGTAATAGGCGCACCGGATCTTCTTTGTAGCGGGTTTCAGGATCACCAATCATACGGATCAGTCGGTCTTCGATGTCACTGAGCCCATCTACAAAATCCAGTAACCAGAAACCATTAGCCGTGTAATAAAGTGCGTTGACGGTAAAGTCCCGGCGGATGGCATCCTCATTGATGCTGCCATACACATTGTCGCGCAGGATCATACCAGTGCTTGAGTGCGCGGAGTCCAGATCCCTGATGTGGCGGCGCGATTCGCCTTCCTCCACTTCAGTTTCAATTTCGTGATGCGCGCGGAACGTAGTGACTTCGATAATTTCCTGGCCAAAGCGCACATGTGTGATCTTGAACCGACGGCCGATAATGCGTGAGTTACGGAAGACCTCTCTGACATCTTCAGGTGTGGCGTCAGTCGAGATATCGAAGTCCTTGGGATGCCCGCCCAGTAACAGGTCGCGGACACCACCGCCGACCAGAAAAGCCTGGAATCCCGCTTCATTGAGGCGATAAAGCACTTTGAGCGCATTGGGGGAAATATCGCGACGAGAAATGTTGTGATCTTCGCGGGCTACCACCCGGACGTTACGCAGATCCAGTTTGCGCAGCGCGGCGGGCAGCTCACTGCGTTCATGCGCTGCAGCACGATTGCCTGTTTTGGCAGGCTGCGCGGAGGGCTGATCAATGCGCGCGTTTTCCGGGTTGCGTCGTGACCGGCGTTTTGGCTCAGCCGGTAAATCCTTCTGGCGCGGTTCTGCCTTTTTGACGTCAGGTTTGTCAGCGACACCGCTGCCGCGTTGGCCAGATTTGCCAAAAAGCATTTTTACCAGCTTCTTAATCATCAGGTGTCTAGCTCAAGGTCACTTCCGTTGATGGACACAAGCTCAATTGGATACAGGCACAATAGCTTGTTGTTGACGCAGACATCGTCAGCGACAAAGGCGGCAATAATACACTGAAGTATGGATTGAGTGCAGGGGAAATGCTCTGGGGGGTGACTTGACCCCCCCGCAAGGAAGGTATGTTTTATTTTTATTATTGTTTCTTTTTGTTCTTCTTAAGTAGGCACTCAAGTCAAGTGCGCCAGTTTTTACATCAGTACCAGCAGTGATAATGCAATGCGCTTATTGTTGTCTGCTCGCCCGATCTGATTATTTTTATTATTTTTGTGCACCAATGTTGATGCGATTTTTTTTGTTATGCGTCGTTATTTTTATTATTTCTTATTCTTATTGTACGGCGATTAAAGCATTTAGCGTGCCACAATGACAAAGGCATTATAAAACAACGAGATATGATTTTTGTGTTAAGTGGAAAGCAGCGTATTTGAAGCAAGTGTTACCAAATCTCACCTATTAAATGGGTAGATGGGTATCGGTAACAGTTTCAGGCGTGTTTCTTTTTGCGGGGCAGGCCAAATCGCTGGCGGCGCTCCCACAGGCATTTGCGGCTGATGCCCAGTTTTTTGGCCAGCTGGGTTTCATTCATCTGATCCTGATGTTCCAGGACAAACTTCTGGAAATAGTCTTCAAGGGAGAGTTCTTCCGCAGCATCAGAGTCATCTGCACCGTGCTGATCAATCATCGATCGCTCGATCAGTGGTCGGATGGTGCGTTTATTACCGGTCAGGTCAATGGCCAGTAATTCTGCACCGATCTCTTCGGATTCCGCCAATACCACAGCGCGCTCAATCGCGTTTTCAAGTTCGCGCACGTTCCCCGGCCATGGATAGGTGGAAATCGCTTGTGTGGCATCATTGGTGAAATACAACAGCGGTGACTTGAGCCGTTTGCAGGTTCGCTCCAGAATGGCATCGGCGAGCTCAAGGATATCGTTACCACGTTCTTTCAGTGGCGGTAACAGCAGCGCCATGACGTTAATGCGGTAATACAGATCTTCGCGGAAATCACCATCTATCACCAATTGCTTGAGATCGCGGTGGGTCGCCACCACCAGTCTCACATCAACCTTGCGTGATTGTACAGAACCCACTTTACGTATTTCGCTTTCCTGCAGAACTCGTAGCAGTCGTGCCTGAGCATCCAGCGGTAACTCACCAATTTCATCCAGAAACAGGGTGCTGCTGTTTGCGGCTTCCACCAGCCCGGTGCGGTTGGCAGTTGCACCCGTGAAGGCGCCTTTTTCATGTCCGAACAGCTCGGATTCGATGAGGTTTTCGGGAATAGCTGCACAGTTGACCGAAATCATTTCCGAGTCTTTACGATCGCTTAACTGATGAATGGCGCGCGCCACCAGTTCTTTACCGGTACCCGATTCACCATTGATCAGCACCGTTGAGCTGGTCTGTGCGACTTTGCGTATGCGACGGAACAATTCCATCATTTGCGGGCAACTGCCGATCATGCCGGGCACCGGCGGTTCCGGCGGTGGTTCTACCGATTTTGGTGCAACATTTTTGCCGGCATTGTCTTTGATAATGCGCTCGACGCTTTGCAGCATCTCTTCGTGTTCAAAGGGCTTTGGAATATAGTCCACCGCGCCCAGTTTCATGGAGTCAATAGCGGATCGCAAACTGGAGTAACTGGTCATGATCAGCACCGGAGTGCGTGTCGCTTTGATCAGATCGGTGCCTGGGGCGCCCGGCAATCGCAGATCGCTGATCACGATATTGAAACTGTTCTCGGCCAGCAGTGCGACAGCCTCCTTCACGGACCCGGCTTCACTGACGATATAGCCGTGGCGTTCGAGCAGGCGGCGCAATGCGGTGCGGATGACCGGTTCATCCTCTACAACCAGAACTTTGTAATGTGCAGTCATTCAATTACTCGATTTGCTGTTTGTTTGAGAACAGTCTGAAGAGGCTGGCTCAGCTTTTGTTTAGAGTCTCATCATAACAGGGAAAACTCAGTACAACTTTGGCGCCCGGGTTATTCCGCTTGGTAGTGGCATTCATTATATCAATATGTCCGCCGAGGTTTTCAACCAGGCTGTATACCAGCGCCAGTCCAAGGCCGGTGCCTTCGCCAGGTTCCTTGGTGGTAAAAAACGGCTCAAACACCCGGTCACGAATGGCCTCGGGGATACCACTGCCTTCATCGGCAACACTGATTTGTATCGACGCGGCGATGCGTTCACCGTCGATATGGATAGTGCTCTCTGCGGGGCTGGCGTCGCGCGCGTTGTTAATCAGATTCACCAGCACCTGCAGCAATTGCTGTGAGTCCCCGAGTATGCGGGCATTTGGCTCACAGTGCACATCAAAGTGCACGTGTTTACCCTTTTTGTTCAGAGAGATCAGTTCAATTGCTTCATCAATACACGCTGCGACCTGCACAACTTCGTGCCGCTGGTCAACTTTGTTGTGACTGCCGCTGTGGGCAAAATTGACCAGTGACTGCACAATGCGTGAGGTACGGTCGGTCTGTTCAATGATCTGTCTTGCCATGTTTCGCAACTCGTCATTGGATGTTTCATCTCTGATATTCTGGGCCAGACAGGCAATGCCGGTGATGGGATTTCCAATCTCGTGTGCTACTCCGGCCGCAAGCCGCCCAATGGATGCCAGACGTTCGCTGTGCGCCAGTTCTTCTTCCAGTAACTCGGTTTCTGTCAGGTCTTCGAGAAGGACAATAATGCCGTCCTGCTCAATACGCCGGCTGGTGGATTTTTCAATCACCGCCTTATGCAAGCTGATGTAACGTTTTCCGCCATTCACGTTGATTGTCAGTTTGTGCTGATGTGCCGTTTCACCATGTAAAAACTGGTTCAAGAGTTTGTACCAGGGATTGCCGATTTCACTCAGATGCATACCAACAGCTTCTTCGGTGGTGATGCCCGTCAGCGTCTCCATGGCATGGTTCCACATGATGATCTGGTCGTCCGGGCCCAGAGAGCAGACGCCCAGCGGCAGGTCCATCAATATCTGCCGGTGATAACGCCGCAGGTTGTCCAGATCAGCGGCCATGCCAGACAAATTGCTGCGATAGGCTTCGATACGGCTTTCGATAGCAGTCACATCTGCCGAGACACTTTCCTTGGTCGAGGTAAATGGCAGAAATCTGTCAATCAGATCATGTGCGATCGCCGGCCCCAGCAATCCGGACAGGTTTGCTTCCAGTCGGCTGCGTAGCTGTCGCAGGGCCTGTGGTCGGCTGTCCTGTTTATCCATGTTCAGATCACGCAGTGCCTGCATGACCTCTCGTGTAGCAGTGCGCTCCCCCAAGGGTTTGGTCAGCTGCGCAATAAACTCCTGCGGTGAACTGGCAGTGAGTCCTGCCCGTCGCTGGCGCCGGAGGTTGTCAACCGAGCAGATGTCGGCAGATATCCGCTCCTCTGTCGAGCTGCGCGTTAACAGCGAAACCATCATAAACAGTGCAATGTTGCAGATCAGCGACAGCACGACAATTTCCCGTGTATTCATGCTGCCCAGGGTAAAGAAGTTGGTCCCTGAGGCAACTGGCAGCACCAGAAAGACAAACCAGATGGCTGTTCCGGCAGCCAGGCCCGCCATAAAACCCTTCTTGTTACCTTTGGGCCAGTACAGTAGCGCAACAATGGCCGGCAGGAACTGCAGGCTGCCGATCAGGCCAATGCTGCTGACGGCCCTGATACTCTGGTCGTCTGATGGCATGTAGTAAAAAAGGAACCCGCCCCAGATCAACGCAGCGATCAGCGCCCGTCGCTTCCACAACAACCAACGATAGATGTCCTGACGCGCACTGGGTTGCCACACCGGCAGGATAAGATGGTTCAGGCACATCGTAGACAGTGCCAGTGTGATCACGATAATCAGGCCACTGGCTGCAGACATGCCGCCAATAAAACCAATCAGAGTAAACAGCTCGGAATCATAATAAGCACCCAGCGTTACCGGGTAATACTCCATGGGCGACAGCGCACCGGAGCGTAGGCCTGCCCAGAGGATGGGTAACACCGGCAGGCTTAACAGCAGGAAATACAATGGCAGCCCCCAGCTGGCAACGCTGAGCGCGCGGGGGTGGTTGTTTTCATGAAAGGTCATATAAAACATCTGCGGAGTGGCGACGGCGGCGCTGAAAAAAACCAGTACCATGATCTGAAAGGTCCCGGGGGGCGCAGGCTCTTTGATTCTGCGCAGCAGTTCGGGTTGTTCCCTGACCCATTGCTCCATGAGATCAAGGCTGCCGAAGCCTTTGTAGATTGCAAAAAAACCCACGGCCAGCAGTGCCACCAATTTGACCAGGGACTCAAATGCGATGGTCATGACCAGTCCTTCATGACGTTCTCTGCCAGAGCCTTTGCCGGTTCCAAAAAAAATTGAAAACAGCGTGATCAACAGACAAAACGTGATCGCCAGTGTTGTCTCTGATGCGTCCGGTGACAGCAGGCTAACGGTGGTGGCAACCGCCTGAATCTGTAAGGACAACAGCGGCATCACCACCAGCAACATGACCAATGTGGTCAGTGTGCCGGCCCATGGACTGCGGTATCTGAAGGATAACAAGTCCGCCAGGGAGCTGAGCTGGTAAGTTTTGGTGAGATTCAGAATAGGGCGCAGTAACAATGGGGATAACAAAAACGCCATGGAAATGCCAATAAAGGGCGCCAGATATCCATAACCATCACGGAACGCATTGCCAGTTGCCGCGTAGTAAGACCAGACGCTGGCAAACACACCCAGTGATAGTACGTAAACAACAGGATGTCTGACAACGCGTTCGGGTATCCAGCCACGCTCGGTAATATAGGCAATCCCGAACAGAATGATCAGGTAACCCACGCCCAGCGCAAATAATGTACTTAACTCAAAGGTCATCGGCGTTTTGTTCCCGGAATGACCAGGCGGCCAGGGCGATGACAACAAAACAGATCACCAGGGGGCGATACCAGGCCCCATGGGGCTGCATCGACCATTCCACGCTGAGCAGGAACAGCAGGTAGCTGAAAACCAGAAAAATCAGGGTGGATGGCGGAATATACATACGTCTGAGGCCTAGCCTAGTTGATGTCCGACGGGGATATTAGCCAACTTGGGCACACGCTGTATATCCCAGCGTTCAATTGCCCGCTGCAGAAGGCTCTGAGGCGTTTCCAACGGCGGGCTGCCGCTGACGTCCTGGCCGAGAAAACGCAGTGCCTCTCTGAGGTAGGCGCGGCTATTTGAAGGCTCCAGTGCTTTGGCAAAGTGTTGTTTGCTGAGCTTTTGTCCCAGTGTGTTACAGGCGACGGGGATATGAGCATAACGAGGTGTCTGATAACCCAGGATGTGCTGCAAGGCAATTTGTCTTGGTGTGGAATCAATCAGGTCGTATCCGCGCACAACATCGGTTACTCCCTGCCAGGCATCATCCATCACCACGGCCAGCTGGTACGCAATCAGCCTATCGCGACGGCGCAGGACAACGTCTCCACACTGTGATGGCAGATTCTGTTGATATATGCCCTGGATCCTATCCACAAACTGTATGCTGATATCGGGCAAGCGCAGCCGGATGGCGAAGTCGTCAATGGGTGGGCTGGCGCGGTTTCGGCATACATTATCGTAAACGCCCTGATTACCGCGGATACGTTGCCTAGAGCAATCACAACCGTAGGTCAGGTTCTGATCATTCAAAAAGGTCAAAGTGGTGTGATATTGAGTAAGCCGATCGCTCTGGTAGATGACCTCGCCGTCCCAGTGCAAGGCAAATGCGTCCAGAGTCTGCAGTATCTGTTGTGCTGCACCCGCTGGTTCACGGCTGGGATCAAGATCTTCCATACGCAGAAGCCAGCGGCCGTGATGAGCGCGGGCATCCAGAAAGGATGCTAGCGCGGCGAGCAAAGAACCAAAATGTAAGCTGCCGGTAGGCGAGGGGGCAAACCGACCCACGTAGCCCGGCTTTACATCAGTCGATGCTGACTCACCCGGTTCCACAAGCGTGTTTTTACCGGGCGAGGGTGTTCTCAATGGGCAGGCCGCTGGCGACTCAGGCGCCCCACTGTTTTTCGCGGATTTCATCCAATGTTTTGCAGTCTATGCACTTGTCAGCTGTTGGTCGAGCCTCGAGACGGCGAATGCCAATTTCGATGCCACAGGACTCGCAATAGCCATAATCGTTCTGCACGATTTTCTCGATGGTCGAGTCGATTTTTTTAATCAGTTTGCGTTCACGGTCACGGGTACGCAATTCAAGGCTGAATTCCTCTTCCTGAGTCGCCCTGTCCGCGGGGTCCGGATAATTGGCCGCATCGTCCTGCAAATGGTTAACGGTGCGATCAACTTCTTCCATAAGCTGGCTTCGCCAATCTCGGAGGATAGCCTTGAAGTGGTTTCGCTGGCCTTCGCTCATATATTCCTCGCCCTTTTTTGGTGTGTAGGGCGTGAAAGTTTTTAATACGGTCGATTGTTCTGCAGCAGATTGTTTTTTGGACATGGTTAACAAGGCCTCATACCCTATTAGACGCTTAACAGTAGCGCGATCCGGCGCACTTGCCAACTGACGATTGGACGGTCAAGGATTTTGGCAAGCGCGGTAAGCTACCAGATTATTACCGCCCAGACCAGAAATAATGTTATGGTCGCCCATCTTGCCCGGCAGCCGCCTGCTTATTCAGCCCTGACAGTAACTTCACCTACCTTACCGCATGACTATGACAGAATTCAGACTCTCCCCCGCAGACAGAACCCGGCTCGTAAATCCCTTCAGGGTCATGAATGTGATGGAGCGTGCGCGTCAGCTGCAGGCAAGCGGCCGGGATATCATTCACCTGGAAGTGGGAGAGCCGGATTTTCCGACTGCCCAACCCATCGCTGATGCCGGTATGGCGGCTTTGAGAGCAGGCAATACGGCGTATACCCCAGCAGCAGGATTGCCGGAGTTGCGTGAGCGCATCGCGGCGTTTTACCAGCAGCATCATGGTGTCAACCTTAATCCGTCTCGAATTCTGGTGACTCCGGGTGCCAGCGGGGCATTGGTACTGCTGTCCAATTTGTTGCTCAATCCGGGCGACACCGTATTGATGCCAGACCCCGCTTATCCCTGCAATCGCAATTATGTTCACCTGGCCGGTGCCAGGGCCCGACTGATTGCTCCGCACACGGCAGGCGATGCAGCGCCAGACATTGGGCAGCTGGATGCAGCTTTTGATGAAACGGTAAAGGGCTTGTGGCTTGCTTCTCCGGCCAACCCTACCGGTGCGGTTATTCCACATACCCGCCTGAGCGCGTTGGGTCAGTGGTGTGACACCCGGCGGGTACATCTGATGGTTGATGAAATTTATCAAGGCCTGGATTTCAGTGCGCCCGCCTCAGTCAGTCGTGCCATGGGCGATTTACCCAGCGCATTGGCGCTGGGTGGCAACACCATTGTGATCAACAGTTTTTCCAAATACTTTGGTATGACGGGATGGCGTCTCGGCTGGATTGTTGTGCCAGAGTATCTGATTCCCACAGCCAATATTCTCGCCCAGAACCTGTTTATCTCTGCGCCGACAATTTCGCAGATTGCGGCCTTGCGGGCGTTTGATGCAGACGTTGTTGAAATTCTCGAGCAACGTCGCGCAGCATTCAGACAGCGCCGGGACTACCTGTCATCGGCACTAACATCGTTAGGATTTGCGCTGCCCTGGCAGCCACAGGGCGCATTTTATTGTTACGCCGATATCAGCCGATTCAGTGATGACTGTGAGCAGTTCTGCCACCGATTGCTGGAAGATCATGGCATTGCAGCAACGCCCGGTACGGACTTTGGTGATTACCAGGCGCGCCGGTTTGTGCGTTTTGCATACACCAGTGCGCTGCCGCGGCTGGAACTGGCCATTGAGCGAATGGCCAAGGCATTAGCTTAAATCCTGCCAAGTTGGGCGACGCTAGCCTCGTCCACCATCATAAAACCATTGCCCATCACAAACGGAATGGCCCGCAGTGCTTTGCCGCGGCAGGGTCCCTGAATACATTGCCCACTTTCAATCACAAACAGTGCGCCATGCGTGGCACATTGAATAAACGTGCCGTCAGGATCAAGAAACTGATCTTCAAGCCATTCCAGTGGCGTGCCCAGATGAGGACAATAGTTGTAGTAAAGGTGTAGTTGATTGTCCTTTTTCACTGCAAACAAGTGCTTGCCATTGAGCTCAAAGCCTTTAGCACGGCCTTCCTCAATGTCATTGAGGTGACAGAGTGTTTTCATTTCACATTCATCCTGTTACCGGCATGACCCCGGATTACGCTAATGCCTGAGCAAAATCTGCCAGCAGATCTTCGATGTCTTCGATGCCAACTGACAATCGGATCAGATTGTCACCAATACCCATAGAGGCCCTGCGCTCAGCGCCCATTTCGTAAAAGATGGTATGAGCCACCGGAATAGCCAGTGTGCGGGTGTCTCCGAGATTGCTGGAGGTGACAACACAGCGCAGCTTGTTCAGAAAATCAAAACAATCAACATCATCAGCAAGCTCAATGCTCATGATGGCGCCCGGTTTTTTGAAAAGATGTTTTGCACGGTCATGCTGCGGATGACTGCTCAGCCCCGGGAAAAACACGCGCTTGACATGAGGATGCGCCTCACAAAATTCAGCCAGCTGTTGTGCGTTCTGGCTGGCTCTGTCCATGCGCATTGGCAATGTCTCGGAGCCCACCGCCAGATGATGAGCCGCTTCAGGGCCCAGCGTTGCCCCAAAGTCGCGCAAGCCCTTCTTGCGCACTTGTGTGCTGCCCCACATGGCGGGGTCGCCTTGTTTATAGAGATCAAGAATATTTGGGAAACCAGTCCAGTCGAAGAGGCCCGTGTCGGTCAACATGCCGCCCAGTGCATTCCCGTGCCCGCCGATATATTTGGTGAGCGAGTTCACTACAAAACTGGCGTCAACAGTTCTGGGCTGAAAAAGCCAGGGCGATGTCATCGTGTTATCAACAACATAAATCAGCTTGTGCTGTTTGCAAAGTTTACCTATGCCCTCCAGATCAGCCACCTGTGTCACCGGGTTGGCGATGGTTTCTGTAAAAACCAGGCGGGTGTTGTCCTGTAAAGCCGCGTTGACGTTGTCAGCGTTAGTGGTGTCAACAAAACTGACGTCAATACCAAAATTACGGAAGGTATTCATCAGGCTGTTGGTGTTGCCAAACAGGAATGCGCTGCAGACCACGTGATCTCCTGCGCGCAGCAAGGCAAACAGAGTTGAGCCTACCGCCGCCATACCGGTGGCAAATGCGGTACTGGTCAGTCCACCTTCCATCCGGGTAATGCGGCTTTGGAGTGCATTTACGGTGGGATTCTGCTGACGGCCATAGTTGTATCCGGGCATTTTCCCCTGGAAGACCTTGGCAAGATCACGTGCATCATCGTAACTGTAGGCTACCGACGTGTGAATTGCCTTGTGCAGTACGCCGTGTTCGGGTTTGTCGCGTCTGTCGTTGTGCAGATTGCCAGTGGTGAAGCCGTCTTTGTCTGATTTACTCATGCCTATTCCGTTGCCATGCTCTCTGGGTGTAGAGCGGTAGTATACAGTTGCAGTGCCTGCACTGCCTCGTTGATCTCCTGCAGCCTCTGAAGGTACTGAGGGCTGTCACGGGTGCCAAATTTTTCTACAAAGCTGGCCTCGTCAAGACCGTCAGCATCCGTCAGCGGAACCGGCATATAGGCGGTTTCCATCTCAGTTTGCATGAGTAGCTTTTGTATCTGCAGGGCGCTGTCTTGGCTAGAAGTACTCTGCTCACCCAGCGCTACGCCCGCTGCATTGGCTGTCAAGTCACTGAAACTGAAACCGGTTCCGTAACGGGCATCATAAACTTCTTTGCTGTTGGACAACACTTCTGCCAGTGTCACGCCGGCGGACGCAGCGATTGCTGCGGCACTGACAAAGTGCAGTGCAAGATCATTACGTTGATGCAGCATTACAATCATGGATGGTATTGCCGGCAAGGCTTCGCCCGTTGATTCAGCGACGCGATCATCACCAATCAGTTGACTGATCGGCAGGTTGTTGACAAAAAAAGACAAGGTCTGCAGCAGCGCCCGATTCTCCGCAATCGCATCACCATCGGGTAACAGGGAGCGCTGATTGGCCAGTTCGAACAATGCGGGCAAAAAATTCTGCAGCGGCACCTGGCGGCGCACTTCGTTAGCATCGATGGCGATTGCCGCAATCAGCTGATGATAGGCACGGATACGCTGCTGGTCCTGTGGTGAGACAAAAATCTGCTGCGCCTGTGACCGCAGTTGAGACAACACGTTGGCTTGCCAGGCCAGGGTCAAATGCAGCTGGTTTTCACCCAGACGGTAAGTGAGCACACTGTGACGTGCGGCAGCAAGTTCCTGACTGGCAACGCTGGCAGTTTCAAGTCGATACCCAGCGAAGCGTTCAGCTGAGCGCATGACGATGTGCGGAATGGATAAGCGTCCGGCGCGCAGCTCTATCAGTCGTGCGCGACCCTGATCCTGCGCAAATTGCGCCTCTAGATTCAGGTAAAGTGTCAGTGGCCCCCACGTCTGTGGGATGCTCATCAGCGCCGTTGCCTGATCACCTTCGATGTTGAATGACAGGGCCAGGTTTTGCAGCTGAGGCACACTTGACAACACAAACGCAGCTAACAGGTTCAGCTGTTGGGCGTCAAGGCTGAGTTGGCGCTCATCCTGTTGCTGAAAACGTTCAGGGCTGTTGTCAACGATCAACTGCTCAACATTGCGATAGTCTTCGTCTGTCAGCACGCCGCGGTGAGGGGTGACAGGGTTAACGCTGAGAGTGAATATTGCCAATACCAAAAACGCCACCGCCAGCATCAGCAATGGGCTGCACAATATCAGTATCTTGCGCTGGCGTTTGTTCATGATTACTTTGCCGAGTGCTGCATAGGTTGCTTGGTGGGCCTGTCCCGGGATGAAAAGTACGATGGAGTCAGCCCGATTATACGGTATCCGCACGAGTGCGGTCAGTGCCGGTTTTTGGCAGGTTTAACACGGTCAGTGACGCCGATCGGGTCTGGTGCTGGTCACAGACCGGCAAGTCATTATAAAGTAGGCAACATAAAGTCATCAGACAGCACAGGAATACCATGGTCATTAATGCACATAAAGCGCTAAAAGTGATATCGCTCGCCGCTTTGCTGGGGTTAGCGGCGTGTGCCGGTCAGCGCGCGGAGCAGGAAGCACTGCTGGCTCAACAGGAGGCAGCGGAGCAGGCAGCAGCATTGGCCGAGCGGGCAGAGCTTGCCGAAATGGCGCGTCTGGAGGCCGAGCGGAATGAACAGGCCGTGCGGGCGGAGCTTGAGCGAGTTCGCCTTGAAAATGAGGCCATGGCTATTGCGCGTGCTGCTGCCGAGCGTGAAGCTGAGCAACGAGCGCGGGAAGCCGCTGCATTGCAGCGTCAGCAGCAACAGACGGAAGCGGCCCGGTTGCAACGGGAGCAGCAAAGCAGAATTGCGGAACTGGAACGACAACTAGCAGCCACTGAAGAGACTGCTAACCGGCGCGAGCAGGCTAATGCACGTTTAACGCAAGCGATCACTGCTGCTGAGGAGTTACTGCAGATGCTGGCAAGTGAACAACTCAAGTACAACAATGTTGATGCCGACGGTAATACTGTAGAGCCTTTGCAAAAGGCTTTGATTTCAGAGCTGGAGGCGCGCAAAAACGCATTAGTCAGAGAAGCGCAGGCGCTGGGCAACTAGCCGGGAGAGTTAATCCAGGGGCAGTCGCTCAAAGTGATACATCAACCACTGGTTATCAACCTGTTCGTTATTGTTCTCGGGATTGACCCAGGTTGTTCGGACAGAGCGCACACATTGGTAAATACGGAAGGAGCGGGTGTTTTCAATGATCAGGCCGCGCACAGAGGGATTCAGGGTGTAGTTTGAGATTTCGACTAGTTTCCAATCGTCTTCCATCGTGCGTTTGACACACTCGTTACCGGCGAGGATATCTTTAAACGGTAGCTCCAATTCAGCCCATTTGCCGGGTTCGATCAGCAGATTTAGGCTTAACTCGGAATCTCCCGCATTACCTATTTCATCGCGGAACACGATGCTGCGCAGTTCAACGGGGGCATCACTCTGGTTCTGTGCAACCACACGCAGGCCGGCGTTACTGCTGAGATGCCAGGCGGCTGAATAAATCGCATATTTTACCGGATGATCGAATCCCTCCTGCGCTACAGTCAAGGGGTCGATTGACTGCGCTGACGCTGCACCGGCGCTGACAGCACCCACAATACTCAGCATGATTGCTGTGTAAAGGCGAGTCCTTGCCGTTCCTGACATTGCAGTCGCGGTCCGGAACAGGCGGCGTGATGCCATGAAATTTTTGACTATCATAAAATCTGACCAGAATAATGCTGAAACTGCAGGTGCAATAGAACACCGTTTCCGTCAATAGATCAAGCTTGAAATCACAGTTGAACTGTGTGAAGTCGTGCCTCATTCGACATCAAATCCGGTAGGCAGGCAAGCGCTGAATCAGCATAATGCAGCGTCAATTCTCAGAGGGATTTCCATGGATAATTTATCCGGCATCAAACACGTCATTTGTGTGGCATCAGGCAAAGGTGGTGTAGGCAAGTCAACTACCGCGCTTAATCTGGCCATTTCCTTGTTGCAGCTGGGATACAAAACCGGCCTGCTGGATGCGGATATCTATGGCCCCAGCCAACCTATGATGCTGGGCGTGGCTGCCGGCATTCGACCAGAGATTGTAGATAAGCAGTACATGAAGCCGGTGATGGCGCATGGACTGTCAAGCAATTCTATCGGTTACCTTGTTGATGCCAATACCGCAATGGCCTGGCGCGCGCCGATGATCGTGGGTGCGTTTAATCAGATGCTGAAGTTTACCCTCTGGGGGGATCTGGATTTCCTGATCGTTGATATGCCGCCGGGCACCGGTGATATTCAGCTGAGCCTGACGCAGGCACTCAGACTGTCAGGCGCAGTCATTGTGACAACACCACAGGACATTGCGCTGCTGGACGCCCGCAAGGGGATAGAGATGTTTCGCAAGGTTAATGTCCCATTGCTGGGTGTTGTGGAAAACATGGCTGTTCATATCTGCTCAAATTGTGGACATGCAGAAGCAATATTCGGCGAGGGTGGAGGGGAGAAGCTGGCGCAGGACTATAAGGTCACGGTGATAGGTTCTTTGCCTCTGGACTTGTCGATTCGTCAGCACACCGATGCCGGTACTCCCATACTGATTGCTCAGCCAGACAGTGCAGTGGCTGCCGCCTATCATCAACTGGCCAGAAACATGCTGACCGAGCTGGATGCGTTGGCAAAAACCAATGTCCCAGGCCCGGTCATTCAGGTATCAGACGATTAATGTCCCGGCAGGCGAATTTCTTCGACCATTTGCTGGATATCGCGCGGGGGAGCTGCGGTAAAACGGCAAATGGTCAGTGCAACGGCGGTATTGATCAGTGTGCCGAGAGTGCCAATGCCTTCAGGTGATATTCCAAACAGCCAGTGCGCCGGTGTGCTGAGCTCAGGCGCAATGAATTTGAAATAGATAATGTACAGCGCGGTAAAGCTGAAACCGG
Source organism: Gammaproteobacteria bacterium (assembly GCA_041306975.1). Taxonomy (GTDB): domain Bacteria; phylum Pseudomonadota; class Gammaproteobacteria; order Pseudomonadales; family Pseudohongiellaceae; genus Pseudohongiella. The sequence goes on along the minus strand of JBFZEG010000096.1, from coordinate 44,019 downwards.
CAACCATGCCAGCAATGGCGCCTTGTCGGTTCATGCGCTTGTAGAATATTCCCAATACGATGGCTGGGAAAAACGATGCGGCTGCCAGACCAAACGCAAACGCTACGACCTCTGCGACAAAACCGGGCGGATTGATGCCAAAGTAACCTGCCACCAGAATGGCAACAAATATTGCAATTCGCGCGTAACGCAATTCTTGTTTTTCGGTAATTTGCGGCATCAGGCTGCGCTTGAGTAAATCATGTGACACTGCCGTCGAAATCACCAGCAGCAATCCGGCGGCAGTTGATAATGCTGCCGCCAGCGCGCCGGCAGCTACCAACGCGACAACCCAATCAGGAAGACCCGCAATCTCCGGGTTGGCCAGTACCATAATGTCACGGTTGACGGTCAGTTCATTGACGGCGGGATCGCCGACATACTGCACAAGTCCGTCACCGTTACGATCCTCAAAACTGATCAGCCGGGTGTTTTCCCAGGTGCGGAACCACTCGGGCAATTCCTCATAGACGGCATTGTTGACAGTATTCATCAGGTTGGTTTTGGCAAATGCCGCGACCGCTGGTGCAGTCGTGTAAAGCACGCCGATAAACATCAGCGCATAAGCCGCTGAAATGCGTGCTGCGCGAACGCTGGGTACTGTAAAAAACCGGATAATCACATGCGGCAGGCCAGCGGTGCCAAACATCAATGCAGCAGTGATAAAAAAGACATCCTGGGTGCTGCGCTGCCCTTCAGTGTAAGGAGCAAAACCTAGCTCTACACTGAGGTTGTCAAGCCGGTCCAGCAGGTAACCGCCGCCATACTCGGGTGTCAGTTCTGAACCAAAACCGATTTGCGGAATCGGGTTGCCAGTCATCATCATAGAGATAAAGATAGCCGGGACCATGTAGGCAAAAATCAGCACGCAGTATTGTGCGACCTGTGTGTAGGTGATGCCCTTCATGCCGCCCAGAACCGCATAGAAAAACACAACTGTCATGCCGATGATGACACCGGTTGTGATATCCACTTCAAGAAAGCGTGAAAAAACGATACCTGCCCCCTGCATTTGTCCGCACACATAGACAAACGAGATGGAGATGGCGCAGAAAATTGCCACCAAACGCGCGCTGCGCGAATAATAACGATCACCGATAAAATCCGGCACGGTGAATTTACCGAACTTGCGCAGATAAGGGGCCAACAGTAATGCCAGCAACACGTATCCGCCCGTCCAGCCCATCAGGTAAAAAGTGCCATCTCTACCCAGAAACGAAATGAGGCCGGCCATTGAGATAAATGACGCGGCTGACATCCAGTCTGCTGCTGTTGCCATGCCATTGGCGACCGGATGCACGCCGCCACCTGCGACATAAAACTCGTGTGTAGAGCTTGCCCGTGTCCAGACTGCAATAGCAATATACAGGCCAAAAGATAGCCCGATAAACAGATAAGTCCACAGTTGTACACTACTCATGACTGCGAGCCCTCATCAGACGCGGATTGGCTTTTGGCTGCTTTAAGATTGGCGGCTTTGGTGTTGGTCTGGTAACGCGAATCGAGTTTATCCATCCAGAACACGTACACAACGATCAGCACCATGAATACGTAAATGGAGCCTTGTTGTGCAATCCAGAAACCGAGTTTGAAGCCGGCGAAGCGAAAGTTATCAAGGAAGTCGGCTAATAAAATGCCGCATACAAAAGAAATAAAGAACCAGATACTGAGCAAGGTCGTCAGAATTCGGACGTTTGCTTTCCAGTAGGCTCGGGCGTGTTCGTCTTGCATGCGTTACCCTCGGTTTTTATTATGGTTTTTTGACATGTCAAGGATGTTAGCACTAAAAAATGAGAGTGCCTAGCGTGCATACAAGTCGCTTTCAGACGGTCAGAGCCCGCCCCATTTCCGCCAGAGGCTGCACCAGTCTGCCCATACGGGTTGCCCGCTCATTCGAAGCGTTGCCATCAAGTCCGCGTTTGTAGACACCTTGCAGAATGGCGGCCAGTCTGAAAAAGCTGAATGCCAGATAAAAGGACCAGTTTCCGGGGGCGGTTACGCCGCGCACCTCGCAGTAGTGGGCGATCAGTGCCGATTCATCAGGAATACCCAGTGCCCTGATATCGTCGTCACGCAGGCCCTTGATTTCACCATGACGAGGCAAGCGCAAGGCCATCAGATAGTAGGCAAGATCAGCCATCGGATGGCCCAGCGTGGCCAGTTCCCAGTCGAGCACTGCCCGAATCTCAGGCTTTCCACTGCTAAAAATGACGTTATCCAGCCGGTAGTCACCATGGATGATGCAACTTTCGCCATCATCTTCGGGCAAATTGTCATTCAGCCACTGAATCAACTCATTCATGTCATTAATGACGTCAGTAGCTGAGGCTTGATATTGAGCGCCCCAGCGTGACAACTGGCGCGCGTAATAATTCCCCGGTTTGCCGAAGTCCGATAGCCCGAGCGCCTTGTAGTCTACCCGGTGCAATTTCGCCAAGCTGCCGACCAGGGCAAAGTAATAATCAGCCCGACAATTGCGGCCTATTTCTGGCAATGCAGGGTCCCAGAAGATATCACCCGGCTCGTAGCTCATCAGATAAAACATACTGCCAATTACCGCGTCGTCGGTGCATAAGGCAATTGCCTCGGGCACTGGTACTTCGCTGTCTTGCAGTGCTTTGATCAGCCGGTATTCCCTGTCCACAGCGTGTGCTGATGCCAGTAGCTCGCCGGCCGGTTTCCGGCGCAGCACGACTGACCTGTTACTGCACTCCAGCAGAAAACTGGGATTGGACTGGCCGGACGCGAATTTGCGCATGCTGATCGCTTTACCCAGTTCTGGCGCCTGGTCAGCGATCCAGTGCGTCAGTGCCTTTAACATTGTTTGATCAGCGCCTGTGTTCATACGCGTAAAATCCCTTTGCTTTTCTTATTGTGTCAGGTGTAGGTCAGCGCGTGCAGACGGCCTTTCTTTTGTAAGTGCGGTTGGCTGTTAAAGGCCGCCAATTGAAAACCGCGCTGATTAAAGAACAGGTGGTGAATGCCAGTGTTGCGCGTCTGCATGTTGAGGTTGATCAGTGTTTCGACACTGCAATCAAGAATCTGGCTGAGAGCCATAGCCATCGCACCGCCGGAGCTGACTACCAGCACGTTATGCTCCGCCTCATGGGCACACAATGCCTGCATAGCACCGGAGACCCGCTGGTGAAATTCGGACCAGTTCTCCAGCACAGGCGGGTCTTCCGGTTGTGGGGCCGTCAGCTCAACGCTGCGCACATAGAGCTCGTCCTGCGACCAGGCGTGTATGGCTTTGCGCAACATCTGAAAGAACACTCGGCCCCCGTCACGTGTATCCGGTATGTCGATGCCGCAGCTGTGACAATACACTCTGACCAAGGTATGAAAATCAAACTCATTAAAGCCTGTGTCTGTTGCAACAGGCAGTGATTGACCGCTGGCCTGCAGAATACTGGCCGCCGTCTGCTGTTGTCTTGCTAATGAGCCGGTCACTACGCGGCTGAACCGAATGTCCAGTTCGGCAAAGTGTTCACCCAGCCATGCAGACTGCTGGTATCCCAGCGCCGAGAGCTGGTCGTAATTTGCAGCCCCAAAAGAAGCTTGTCCGTGCCTGACCAAAAACAACTGACTCATCAACTAAAATCCTTTGACACGCGCCGACTTTTTGCGACCACTCACCGTTCTGATGCGACCGGAGTTATAGATTAGCCTTATGTTAAATTTTGATTATCATTCATGATACGAATAAATCTGAAAAACATGGCGAGGCGACTTTTCTGAAAAAACTGGATCTTAATCTGTTTCTGGTCTTCGATACCATCTACACGGAGCGTAATCTTACTCAGGCTGCCAAGTCGCTGGCGATTACCCAGCCTGCGGTCAGTAACGCACTGAGCAGACTGCGACGCATGTTTAATGATGAGTTGTTTGTCAGAACCTCAAAAGGCATGTTGCCAACACCCATTGCAGACGGTATTGCGCAGAATATTTCCGCTGCGTTGGGAATGTTAAATGCCAGCGTGCTTGAGCGAGAGGAATTCAGTCCTGCCTCTGCGGAGCGTACCTACCATTTCAGCATGACAGATCTTGCTGAAGCACTTATTCTGCCGCGTTTGTTTCCTTACTTCGAGCAACAGGCTCCGCACCTGGCGTTACAGAGTTACTACACAAAACGGCATGAACTGGTCAGGCATTTATCACGGGGGGAGCTGGATTTTGCTATTGACGTCCCTTTGATTGAGGATACACAGGTCTCGCACGAGTCATTGATAAGAGACGATTATGTCTGTGCCATGCGCCCGGATCATCCATTGGCGAGTGAACCCCTGACGCTGGATTCTTACCTGGCGATGAAACATATTCATGTCTCCAGCCGTCGTAAAGGCTTGGGGCAGGTCGACCTGTCCTTGTTGAAAGTGCAGGGTGAGCGTCGAATACAGCTCAGGGTACAGCACTACCGCGTTGCGGCAGAAGTGGTCAGTGGAACAGATCTGGTGCTGACGGTGCCCAGATTTCTGGCATCGCAATATTCCCTGAGCCTGCGGCCACTGCCTTTTGAAGTCCCTGCACTGGATCTGCATTTGTACTGGCATCGTCAGTCAGACAGCGATCCGTCACACCGTTGGCTGCGAGAGAGCCTGCTGACTCTGTTCCGGCAGTGATCAGCGCAACCGTTGCCGGGTAATACATGTCAGGTAGATATGGCTAAGGGATGCAGCTCTTCACATAATCGAAGATACGCCTGCGAGCCGCTCTGGCCGGTTCATTATCGGCGGAAAACTCATCGTCAGCGGATTCCTTGGCCGACAGTTGCTGGAAGCGGCGCAGCAGTTGTCTAAGTTCCTGGCGCTCAGCGATCGGAAAGGCATCAACAAACGCTTCGATATCGTTAGTATCGCCTTGGCTGAGTTGCTCGCCCCAGCGTTCAATTTCCTGGCTGCGGCGAACCTGTTGTCGATCTGGAGTACGCAGTTTCTCAAGCGCCACACGAATCAGTTCATGGTCACTGGCGCGCATGAGTTTGCCAATATATTGGAGCTGTCGACGACGGGCTTCATGTCGTGGCGGAATGCGTTGGTACTCACGCAGCGCCGCCAGTAGCGGTTCAGAGACTTCAATCTGTTCCAGTTGCTTTTTGTTCAGACTCAGCAGTTCCTCACCCATTTTTTGCAGTTCAGTGCTGTTCTTTTTACGTCGGGTCTTGCTGATATCCCCGTCAGAAGAAGATTCTGCTTCTTCATAAAGTTCATCGGTAGGGTTTTTCATAGCAGCTGTCGAGATTTACTCGCCTTCGTCAAATCGGTTGTTTACCAGAAACTGGATAGCGTCCAGCGCATATTGTTCGTCCTCACCTTCAACAACAATCCTCAGTGTGGTGCCGTTGCCTGCTGCCAGCATCATCAATGACAGAATGCTGCGGCCATCCACCAGCTTTTCATTGCCGATTTTTACAGAGCTCTGGAATTGTGTGGTTACGCCCACAAGCTTTGAGGCCGCTCGCGCGTGGAGTCCTGCCTTGTTACAGATGGTAATACTGGATTCGATCACGATTTTTTAAGTGCCTCTGGCCGGCTCAGTTCACGATGTAACACCTGAACGTTGGAGATTTGTCCTGAGAAAAGCTGCTTGAGTTGCTCACACAGGAAAACAGAGCGGTGTTGACCGCCCGTACAACCAATAGCAACGGTCATGTAACTGCGGTTGCTGGATTCGAACCGTGGCAACCATTTGGCGAGAAAATCAGCAATGTCAGTTTGCATTGCCGTGACGTCGTCTTGTGTTCCCAAAAAATCGATAACCGCCTGATCAATGCCGGTAAGCGACTTCAGAGTGTCATCCCAATAGGGGTTGGGCAGGCAGCGCGCATCAAAAACAAAGTCTGCATCGACTGGCACACCATTTTTGAAGCCAAATGACTCAAACATCAGCGCCAGGGAAGAATCTTTCTTTTCCACTACGCGACTGCGGACAATTTCTCGCAACTGGTGTACGGACAAGGCGCTGGTATCTATCGACAACCCGGCCAGCGCGGCGATGGGCTCCAGAAGCTCGCGCTCTCGATTGATCGCTTCGCGCAGACCGATGTTCTCGGTGGTGAGCGGATGCTTGCGGCGGCTTTCACTGAAGCGTTTGATCAATGTCGGGCCGCTGGCATCCAGAAAAATGATTTCAGTGTGCAAAGAGGAATGCTGAAGGTCAGCAATAATACTGGGCACTTTTTTGAGGTCATCCGGCAAATTGCGCGCGTCAATACTCACGGCCACTCTGGGCAGTGCCGGTTCTTCGCGAGAGATGCGTGCCACAAACGCAGGCAAGAGACTGGCCGGAAGATTGTCGATGCAATAATAACCATGGTCTTCAAGCATGTTCAGTGCGGTACTTTTGCCTGAGCCGGAGCGGCCACTGATTATTACGAGTCTCACCAGGTATCATCCGTCTCAGTTGTTAAGTTTTTCATCAAAGTAAATAGCCGTGCGATAAAGTTCATCGTCACTCTTGCAGGCGCGCAGGGCCTGGCAGAAAGCTTCCTGATGGAAGAGCCTGGCCAGAGCGCTAAGTACCTTCAGATGCTCTGTGGTTTCTTCTGCCGGCACAATCAATACAAACAGCAAATCCACCTGTTGAGAATCGACGGCATCAAAATCGATACCCTCGTTCAGAGTGATCAGCGCTCCGGTTGTCTGGTGGCATTCGGCAACTCTGCAGTGCGGAATGCCTATGCCGTTTCCAATCCCTGTGCTGCCCAGTTGTTCCCTGGCTAGCAGCGCAGTATAGATGGCTTCAGCACTCATGCCAGGTGTGGTTTTGGAAATGTGTTCGCTGACCGTAGTCATAAACCGCTTTTTGCTGGCGCCGGGCAGATTACACAGTGTCCGTTCCGGGGCGAGAATGCTGCTCAGTTGCATGGAGTTATCCCGTCTTGTAGTGCTGGTTATTCTAGGACTTAAGGCTGACGCTGGCAATTAAGCCAGGCCTTTCAGACCAACCGTTTGCGTTCGTTGGATGGAGGAATGTTCAGCGATTCGCGGTATTTTGCTATGGTGCGTCGCGCAACGTTGATCCCTTGCTCATCCAGTAACTCAGCAATACGGCTGTCACTGAGAGGTTTTTTGGGGTTTTCTGCGGTCACCAGCTTTTTGATTAGCGCCCTGATCGCTGTTGATGAGCATTCACCACCGGCACTGGTACTGACGTGGCTTGAGAAAAAATACTTCAGCTCAAAGATTCCACGCGGTGTGTGCATGTACTTTTGTGTTGTTACCCGCGAGATCGTTGATTCATGCATTTCAACGGCTTCGGCAATATCATGCAGCACCAGGGGTTTCATGGCCTCATCACCGTACTCCAGAAAACCTTGCTGATGCTCAACAATGCGACTTGCTACTTTCAGCAAGGTTTCATTGCGGCTTTGCAGGCTCTTCAGAAACCAGCGTGCTTCCTGCAGATTATCCCTGAGATAGTTGTTGTCAGTGCTGTTCTCGGAGCGTTTTACCAGTGAGGCATAATCAGGGTTAATGCGCAGCCGCGGTGCCGTGTCGGGATTCAACTCTACCCGCCAGCGTCCGTTACGCTGATCTTTGCTGACAAAGACATCCGGGACGATGTAGGTGGTAGAGGTTTGTGCTATGTCAGAACCGGGCCGGGGGTTGAGTTTTTCTATGATGCTGATAGCGTCACGCAGGTCATGCTCTTTGATACGTGCCAGGCGGATAATCTGCGCGTAGTCACGGTTACCCAGCAGGTTAAGATAGTCCTTTACCAATATTCGCGCATTTTTAATGGTGCTGGTGCATAACTCTGGCGGAATCTGATTCAGTTGAATCGTCAGGCATTCGGACAAATCCCGATAAGCTACTCCGACCGGATCAAACTGCTGGATTCTGTGAAGTACCGCAACCACCTCGTCCTCATCGATGTCCAGATGTTCCTGAAGCCCTTCAACAATGGATTCCAGACTCACAGACAATCTGCCGTCAGAATCCACGGCATCAATAATCGCCATCGCAATCAGCCGATCGGTATCGGACATATTGGTCAGGTTCAGTTGCCAGTTGAGGTGATCCTGAAGTGTTTCGGACGCCGAGTCACGCGATTCAAAATCGCTGTCGGAATCTTGTGATGGGCTGCCTGTAGAGTAGGAGTTCTGGTAAACGTCATCCCAGTTGGTGTCCACAGGTAGCTGATCAGGGATGCTTTCGTCCCAGCTTGCACTGTCTTCTGAGCTTTCATAGGAATTATCAGTAGAAGGCAGCTCCCGGTACAGTTCCTGAGCCTGCTCGTAGTCGGGCTGATCCGTTTCCTGGGTGGTACTGACGGGTTTCTCAAAAAACTCACCGCCTTCACTGTCGAAATCAGCATCCGCGCTGCTGCCACTCTCAAAACTCTCGTCCACTTCCAGCATTGGATTGGACTCAAGTGCCTGGTGGATCTCCTGTTGCAGATCCAGTGTAGACAGTTGCAGTAGCCGGATTGCCTGCTGCAGCTGTGGCGTCATGGTCAGTTGCTGACCCAGCTTTAGCTGAAGCGAGATTTTCATAGCGGACTATCGATCATGTTGTCGTAAATTCTTTATTGAGCCCAGTGTGTACTGGCATGCTACTAGCAATCATCATGCCGATCTTCATAATTTTTTGCAACATCAAAAATCAGGCAGAATTCGTCTAGATATGGAAGTTTTTACCCAGGTAAACTTCCCGTACCTTCTGGTTGGCGAGAATTTGCTCAGAGGTGCCCTCGGCGATGATGCCGCCTTCACTGACGATGTAGGCTTTCTCGCAGATATCCAGTGTTTCACGGACGTTGTGGTCGGTCAGCAGCACGCCAATGCCGCGCGCGCTGAGGTGTTCGATGATGGATTTAATATCGCTAACAGAGATTGGATCTACGCCGGCAAAGGGTTCATCCAGCAGAATAAAATGCGGGTCGTTAGCTAGGGCGCGCGCAATCTCCGTGCGTCTGCGCTCACCTCCGGACAGGCTCATACCCTTATTCCTGCGGATATGGTTGATGTGGAACTCTGTCAACAGACTTTCCATTTTCTGTTTGCGTTGAGTTCTATCCAGATCTTTGCGTGTCTGCAGTATCGCCATGATGTTATCTTCAACACTGAGATTGCGGAAGATTGACGAGTCCTGAGGTAAATAGCCGATACCCAGACGTGCGCGCGCATAGATGGGCAACTGGGTCATATCAATGTCATTCACCAGGATTTGTCCGCCGTCCGCATTTACCAGCCCGACAATCATATAAAAGCAGGTGGTTTTGCCGGCGCCGTTAGGACCCAGCAGTCCAACTATCTGACCACTGTTAACAGTCAGAGAAACGTCTCTGACAACCTGCCGGCCTTTATAGCTTTTTGCCAGGTGATGCGCGTGAAGAGTATCCATCATTGAGCGGCATCTGCTGATGACTCCGCATCTGCTGGCGGGGCAAAAACGCCAACACAGGGGCCGGGTGAATCGGTAGCACCGGTTTCCACAATGTGTTTTATCTCAACACATTCCAGCGTTGTGCGGCCACGGGCGAAATTGGCATCCCCCACAAATTCGACAACGGACAATAGCTCTTCGCTGCTGCTGTCTGCAGGAGGCGCCTGGTTGTAATAAATAATCTGCTGGCTGCTGCCATTAATCACTTCAGTACTGATCTCTGCCTGGCGGACAAACCGCGCCGGCGAACCTTCAACAATAACCCTGATCAGATCCCCGGTCACCGTGTCCCGTTCCAGCCGGGCGGTATCGCCGACAATGGTCACCAAACCTTGCTGAATACGCACATTAACCCGGAAAGTAGTGATTTGTGTGTTGCCAACCGTTTCGATACTGCCCCCGCCATCGGTGTTGACAATAAGCTCTTCGTTGACGTCGGTGAGTGCTGCAGCAAATACGCCAGAAGGCATAAAAAATGTTAGCAGTACGCTGATCATGATCAGTCGCCAAGGCCCGGATGTTTGTTTTTCAGTCACGTGCACGGTAATAGCGGCCCTGGATATCTGAATTGAAGTTGAGCAGGTTTGACGTCAGATCAGCAAACATACCGTTAGCGGTCAAATTAATACCTTTGCCAACCACCACCACCGGGGCACTTGTGAACAGTGTCTGTGTAGGCGGTTCGATAGTCATGCTCTCGGTAGTCAGACGAATCAGATTATCTGCAGAGGGTTTATGCAGCACCTCAACCTTGTCTTCAAGATCCAGTAAGAGAATGTCGCCACCCGATGAGGCCTGAATTCTGCCTGAAGCGGCTGATATATTCCAGCGCTCACTGAGTCCGTCAAACATCTGCAGCTGCGGCTGGTCCAGTTCGGTCAGTTGGTTAGGAAACTGGCGTTGCTCACTGGCATTCAGCGTGTATGCCTGTAAGCCATTTTCGGCGTAGATGACGCTGCTGATACCTCTGCCAAACCCTTCGTATTGCGCCTGCAAAGGCAGTTGCTGTGCCAGGTTTTCTGTTTCAGGAGTGACGTTTTCTTCCTGCCCGGTCAGCAGCCAGATGGTCAACGCCGCAGGACCCAGCGCGAGAAACCAGCGTCTGTTTGGCAAACCGACCTGCACTAGCGGGTACTCCCTTCATCAACATATGCAGACAATGCTGACTGATAGCGTTGTTGGCTGATCAACAGAAAGTCGCACAGGTCGCGCACAGCGCCCTGGCCGCCGCGCCGGGTGGTGCTCGCATGGGCATGGCGGTGCACCTCATAATGTGCATCAGGAACAGCGACCGGCAGACCAATATGACGCATCACCAGCAGGTCTGGGAGATCATCACCCAGATAGGCAATTTCACGAAGCTGGTATTGCTGTTCAGTGAGGATTTCCTGCATCGCCTGGAATTTGTCCTCGCGGCCCTGGGCTATCAGCGTGATTCCCAATGCTTGTGCCCGCATGCTCAGGGCTGCTGATGTGCGACCACTGATGATGCCAACACGAATGCCTTGTTGCTGCAGTGACTTGATACCTTGCCCATCAAGGGTATTAAACGCCTTGAGAAACTCGCCATGCTCACCAAAATACAGCTGACCGTCTGTCAGCACGCCGTCAACATCCAGCAGCAGCAAACGTATGCTGGCTGCCGCTTGTTTGACAAGTGCAGGCGGATGGTAAAATCTCAGAGGCTCAAAATTCTCGGTGGATTGCGTCATATTGTCAGATCACATTGGCCTGGAGCAGGTCGTGCATGCGAATGATTCCGCTCAGCTGATTGTTGGCGTCTACAACCACCAGAGTGTAAATGCGATTTTCTTCCATCAATCTCGCCGCTTCTGTTGCCAGGGCGTTCTCCCTGATGGTTTTGCTGTTTCTGGACATTACCTGATGTATATGAGTTTCCATGATGTTACAGCCAGCGTCCAGCGCACGGCGCAGATCGCCATCGGTAAAAACGCCTGCCAAAGAGCCATCGTTGCCGAGCACGGTAGTCATTCCCAGGCCCTTGCTGCTGATTTCGTAGAGAGCATCTTTCAGCAGTATATCTGAATTCACCCGCGGCACGTGCTGGTCGCTGTGCATGATGTCTTTAACCTTGAGCAGCAGACGACGACCGAGACGTCCGCCGGGATGTGAAAAGGCAAAATCTTCGTGTGTGAAGCCTTTGGCCTCAAGCATGGCCATTGCAAGCGCATCCCCAAGTACCAGCGCGACAGTGGTGCTGGCCGTTGGTGCCTGACCCAGCGGGCAGGCTTCCTCCAGTACACTGGCGTTGATGTGAGCATCAGCACTGCGCGCCAAGAGCGAATCTGCATTTCCAGTCATACAAATCAGCGGAACACCTTTACGTTTGAACAGTGGCAGGATAGTCAGCAGTTCCTCAGTTGTGCCAGAGTTAGACAGTGCAAGCACAACATCTTTATTAGTGATCATACCCAGATCACCGTGGCTGGCTTCTGCGGGATGAACAAAAACAGCAGGGCTGCCGGTGCTGGACAGGGTTGCAGCAATTTTGCGGGCGATATGACCGGATTTGCCCATGCCGGTGACAATAATCCGGCTTTCACAGCCAAGCATCAGTTCACATGCCTTGACGAAACTGCTGTCGATGCGACTGCTCAAAGCGCCGATAGCATCGTATTCAATACGAATAGTGCGCTGCGCGCTCGCAATAAGTTGCTGCGTTCTGTCCATACCCTGATTATCCTGCTAGTGCCGGCAACGGTGGCTGAGGCACTATTATGCCCAAGCTCCCCTTGCTGCGCAGCATAAAATACTAACTGGCGCCGGCTTGCCGGACAATCTGCGTGAATTCAGCCAGCATTCATCTGCAAATCGCCATACTTGAGACTGCAAACAGTAATTTATTGACCAGCCCAATTAAGGTACACTGCGTCGCGTTCATTACCCGAATTGAGGGATTCTGCATGAAAGTTTTAGTTTCGATCTTTTTTTGGTGTTTTACCCTGGTCATGTCTTCTGTGGCGCTGTCGCAAACCCCTGCGTCACCTGCAGCAGGTCTGACGGCTGTTGAGGCTGCTGAACAATCAGTCAATCAACTGCTGCAAACCGTGCAGGAGTTGCGGCCGTATTTTGATACAGACAAAGACAGATACTATGCCGGTGTTGAAGCGGAAGTAGCCAAGTTTGTTGATTTCCGCGAAGTTGCAGTGGGTGTGATGGCGCGTTTCTCCGAACAGGCTACCGAAGAGCAGATCGTTGCTTTTGGTGAGAAATTGCGCTCCACGTTAACCCGATTTTATGGTTCAGCGCTGGTGGAGTATGGCGGCCAACAACTGAATTTTTTGCCGGCGACTGATGAGCCTGCCGATGCCTCTGCGGGAACCAATGTGCGCATGCAGATAGTGTCAGAAGGAGCCCGTATCGAACTGCAGTATGCGCTTTTCAGGAATGCTGAAAATGAGTGGAAGCTGCGCAATATTTTTGTTGGCGGCATCAATCTGCGACGGCAGTACCATACCCAGTTTGCTGCATTGATGACACGCAATAACAATGATATCGATCAGGTGATTGCTGCCTGGCAGTGATTTGCAACGGATATTGCACAGTTGGAGTGTGAGTGACAGATGAGTATTGATGCGCAGGACATAAATGAGTTGCTGGCTGCCGCGTTGCCTGGTTGTCAGATCAATGTGGAAGGTGGGGGTGGCAAGTTTCAGCTTGCCGCGGTTGGAACCGTTTTTTCAGGTCTCGGTCAGGTCAAACGGCAACAGCTGATTTATCAGCATTTAAATGCACACATTGCGTCTGGCGCCATCCATGCCATCAGCATGAAACTGCAAACGCCAGAGGAAGCCGGCAGCTGAATTGGCCTGTTTGTCGAAAATGTCACAAGCGTTGCAATCACTCTACAGACTATCTGCTAGCTGCAGGTTTTTTCAGGACTCGTTATGGACAAGCTTTTAATACAGGGCGGAATCAGCCTGAGTGGTGAGATACGGATTGCTGGAGCAAAAAACTCTGCGCTACCTATCCTTGCAGCAACTTTGTTGACCACTGACACCGTTCAGGTTCGCAATCTGCCACATCTGTACGATGTCACCACGATGCTTGAACTGCTTGGCTGCATGGGTATCGAGCACGTTGTAGATGCCAAGCTTAATGTTGAGATCAGCAGTGCGTCCATCAAACATTGCAGTGCTCCATACGACCTGGTGAAGACCATGCGAGCGTCAATTCTTGTATTGGGGCCATTGCTGGCGCACTTCGGAAGAGCTGAGGTTGCTTTGCCGGGTGGTTGCGCGATCGGCAGTCGTCCAGTGAATCTGCATATTTCTGCTTTGCAGAAAATGGGCGCTGACATCGTTGTGGAAGATGGTTACATCAAGGCCTCAGTAGACGGACGCCTTAAGGGCTGCCACATATTTATGGATATGTGCACCGTCACCGGCACAGAAAATGTGTTGATGGCCGCGACCCTGGCGACAGGCCAAACGGTCATTGAGAACGCAGCCCGCGAGCCTGAAGTGGTTGATCTGGCAAATTGTCTGATTGCCATGGGTGCTGATATCAAGGGTGCCGGCACCGATACCATCGTGATTAATGGCCAGGAAAGGTTACACGGCTGCAGTTATGCAGTGATGCCCGATCGTATTGAGACCGGAACCTATCTGATTGCTGCTGCAGCCACACGTGGACGTATCAAGTGCAAGGACACCCGGCCTGACATTATGGAAGCGGTGCTCAGCAAGCTTGTTGAAGCCGGCGCAGAGATTAACGTTGGTGAAGACTGGATAGAGTTGGATATGCACGGTCGCCGCCCAAAAGCGGTGTCGGTACGCACAGCGCCATATCCGGCCTTCCCGACAGATATGCAGGCACAATTCACCGCCTTGAACGCCATAGCGCTGGGCACGGGCTCTATCGTTGAGACCGTATTTGAGAACCGGTTTATGCACGTTCAAGAAATGAACCGCATGGGCGCAAACATGGTTGTTCAGGGAAATACCGTTATTGTAACGGGTGTCCCGGTCTTGAAAGGTGCTCCAGTGATGGCAACTGATCTGAGGGCATCTGCCAGCCTGGTCATTGCCGGACTGGTTTGTGACAACGAAACATTGGTTGATCGCATTTACCATATCGACCGCGGGTATGAGTGTATAGAAGAGAAGATGCAGTCACTCGGTGCAATCATCCGCCGCATTCCCTCCTGAGAACGGGCGAAAGTCAAGGAAACCGCTGTATGTTGGACGTTACAGGACAGCCTATCGTAATGGCGCTGACCAAAGGTCGAATCCTGGAAGAGGTTATGCCTTTGCTGGCACAAGCCGGTATCCATCTGCTTGAAGATCACAGTAAAAGCCGTAAGCTGATTTTTGATACCAACGAGCCCGGTCTGCGCATCATGATTGTGCGCGGTTCGGATGTGCCCACATATGTCGAGTTTGGCAGTGCAGATATTGGTGTTGTGGGCAAAGACCTGTTGATGGAGTACGGCGAAGATGCCTTTTACGAGCCACTGGATCTAGGTATTGCGCGCTGTCGGTTGATGACAGCTGCGCCTGTTGGCGCCCCGGTACCTCGAGGACGCGTCAAAGTGGCCAGCAAATTTGTCAATATTGCCCGGCGTTATTTTGCCGAGCAAGGTCTGCAGACCGATATCATCAAGCTTAATGGCGCGCTTGAACTGGCACCTTCGATGGGATTGGCTGACTGGATCGTTGACATTGTTGACAGTGGCAACACACTGCGCGCCAACGGACTGGAACCTCTTCAGACCATTGCCCACATAAGCTCGCGGGTTATTGTTAACAAAGCCTCAATGAAGATGAAACACAAAGCCGTCAGTGGGCTGTTAAAAAAGCTCGGTGACGTTGTGGCGACCCGGAGTACGTCATGAGTGCAAATATCCTGATGCGCAGAATGATGTCTGAGCATGCGGGCTTTGATGCTGAACTTGCAACTTTGCTCGACCGGCGCATGATTGAAGATGAAAAGCTGAACAAGGTTGTCTCCGGCATTCTTGCCGATGTGAGGCAGCGCGGGGATGAGGCGGTGCTTGATTACACGCGTCAATTCGACAAACGTGATGTCAGCAACATGTCTCAACTGGAAGTCAGTAAAGCACAAATGCAGGCCGCACTGGACAAGCTGACCGTTGTGCAACGAGACGCGTTGCTCAAAGCTGCCGAACGGATTCGTCAGTATCACCAGCGTCAACTGCAACCATCCTGGCAGTATGAGGAAGCGGACGGTTCAGTTTATGGCCAGCTTGTGATTCCTCTGCAACGCGTGGGTTTGTATGTGCCCGGCGGCAAGGCCAATTACCCGTCATCGGTGCTGATGAATGCCATTCCTGCCCGCGTTGCCGGTGTCGGGGAAGTGATTGCAGTTGTCCCAACGCCTTATGGCGAAGATGCAGGCGGTGCAGGTCGGCTGATTTTTGCAGCGGCGGCTGTTGCCGGCGTGGACAGGCTGTTTACCATTGGTGGTGCTCAGGCGATTGCTGCTCTGGCCTTTGGGACTCAGACGATCCCCCGCGTGGATAAAATCACCGGGCCGGGCAATGTCTATGTCGCCGCTGCCAAAAAGCAGGTGTTTGGCGAAGTGGGTATTGATATGGTGGCCGGCCCATCTGAGCTCACGATTGTTTGTGATGGAAAGACCGATCCTGACTGGATCGCCATGGATCTGTTTTCACAGGCCGAGCATGATGAGCAGGCGCAGTCTATTCTGATTAGCACCGATCGTGCATTTCTGGATGCCGTTCAAAACAGCATCAATCAATTGCTGCCGCAAATGAGCCGAGAGGCCATTATCCGTACCTCCTTAAACGAGCGCGGCGCACTGATTTTTGCAGCCGACAAGGCCGAGGCGCTGAGAATTTGTAACCTGATTGCGCCGGAGCACTTGGAACTCTCGGTAGATGACCCGCAGTCATGGTTGCCCGGCGTGCGTCATGCCGGCGCGATATTCATGGGCAGACATACACCCGAGGCGTTGGGTGATTATTGTGCAGGCCCTTGTCACGTATTGCCGACGTCTGGCACGGCACGGTTTTTTTCGCCGCTGGGTGTTTATGATTTTCAGAAACGCAGCTCAATCATAAACTGCTCGCCGGCAGGTGCTGCCACACTGGCCCCTGTGGCTGAAACGCTGGCGCTTAACGAACATTTGCAGGCACATGCTTTGTCAGCTGCCTGGCGGATTCCGGGACGTCATACACCGGGCAAGGCATGATAAACGCTCTTCGTTGACTTTATTCTTCTTGAGACTGGGTGCGATATTGCGCTGTGCCTGTACCCAGCACCACTGAGATTGTCTGATAACTGCCGGAGCGGAAAATTCGCAGGTCAACACTGTCCCCGGGTGCTTTGCGATTGATCTGTTCAATAGCGCTGAGGACACTGCGAATATCCTCATCATCTATTGCCGTCATTACATCGCCGGCGCGCACACCCGCTATTTCTGCGGGGCTACCCTCGTTCACCTGTTCGATCAACAAGCCATCGATATCCGGGGTTCCGAAAAAGCTGGTACTGGATTCCGCGTTCAACATTTCTCCAGTGATCACCCCGAGGTAACCTGGCGTTACCTCCCCGCGAGCGATGAGTTGCTCAACAACAATCATCGCTTTATTGACGGGTACGGCAAAACCAATGCCGTCAGAGTTCCCGGTCTCGGAATAGATAAAGGAGTTGATGCCAATCAGTTCTCCACGGGTGTTAATGAGTGCCCCGCCTGAGTTTCCATAGTTCATCGCAGCATCTGTCTGTATGTATTCAACAATGGGCAGCCCATCACGTGGGATACCCAATGCGCTGACAATCCCGCTTGAAACTGACTTTTGAGTCATCAGATCTCTGCGAGGGTAACCAATCGTCAACACGGAATCTCCTACCCGCACACTATCAGACGAGCCAATGGGGATGGCTGGAGGCAGCATTCCGCTGTCTACTTTCAGCAACGCAAGATCTGTGCTTGGGTCAGCTCCGATGAGCGTTGCCCGGGCGGTAACACTGGCCTGTTGTGAATTATAGAAGTGAACTTCAATATCCTCGGCTCCTTCAATGACATGAAGCGCTGTCAGAATATGCCCCTCATCGCTGACCGCTACACCCGATCCCAGGCTTTCCCACAGGCGTTCTGAAGGTATGTTTTGCAGCAAATCTCGAAGCGCCGCCGGAATCTGCTCAGCGGGTGGCAATTGAATTTGTTCGCGTATCGTCGAGTGTATGCTGACGACTGATGGAGCGGCTATGGTGATGGCGTCTGCGAAAGAATCCGCTGGCGCGGTGCTCACCTGAGAAGATGGTATCGAAGGGGAAGCCGAGAGTTCCCTGTCTTCCAGCAGTTGACGCACTTGCTGCATTTGTTGGTACTGCGCAAGAACCAATGCCAGCAGCACGCCGCTGATAACGGGCCAGCCTATGAATTGAAGAGCTTTTATCATGGATAAATCAGTACAACCTGGTTGCGAGTACTTTTGGTGAAGGCGCGTTGATGGCTGCTAACTTGCGGTAGCAACGTACATCACTGATACTCGGCGCATTATGCGAAGATTTGAGCTGTAAGTGAAGGTATAAAGCAGTTATCCAACGGGAAGGCGCAGGTGATGACGATTGAATTGAAAAAAATGCTGGCAGAAATCAACAAGGCACTGCGGCCCGAACTCTTCAACGACTATTGCCCTAATGGGTTGCAGGTTGAGGGCAGGGCAGTTGTCAGGCACCTGGTTTCCGGCGTAACCGCAAGTCAACGCTTGTTGGATGCCGCGATCGAGCAGGGTGCTGATGCCATCATTGTGCATCACGGGTACTTCTGGCGCGGAGAAGACGCTGCTATTACCGGGCTCAAACGCCGCAGGCTTAAGACCTTGCTGGATGCTGATGTCAGTCTGCTTGCCTATCATCTGCCTCTGGATGCGCATTCAGAGCTGGGAAACAATGTTCAGCTTGCGCGTGTGCTGGGTCTGACGCCAACAGGGGAGTTGATGCGTCAGAATAATCAGGTGATGGGGCTGGTGTGTGACTTGAGTGAACAGATCAGTGTGCAAACGTTGAAACAACGCATCGCGCTGGCGTTGAATCGTCAACCGCTGCATATCGAAGGCGGTGAAAATTTGGTCAGCCGTGTTGCGCTGTGCACAGGTGCTGCACAGCAATACATAGAGCAAGCGGCAGCAGCGGGCGCGGATGTGTATATATCGGGCGAGATTTCAGAACAGACTGTGCATAGTGCGCGTGAACATGGCCTGCATTACTTTGCGGCAGGTCACCATGCGACCGAGCGTTATGGTATCAAGGCGCTGGGCGATTGGGCCGCTCATCGCTTCAACATACAACACACCTTTATTGATATTGATAACCCTGTTTGAAAGACCGTGATTGGTCACCTGTCAGCGAACAGCGATAAATGCTTTGGATTGCATCAGGCTGATGACCTCGTCCAAACAGTCTTCAACAGTCAGAGCACTGGTATCCAGTTCAATATCCACATGATCCGGCCTAGGGTAAGGGAATGACAGGCCTGGTACATCGGCAGAGCCGGTAGCCTCTGCCGCCGCGTAGATGCCGCTGGGGTCACGCTGTTTGCAGATGTTCATGGGTGGATTCAGGGAAATCACCACACAATTATCTTTGCCAATGACACTGAGCGCATGTTCTCGTGAATCCGGGTTAGGCGCGACAAAGGCTGCACAGCAGATCAGTCCTGAATCGTTGAGCAGACGCGCTACGTGCGCGCTGCGTCGAAGATTTTCCGCGCGACCCTCGGCATCATGCTGCAAGTCTTTGCTGATGCCGAGGCGCATGGCTTTGCCATCCAGTACGGTACTCACCCGGCCCATATCAAACAAGCGCCGCTCCAGCCCGTGAGCCAGCGTTGATTTCCCTGACCCTGAGACACCAATAAACATGATGGTAACGGGTTTCTGGCCGTAACGGGCAGAGCGCTCTTCTTTGGTGACATGAATAGTGCTGCTGCGCTTCACCTGCCGATTGGCGGCAGCAATTTCCAGGTTGATCATGCCGGCACCAACTGTCACGTTGGTCAGGCGGTCGATGACAATAAAGCCTCCCGTGCCACGGTTTCTTTCGTAACTGTCTATACATACCGATTGGTCAACGCTGATTTCACATAATCCGATTTCATTGAGTTCCAGCCCTGGTGCAGGTATTTCCTGCAAGGTATTAACGTCGATTCTGTGTTTTATGGCGGTCACGCGGCCGCTGACAGTTTTGCCGCCCAGTTTAAAGTCGTATAGTTTGCCGGGGAGTAGTGCCGCTTCAGTCATCCAAACCACCGTGGCATCAAACTCCACTGCGATCACAGGCGAATTGTCGCGGTGCACAATCATGTCACCGCGACTCACATCAATTTCATCTTCAAGCGTCAGGGTGATCGCCATATCGGCGAATGCCATTTCCAGCTCTTCGTCGTATGTCACTATGGATTTAACGCGACTCTTTTTGCCGGATGGCAGCACCGCAATTTCATCACCTTTGCGCACCACGCCTGACGCAACTGTGCCACAGAAGCCCCGGAAGTTAAGATTGGGACGATTCACGTATTGGACGGGATAACGGAAGTCATCAAAGTTTCGGTCTTCTGCTATTTCAACGTGTTCCAGCAGCGTCATCAGCGCAGGGCCTTGATACCAGCTCATCGATGCGCTCGGATTAACCACGTTGTCGCCGTCCAGTGCCGACATGGGAATGAAGTGAAATTCTGCTTTACGCAGATTTTTGCTGAAAGCTGTGAAGTCTGCTTTGATTTTTTCAAAGACATCCTGACTGTAACCAACCAGATCCATTTTGTTGATCGCAACAACGATGTGCTTGATGCCAAGCAGCGAGGTTATAAAACTGTGCCTTCGGGTCTGTACCTGAACACCATAACGAGCGTCGATTAATATGATTGCCAGATCACAGGTTGATGCCCCTGTTGCCATATTGCGGGTGTACTGCTCGTGGCCCGGTGTGTCGGCAATGATGAATTTGCGTTTTGAAGTCGAAAAATAGCGATAGGCTACATCAATGGTAATCCCTTGCTCGCGCTCGGCCTGCAGACCATCAACCAGCAGTGCCAGGTCGAGCTTGCCACCGGTGGTACCTGACTTGATGCTGTCTTTGGTGATGGCGGCCAGCTGATCTTCATAAATCATTTTGGAATCATGCAGCAGTCGCCCGATAAGGGTACTCTTTCCATCGTCTACGCTGCCGCAGGTCAGCAGGCGCAGAAGTTCCTTGCGTTCGTGTTGCGCAAGGTAGGCAGTTATGTCGGTGCTGATAAGATCGGATTGATGTGACATGTCAGAAGTATCCTTTGCGCTTTTTCTCTTCCATAGAACCTGCCTGATCTGAATCAATCAGGCGCCCTTGGCGTTCGGAGCTAGTGGTTAACAACATTTCCTGAATAATGTCAGGCAGAGTGGTGGCGGTAGACTCAACAGCTCCGGTCAGCGGATAACATCCGAGCGTGCGGAAACGCACCATTTTGTTCTTGACTGTTTTGCCTTCGAGTGGCATCCGATCATCATCAACCATGATGTCTACACCATCCATGTTGACGACTGGACGCTCTTTGGCAAAATACAAAGGGACGATGTCGATGTTATTTAGATAAATGTATTGCCAGATATCCAGTTCAGTCCAATTGGACAAAGGGAACACGCGTATGCTTTCGCCTTTGTTGACCTTGCAGTTGTATATGTTCCAGAGTTCGGGGCGCTGATTTTTAGGGTCCCATCGGTGATTTTTGTCGCGGAATGAAAACACGCGCTCTTTGGCTCGCGATTTTTCTTCATCCCGGCGTCCGCCACCAAATGCTGCATCAAACTTATGTTTGTCGAGCGCCTGGCGCAGACTTTGGGTTTTCATCACGTCTGTGTGTTTCTCACTGCCATGAGTAAATGGACCTATACCTGCAGCGACTCCTTCCTGATTGATATTTACGATCAAATCCAATCCAAGTTTCTTCATCTGCGTGTCGCGGAACTCAATCATCTCGCGAAACTTCCACGTGGTGTCCACATGCATAAGAGGAAAAGGCAGCCTGCCGGGATAAAACGCCTTCAAGGCCAAATGCAGCATCACTGAAGAATCTTTGCCTATCGAATAAAGCATGACCGGGTTGTCAAATTCCGCTGCGACTTCACGAATGATGTGGATGCTTTCCGCTTCCAGTTGCTTCAAATGAGTCAGGTTGTAATCAGCCATGATTTTGCCTTTAGTGCGGCGCAGCAAAGCACAGAGATAGATTCTCTGCTGCAGCTGCCGGGTTGTCTGGTTGGTTTTGTGACAGGATCTAGCGGTAAATCTATTACTCAGCGATCATCATCCATGGGTTTTTGACGTTCGAGGCCAAATCCCTCTGATAGGGCGCCGCTCTGCCTGCCATCTCGTCGTGGCGCATAATCCTTGGGGGGTTCCACAGTGTCACCTTCAGCGCCCCGGAACATGGTCTGATCCGCGGGAGGCAACAGCTTGATGGCGACTTCCTCATTACACAGATCCTGGGCGCCTCTTGATAGATGTTGATATACATCCCGATAGCTTTCCGTCATGTTGTGAACCAGATCAGCAGTCGCGCTGAAATGTTCGCTCACGTGGTCTTTATAATCGGCATGATGCCGCTCAAGCTCCTGAATCTTTGCTTCAAGTTCCTCGATCTTTGAGGGGCTGCTATTGCTCAGGCGAGGCGCTGCAAAGAGGCCAGCCACTACTCCGACCACAAGGCATACAATGCCAGTTAACCATATCATTGGTTGCTATCCCTCTGAGAAATGCCGCGAGTATAACGCGTATGTGTCAGTTTAACCCACCGGAATTCTAACATGAAGGTAGGCGATTGTTAGTGAGGTGTCGGGTTTCGGGTTGGTGTCCAATGTCAAGATGACTTAAAATGCCCACCTTTCCACCGGGTCACAGACGAAATGCCTTCTCCTCTTCAATGTTATCGGGACGATCTGGCGAAAGGAATCATCAAGCCTGATGCAGCGCAGGCGTTGGCGGTCAATGAACTGCAGCGTTTGTTTGATGAGTTGTTGCTGGCCAGAGAAAAACCATCGGGCTGGCTGGCATCGCTGGCTGCCAGGATCGGAAATAGTCGTCAGCCTGCTCCGATCAAAGGCCTCTATATATACGGAGGGGTAGGGCGGGGCAAAACATACCTGATGGATACATTTTTTGATTGCCTGCCATTCGCCAGCAAGCAGCGGACTCACTTTCATCGATTTATGCAGCAGGTACACGCTGAGCTGGCTGCGCTGAAGCGTCAGAAAAATCCTTTGGAGCTTGTTGCGGCGAGCATCGCCAATCGTGCGGGCGTACTGTGTTTCGACGAATTTTATGTTTCTGATATCGGCGACGCCATGATTCTGGGTGGTCTGCTAGAACACCTGATGAAAGAAGGAGTGGTGTTGGTTGCAACCTCCAACATTCATCCAGATGGCTTGTATGCCAATGGTCTCCAGCGCGCCCGGTTTCTGCCGGCTATTGATTTGCTGCACAAACACACCCGGGTGTTTGAGTTGGATGGAGGCATTGATTATCGTTTACGCGTACTTAAACAGGCGTGCCTGTACTTTACGCCACTGGGTGTGGAGGCCGATTCAGCTTTGCTGGAGGGCTTTAATAGCCTGGTTTATGGGCATTCTGAGCGAATGAATGATTCCACCATCGAGATTCTTGGCAGGTCTGTCCCTGCGCGTATGGTCTCCGATGGTGTTGCCTGGTTTGATTTTTCTCAGTTGTGTGGAGGTGCAAGAAGCGCTTTCGATTATATTGAACTGGCAAGGCAGTTCCATTCGATTGTGCTGAGTAACGTACCACAGATGACCGCTGCTCAGGATGATCTGGCGCGTCGGTTTGTGAGTCTGATTGATGAGCTTTACGACCGGCAGGTGAAACTCTTGCTGTCTGCGTCGGTACCCTTGACTGAGCTGTATACAGGAACTTCATTGACGTTTGTTTTTGAGCGGACGCGCAGTCGTTTGCTCGAGATGCAGTCCGAGGACTACCTGGGGCTTGAGCACAGACCTTAGGTTGGCACTTGCAGTAATTGAGAACAAAGTGCTTGAAGTTTCCAACATGCTTCGGTAGTATTCGCGCTCCCTGAAGATAATGCCCGTTCGGTGACGTTTCATGAAGACTTTTAGTGCCAAACCACAGAATGTAGAACACAACTGGCTGCTCGTGGATGCAGAAGGCCAGACCCTCGGTCGTATCGCGACCGAAATCGCTACCCGCTTACGCGGCAAGCACAAGCCTGAATACACTCCACACGTAGATACAGGTGATTTTGTGGTCGTGATCAATGCAGAAAAAGTGCGTGTCACCGGCAACAAAGCAAAAGATAAAATGTATCATCACCACACCGGTTTTCCGGGTGGTCTCAAGTCTTTCAGCTTTGAAAAGTTGATCGACAGAGCTCCTGATCGCGTTTTAAAACTTGCGATTAAGGGAATGTTGCCCCGCACTCCGTTAGGGCGTGCTATGTTCAAAAAGCTCAAAGTGTATGCGGGTAACGAGCATCCGCATGCGGCACAACAACCGCAGGCACTGCAACTGTAAGTTTTCGACGAGGTTTACTGAGTCCTTATGGCTACAACACAATATTACGGCACCGGCCGACGAAAGACAGCAACCGCGCGCGTTTTTATCAGCAAGGGAACTGGCACCATCAGCATTAACAACCGCACGCTGGATAATTTTTTCGGCCGTGAAGTTGCCCGAATGATTGTGCAGCAGCCCTTGGAATTGGTTGAGATGGTTGGCAAGTTTGACCTGAAAGTGACGGTAAGCGGCGGTGGAAGTTTTGGTCAGGCAGGCGCTATTCGTCACGGTTTGACTCGCGCACTGATTGCATACGACGAAGAACTCCGATCCCCCCTGCGTAAGGCTGGTTTTGTGACGCGTGATGCCCGTGCGGTCGAGCGGAAAAAGGTCGGTCTTCGGAAAGCGCGCAAGCGTCCACAGTACTCCAAACGTTAATGCTCTTTGGTATGTCCTACACTTCTTCGGAATTGTGGGGACTGTCCGGTAATAAAGCGTTGTTCCGGATAGGAGCAGCGCTTTTTTTTGTTTTAAAAAAATAAAATCACAATTATTTCAATGAGTTATCATGGTTTTAGTGCTTGGTAAGCTTGAAAAAACACGCCAAATTTACTAACATTCTGCGCTGTCGCTGGTTTGCGTGATTCATCTCAATATTAGCCCCGACATTGATACGCGCAGATGTGCAGCAACAGCAGGTTTTTGATCTCCCGGCTAAACTGAGGGAGAACCAGTTTCTTTTTGACAGACGACAATGCTCAGGAGATTACACGGTGAGTGAAGACGGTACTGATTCTGGCCGCAGACGGTTTTTATTGGGCTCAACCTCGGTTGTTGGGGTGGCGGGTGTCGTAGGGGCTGTTGTTCCCTTCTTAGGCTCCTGGAGTCCCAGTGCTAAAGCACGTGCTGCGGGTGCTGCAGTTCGGGTTGATATCAGTCGCATCGAAGAAGGTGCAATTCTCGGACCCATCCCTGCATGGCGTGGGCGTCCAATATTTGTCGTGCGTCGCACGGCCGAGGCCTTGGCTGCATTGCCGACCATCGACGGTGATCTGCAGGATCCTGCTTCTGAGCAGCCTGAGCAGCCTGATTATGCCACCAATGCACACCGCTCACGCGAACCTGAGATATTGGTACTAGTGGGTCTTTGCCCTCACTTGTTTTGTTCTCCTACTCCTCGTCTCTCCATTCGGGCGGAGCCGTTTGAGGAAAACTGGAAGGGTGGTTTTTACTGCCCGTGCCATGGTTCCAAATTTGATATGGCTGGCCGCGTATACAACGGTTCTCCATCATCAAGAAACATGGAAGTCCCTTCTTATTTCTACGAGACCGACAGTATTCTTGTGATTGGTGAAGACGGGGAGGCCGCATAATGAGTGATGCAAAAAAACAGGGTTTTGTAGTGTCCTCCTTAGTGGGTCTTCGGGACTGGACGAATGAACGCTTGCCTATAGTGAATGCTTGGGAAAAGCACATGAGCAAGTATTACGCGCCCAAGAACTTCAATTTCTGGTATTTCTTTGGCGTATTATCTCTTGTTGTCCTGGTTATCCAGTTGGTATCTGGTGTTTTCCTGACAATGCACTATACCAACAGCGCTGAAGCAGCATTTGCTTCGGTTGAGTACATCATGCGTGATGTCGAGTTTGGGTGGCTGATTCGATACATCCATTCCACGGGTGCTTCTGCTTTTTTTGTGGTGGTTTATCTGCATATGTTCCGTGGCCTGATGTACGGTTCGTATAAAAAGCCGAGGGAGCTGATTTGGGTATTTGGTATGGCCATCTATCTAGTGCTGATGATGGAAGGTTTTATGGGCTACGTGCTGCCCTGGGGCCAGATGTCATACTGGGGTGCCAACGTAATTGTATCTCTGGTCGGTGCTATTCCGGTTATCGGTGAAGACCTGTTGATCTGGGTCCGTGGTGACTTCCTGATTTCCAATGCGACTCTTAATCGCTTCTTTGCGCTGCATGTAGTTGCGCTTCCCATAATTCTGATCGCTTTAGTTGTGTTGCACCTGCTTGCTCTGCATGAAGTTGGCTCAAACAACCCTGATGGTATTGAGATCAAGAAGAACAAGGACGCAAACGGAATACCTGTTGATGGTATCCCGTTCCATCCTTTCTACACTGTTCACGATCTGGTTGGCATCACCGTCTTCCTGTTTGTGTTCTGCTTTATTATTTTCTTTGCTCCAGAGATGGGTGGCTACTTCCTTGAGCCGCCGAATTTCCAGGAAGCAAACCCGCTGGTTACGCCTGCGCATGTTCCACCGGTATGGTATTTCACGCCCTTCTATTCGATGCTTCGGGCTGTAACCGTTCCATTGCTGGGTCTTGATGCCAAATTCTGGGGCATGCTGGTAATGTTCGGCGCGATTGCTATTCTGTTTGTGGTGCCGTGGCTTGATCGCAGCCCGGTAAGATCCATGCGTTACAAAGGCTGGTACAGTCGTATAGCTCTGCTTATTTTTACTGCAAGCTTCCTGATACTTGGATACTTGGGTACATTGGGTACAAGCCCGGGACGTATTGCACTTGCACAATTTTGCACAGTACTTTATTTCCTTTTCTTCATCCTGATGCCTTGGTACACGAAGAAAGAACAGACTTTCCCTGAGCCTTCACGTGTAACAGGGCGATGGATCAGCAACAAGCAGGTAGTGCTGACACTTGTCCTGCTGGCCGCGCTGGTTCTGTTGCCGCTGCGAGCCGTTGGTGCGGAAGTGACAGTAGAGCTTGACCATGTAGAGATGGATCTTCGTGATCAGGCCTCGCAGCAGCGTGGCTTGACGACCTACATGAACTACTGCCATTCCTGTCACTCACTCAAGTATGCCCGCTATGAGCGTACCGCTACAGACTTGGGTATTCCTGAAAATCTGATGATGGAAAATTTATCCTTTGGCGAGGCAGGTTTCGGTGACCTTATGGAAAACACCATGCGGCCGGAGCATGGCAATGCCTGGTTTGGTGTTGTTCCGCCAGACTTGACGCTAATTTCCCGTGTTCGTGGACCTGACTGGTTGTACACATACCTGCGTTCGTTCTACGAAGATGATGCTCGGGTCTGGGGTGTTAACAACTCCATATTCGCAAACGTAGGTATGCCTAATGTGCTGTACGAACTGCAGGGTGATGTAATCTGCAGCAATAACGCTTCAGCACCTGAAGATTGCGAACTGACTCATGTCGAAGGAACGGGCGAATTGTCTCCCGAAGAGTTCGACGCCATGATCTATGACTTGGTGAATTTCCTCTACTACGTCGGTGAGCCAATAAACCTCAGACGTCAGGAGATTGGTGTCTATGTGCTCGGTTTCCTGGCGATACTGCTGATTCTGGTAACGCTGCTGAATCGTGAATACTGGAGACGTATCCACTGATACGTTCTCCACCAGTCAAATCTGACTGAGATGATTTATTGAGGACAGCAGTATGGGTGTAGTCGCTAAACGCTCTTCCATGATTTTTTATTCCGATGGCCGCAGTCAATACAGCCATCGGGTGAGAATTGTGCTGGCCGAGAAAGGCGTTACCGTCGAGACAGTTAACGTAGACCCGGCGAATACTCCCGAAGACCTTGCTTCATTAAATCCATACAATAGTCTGCCAACGCTGGTTGATCGTGATCTTGTGCTTTATGAAGCCAATATCATGATGGAGTATCTTGATGAGCGTTTTCCGCATCCGCCGTTGTTTCCGGTTTACCCGGTAGCCAGAGCACAGAGTCGTTTATGGATGTATCGCATTCAACGAGACTGGTGTGCAACAGTTGATGACCTGAGTGCTGGAAAAGGCTCTACTGGTCAGCAGGACAAGATGCGCAGGGAGTTGCGCGAAAGTCTGGTATCTATCGCGCCTATCTTTGCCGAAAAACCCTACTTTATGAGTGATGAGTTCAGTGTCGTCGATTGCTGCGTCACTGCGATTCTGTGGCGTTTGCCATCACTTGGCATAGATCTGGGGAACCATAAGTCTGTTCAGCCTCTTCTTGAATATCGGGCCAGATTGTTCGCGCGCGACTCTGTGCGAATGAGTTTGTCCGATCAGGAAAAGGAAATGGTGTAGGCCTCTGCCGATGAGCATGAACTCGAGCCGGCCTTATCTGCTTCGTGCTCTCTACGAGTGGATACTGGAAAATAACTGCACGCCCTACATCGTGGTCAATGCCTATGCTCAGGATGTGCAGGTTCCTCAGGACTACGTCAAAGACGGTCAGATTATTCTTAATATTTCCCCTGTGGCAGTTCATGCATTGCACATGAGCAATGATGCTGTGGAATTCAATGGTCGTTTTGCAGGAATTCCAACACCAGTTTATGTGCCTGTGTTGGCTGTAATGGGAATTTACGCCAGGGAAAATGGTCAGGGAATGGTATTTGATGCAGAAAAACCTGTGCCAACTCCTCCGGTTCCACCAAAGCCGCCCGTGGCTCTTACTTCAGTAAAGACAGCAGAGACTGAGAAGAAATCTCGTGGGCGAGCCTCGTTGCGTATCGTGAAGTAATCGCCTTACACTGTAAGGCGATGACTGCGTTTCAGATGAATTCGAATACGTTTACAACGCGCAATACCCCGCCAACGCTACGCGCAAGGTTACTTGCCCGCTCACCTTCAGAGCTATCAACAATTCCCATCAGATAGACTGTGCCATTGTTTGCAATGACACGCATCCGGTTGGAGTTGATCTGGTCGCTGGCCGCCAGCTGGGTACGTACCTTTGTTGCCAGCCATGTATCGTTGCTTCGTGACAACAGGCTGCGAGGCCCGGCAACCTCCATCTCATTATGAACTCGTCGCACGTGGACACTTGCCTCTGACGCGATGCTTGTAGCCTGTTGTTTGAGGTCCTCTGACTGAACTTGACCGACCAGAAGAACTACACCGTTATGGCTGATCACATCAAAGCTGGAGTCTCTGAATTGCTCCTGCTGTGTTCTCATGTTCACCGTGACTTTGGTCTCAATCGACTCATCTTCCACGATAGTGCCTGCGGTGCGCAGGTATCGGTCTTCCTGCATACCCCTGGAGCCGGTCGTCTCCGTCAGAATGGTGGTACACGCCGAACTGCACAGCAGAAATCCGACCCAAACAATGTGTTTTATGCTCATAGTTCTTCTCCAAAAATTTGTATGTCTATCAAATCACACAAGCAATGCAGGACCGTCAGTTGTATCTCCTGGCTTCGATGCCCGGCAGGTGCTGGCACTCGTAACTCCAGATCATCCGATTGTAACATCTCTGATACGTTACCACTGTCTTCACAACTGATAACAATGACCGGCATTTCACGGTCGTAAGCAGCACTGACTGCTTCACGTAGATTTGCGCTGTTGCGACCGGATGTAAACACCAACAGGATGTCGGTGTGTTGCCCAAGAGCCCTGATTTGCTGAGCATAGACCGACTTGTACTGCAAATCTGTGGCAATTGCCGTCATGGCCACAGGGTCAGCCGACAATGCGATAGCTGGCAGAGCAGGGCGTTCCCGTTCAAACCGGTTTAATAGAAGGGAGCTGAAATACAGCGCCAGGGCCGCGGACCCTCCATTGCCACAGACCAGCACTTTGCCCCCTTGCAGCAAAGCGTGCGCAATCCGATCTGCTGCGGAATTGATCAAATGCGTTTGTGTGTTCAGCATGGTGCTGAGCCCGTTGATGCTTTGCCGGAAATGGTCCTGTATGCGTTGTTCGTATGTCATTTAAACCTGCCGTGGACAGAAAAGTAGCAACTTGGTCTGCATTTTACTTTAAACCGATGACTAAGCGAGACCGCCTGTTACGTGGTTTTTCGCGGAAACGTTCATACGTTCGACATAATGGCATTTTTTATCCACTCGACTATCAGTTCGCCTGTCGATCTGCAGCGAGTGAGGCCGATCAGGTCGATCCGACAAGGTACCTTATCGTTAAGGTTGTGCTGTTTCAGGTACACCATCGCAGTCCTAAGTATTTTTTGCTGTTTTGCGGCGTTGATGCTAACCACAGGGCTGACAAAGTCATTTCTCAAGCGATAGCGAACTTCAACAAAAACCAGAGTGTTCCGATCCTGCATAATCAGATCAATTTCTCCCAGCCGGCAATGGTAGTTGCTGCAGATCAGTTGTAAGCCCTGTTTTTCGAGATGCCTGGCTGCCAGCTGTTCATACCAATTGCCAGTGCTGCGCCTGTGTTTTGGAGCCGTCGCAGATCCTGCGCTTCGATAAGTTGAGAGGTTTTTTTGGGACATCCTTGTCTCCATGTTTTCAGTTAATTGTGCGCTGGTGAGAGTCAATCAGGGCTGGTACCACCCGTTGTCAAGCCCGGAAGTACAATGGTGCCCTCCACAAACTGGGCAGGTAGCAATTCGCGCTGGATGCTGCCATCACTTCTCATAGACAGATTTCCGGTTGCACCTTGCACACTGACACCCGGGAAATTGGCAAGTTGCGCAAGGCGGTTGTGCAGGCGATAAGTGTCAACGCCCATGGCACGCAACCTTTCGACGGGGCCAGCACCGGGCTCAAATGCAGAGGCAGTCGCGGGTTTCAGTGGGTCGTCATTGGTTAGTACCCAGGGGGCATCTATAAAATTGATGCCGCTGAGGTCGCGATTTACGTTGGTGCTCGTTCCGCCATCGTAACCAAGCCCGTCATAAATGGCGGGAAGCGCATACACTGCGACATCGCCCGCAAAGTGAAAACCCATAGTGGGTCGTATCTGCCGGCCCTCAGCGGGATTAGCCAACAGAAACAACACATCAACATCCTGTCTGCGCCTGGGGGTAAAAACAATATTGCTGCGTGGAATGATGCTGCGCAATTGCGCTGCTCTTGCCTCGCTGTCATCAACATCCAGCATCAGTCTGATCGTGTCCGAGTAGCTACTATTGCCGCCAAATTCGGACACAGCAACCACCTCGCCGCCCAATTTTTTCCATTCGCTGGCAAAAGTGTCGCGTATGCGCAGGTAGTCATTGCCCGAAGGGGTCAAAACGGCTGCAACCTGATGGCCTGCCTGCCGCGCTAACTTGACTGTCTGGCGGATTTCATCTTCAGGAGCCAAGCCGAACTGGTAGAGATTGGCTGGAGCTGGCAATCCTTCATCGCCGTAATTTAAAGCCAGCGTTGGCACACGCAACGAGGTCTGCAACTGCAGTTCACGAACAGAATCCTTACGCAGTGGGCCGATGATCAGGTCAAAGCCGCTGTCTGCAATCTGATTATAAAGCGGCATAATGTCTGTCACGCCGCTGGTGTCGAAGATCTGCACTTCAGGAACCTGTTGCGTCAGGTTCAGAGCTTCATAATAGGCGGCCAGGAAGCCTTCACTCACGGCGATACCAGCGGCTTCGGACAGCGGCAACATCAATGCAATACGTTCCGCACGCGTGTTGAGCACTTCCATCGTAAATGTCAGGGACCGCGGTAAACTGTCGGCGGCACTGTGCTGCGTCCAGCGACTTTGCCATGCGCTGATCGCCCTGACCTGTTGTTCGACATTGTTGCGAGAACCGTTCACCAGATTGACCAGCTCTATCCAGCCCCGCAACTCATAAGAGTCAACCAATGTGTTCTGCGCCTGAAAACTGCCCAATGGAGCGGACGTGAGTATCTGCCAGATCTGATCGATGTTTTGTTCCTGTTGATCGGGTCTGAGAAGTGCAGCCATGCGCGTGTGTTCACGTGCAGCGGCAAGATATTGATTCATGCCTAAAAACGCCTGTGCCCGTATTCTCATCAGGTTCTGCCGAACGTCATTGTTCAGTTCGTTGACCCGATCAAAGGGCGAACCATTCAACAGGATCAGTGCCCGCTCTGATTCCCCCGAAGCAACTGCAAGTTCCGCACGCAGCAAAGCCGCCTGGCTGCGCACGGTCATTGGCCAGCTTGAGTCAACTCCCAGACTGCCGAGGATTGCCGATGATGTGTTTATATCCCCGTCTCTAAAGGCAATTTCAGCGGCCTGAATGATAAGCTGTTCGGCCAATGGAGACTGAGAGTCTGCCGCTAACTGCAGAAGCCTGTTGATTTCGCTGACAGGCTCGTCTGCATCAACGGGCTGACTTTCAGACCTTACGTCAGTTGAAACTGCCGAAAGTTGCGGCTCGCCTGCACTCGAGCACTGCATCAACAGACTCGCCAACAGGATGGTCATACACAGGTGTGGTAAGAAGTGTCTGGTCATGGTTAATCTTGAATACTCCTGAAACTCTTTCCAATCATAGCAGGCCATTAAGCCGGGTGGCGACTTTCCAGGTTTCTCGCATCCGGCGGTTGTAGATCGCTTGATGCTGCCGCTATCATGCCCGACTATTTTGCAGCGATTGCTGGAGTCCTGATACATGACCGATCAACAGACAGGCAAGGCGGCGCTGTATATTGTTGCGACCCCCATAGGCAATCTTGGCGATATCAGTCATCGTGCTATTGAAGTTCTTCGCCGCGCTGACATCATTGCTGCTGAGGATACCCGTCACAGCAGTCGTCTGACCCAGCACTTTGGAATTTCTACCCGCCTTGTGTCTTATCATGATTACAGTTCGTCAGGACGCGAAGATGCCATTCTGGCGGAGTTGGCCGCCGGTCGCAGCGTCGCGCTGATCAGTGATGCTGGTACGCCGCTGATTTCCGACCCCGGCTATAGTCTGGTTGCCCGTGCCCGTCAGATGCAGATCACTGTAATTCCGGTGCCGGGAGCATGTGCGCTTACCACAGCGTTGTGCGCCGCCGGTCTGCCAACCGATCGTTTTGTGTTCGAAGGCTTTCCGCCACACAAACAGGGAGCCCGTCGGCAGTTATTTGAGTCCTTGGCTTCGGAGCAAAGAACGGTCATTTTCTACGAGTCGCCCCATCGTATTGCCGACAGTGTTATTGATATGAGAGACGTGTTTGGCGAACAGCGCCAGGCGGTGATCTGCCGGGAGCTGACCAAGACGTGGGAAACCATACACGGCGACAGTCTTGGTGCGCTAAGTCAGTGGATTATGGCTGACGACAACAACCGACGCGGTGAATTTGTGGTTCTGATTCGCGGCGCGCCTGTCGTTGATCAGGATTCTCAGCTGTCTGAAGCAGATCGTCAGCTGCGTATTCTGCTTGAGGAGCTGCCAGTCAAACAGGCCGCTGCTTTGGTGGCAAAACTTACGGGCCTTAAAAAGAATGCTGTGTATAAACGTGCCCTTGAGCTGGCCGGTGCATCACTGTAATCAGGGCTTTCTGATCCATCGGCCGTTAGCATCTTCAAGGAAGTGCCCTGATCGTGTGGCTTCTACAGCTTTGTTAAACGCCAGCTGGGCAACCTGATCGACACTGATACCATTCTCGCTTGCTATTTGCTGATAACGTTCTCTGCGCTGACGATTGACGTCTTCAACAAGACTAACAACGGCTGGTGGCGCTGAGCCTTGAACAAGGCCGATGTAGCCATCACGTCGTTCACCAATCAGGCCAGATGCCTTGGCATCTTCCAGGCTTTGGGCCAGAGCGGCGGGTGTAACAATCAGCATCAGCCACATCAGGGCTGCATAAAACGATACTTTTGCATTGCGGTGTAATGATTTGCTCATATTGTTTTTCCTTGGGCGGCAGAGTTTGTAAGTGCTTTGAAAAGCCTTAGAAAAGTCCGCTATCAGCGCTGAAAATGTCATCCAGTTCTCGTTCAACCTGTACGCGTATCTCGTGTTGAATTCGGACATTCAGGTTGATGGTTATGGGCTCACTGGGCATGGCCACTTGTACCGTGGGCGTGCAACTTGCTGTAAAAAGCGCGCCTAGGGCCAGAAAGCAGCCCAATTTGCCAAAGCTCGCCGAAACAGGCCGTGCGTCTGATTGTTTGATTGCCAGCATTTTGAAGACATCCTGTGTTTGATCTGGTTCTAATGTAACACGACATGCTGAATTGCAGATGAATGTTGTGAACAGTTAAAAACAATTACCGTTGTTCCAATAAATCCTGCAACCGCTCGGTGATATTGTCTGCCGCCTGCAGGCTTTGCAGCAATGCCGGTATGTTATCGCTGATGTTCAGATTAAGGTTGATGCGTTGTCCCTGCCCAACGTTTGGGCTCTGCCCCTGCATCTGCAGAGAGAGTACCAGCTCACCAAGTTCATCAAAGTCCACGCCCGCGCTGAGCGTGTCGTACTGGTAATGTTCCAACGCCTGATACACAAGGTCCAGACTCTGGTTGCCGGTTGTGGCGGAGCCCTGATCATAGCGAATGGAGCCGCCTTGCTGTGATGTCGTCAGCTGCCCGCCTTCAATCAAGGGGGTCAGTCCCTGAAGTCTGACCGGAAGGGTTCCGCTGATGATACCTGTCGCACCGACCTGCTGATAAGCGCTCAAGCTCAATACCTGCGCAAGGTCAATCCCATCGATTTCAACATTAAAAACTTCACTGGGCGCAGCAGCGCTGTTTCCCTCGGGCAAAACGATATGGATACTGTCGGTGGACGCGGTACCACCAAACACTTGCGCCTGCGGCGAATCAAGATGAATCGTGCGGCTAGCAGTATCAAGGGAAACAGTGCTCTGCAGGTTGCGCAGAGGGATACCGGGGTCAAGCTCGCGGATGTTCAGTAAAAAGGGCGCCTGTGTTGTGACTGACGAATCTTCATGAAGATCCCAGGCGCTGGTTGCCGTGAGTCCCGCAAACACTATTTCATCCGCAAAACCTGCAAGATCAGTCAGATGTAGCCGCAATTGGCCACTGGGAGCCCACCCGAGACTGATGTCATCCATTTGCCAGCTGAGATTGCCATCCAGGTTGATTGTGCCATCCAGCAGATCCGCTTCAAATGGCAGCGGTGCCACATAGCTGCTGAGTCTTGAACCCGCGGGTGAAAAATTCAGCTCGCCCATCGTAAACGTGGCATTACCTGAGTTGGCGGCTGTGCTGTGCTGCGCAACAATCGACATCAAGGGTTGATCAGAATGCAAAACGTCCAGCTTTATTTGCAGCTGATCAGCGTCGGACCACTCTATTTGACTGGCCCACAGATACGGCCAGAGGTTGTAAGGTATCAGTGTTGTATACACCTGAGATATTTGCAGGCTGGCACTGACAGACAGTTGTTGCAGCAATGACCGGTCTGTTGGTCCGGCAAAGTCAAGGTGTGCATGCAGTTGCTGCAGATGAGCGGTCAGGCCGCTCAGACTGGCAGCATCCGTGTCGGTAAACGTGCGCACAACGGGTAATCTGATTATCACGTTGTCTGCGATCAAGCTCGCCTGTCGGGACTGAAGGTCAATACGGATTTGCAAACGGTCGTTTGCAAAGGCCTCAAGTTGCTCAACGCGATTTTGCGCGTAATCTGCTGATACCCATGTGAACAATGGGCCAGCCGGCAGCGTTATTGTGATCTCTGAGGACCGGTATTGCAGCTCAAAATTGCTGTCTACACTGACGCCTGCCAGAGAGATACCAGGCTCCAGGAGTTCATATGTGTTCAACTGAATACCCAGGTGTGCGCTTGCGTCACAATCACTCAGTGTGCGGCAGGATAGAGTGATGTTTCTGATACTGATATTTGAGTCTTCGATGTCGATATCCAGTGTGGCGTTGCCTGTGCACTGCTGCATGAGGTCGCATAACAGACTGATGTCTGTCATGCGCGCTTCGATTCCCTCAACGCTGCCATTCACGGGCATCAAAACGCGTGCCTGCTGGACGGTTAACGACTTTATGTGTCCGCTGAGCAGTTCAAGCAGTTCAAATTCCAGTTGAAACTGTTCGACTCTCTGGATGTCAGTGGACTGCGGGACCCGCAGTTCAATGATGTCCGCGTGGATGCTGTCCCAGCTGAACCTTGCGCCGCTGATGGTGATGACTTCAACGCCGTAAGGTGCCAGGATCCGGTTAGCCAGCGACACTGGCAGCGACTCTTTTTGCAGGTAAATCCACAGCGAGCCTGCCAGCAGGCCGATGACCGGCAACAGCAAATAACGCTGCCAGTGGTAGGTGTTGCGGTGGACAGGGTCTGGGTTTTTCATGCGTCGAGTGTGACATGTGCCTGTCTGCAGACCAAGTGTCACCAAACAAATCGCTTGAATTCGGAGTGGGTGTCACATACTCTGAGAGGTGAGTCAGCCAGACAGTCGCTATCGGAACCGCTTTCTTTTGCGCGCAAGCGTAATTAAAGGCATCTGGTGGAGGAAAGTCCGGGCTCCATAGAGCAGAACGCCAGGTAACGCCTGGGGGGTGAAAGCCCACGGAAAGTGCAACAGAGAGTAGACCGCCAGTTCATGCGCTTCGGCGCTGAAAAGGTAAGGGTGAAAGGGTGCGGTAAGAGCGCACCGCGCGACTGGTAACAGTTCGTGGCACGGCAAACCCCGTTCGGAGCAAGACCAAATAGGGATCCATCGGTGTGGCTCGCACTGGATCCGGGTAGGTCGCTAGAGGTCAGCAGTGATGCTGATCCCAGATGAATGACTGTCCAAGACAGAACCCGGCTTATCGGCTGACTCAACTCATTTTTTTCTATTTTTCCCTCCTCAAAATCAAATGTTTAACAAAGCACTTTAACTTGCTTTCGCAGCTTATTGATTCTTTTTTCATTGTCATTTTTACGCCTTTCACAGGCGTCAAAAAAACCATTTTTCCCTGATATTTCAGACGCTTTCCCGCTACTCAAAAACTGCAAATAACGCTTGCATCGTGCTTTTGCCATGCCTATAGTGTGGAAATGTGGTGATAAGTGGGAAGAAATGGAATTTTGTGGGGAAATTGGGCGTTGAGTATGCTTTAGTGGCGACTTAATGCCGAGGTGGTAATTGTGTTCAGAGGATCCAGTGAAGTAACTCTCGATGTGAAAGGGCGCATGGCAATGCCAGCGCGCTATCGCGAGCTGCTGACTGAAAAATACAATGGCCATCTGGTAGCAACGGTTGATTTTGTCCAGCGTTGCCTGTTGCTCTACCCAATTGATGGTTGGGAGGTGCTGCAGCAGAAGCTGGAGGCGCTGTCGAGTTTTGATGAGGCCAGTCGCAGAGTTCAGCGCATGATGATTGGTCATGCGCATGATCTAGAGATGGATGGTAGTGGTCGTATCCTGCTTCCACAGATTCTGCGCAGTCGTGCCCAGTTCGACAAAGAGCTCGTACTGGTCGGGCAGGGCAAGAAATTTGAAATCTGGAGTAAGGAGAACTGGGATGCCCAGGCAGATAGCTGGTTCTCAGGGGAATCAGGTGGCAGTGAGTTGCCGCCCGCATTGTTAAGTTTGTCGCTGTAATCGATCAGGGCGTCTGTTTTAGATAGAGCGGTACATTATGACTAACAGTCAGGGACATGAAACCGTAATGCTGCATCCCGCAGTGGATGCGCTGGTGACTGATCGCGCCGGATTCTACGTGGACGGTACTTTTGGTCGGGGTGGCCACTCTCGCCTGATTCTTGAGAGGCTGGATGACGATGGCAGGCTGCTGGCCACAGATCACGATCCGGAAGCCATAGCAGTTGGCATGCAATTGATGCAGGACGATTCGCGTTTTGAAATCTTCCGCGGATCGTTTGCTGATGTCGATGTGCGCATCAGCGAACTGGGATTCACCAATCGGGTCGCGGGCATTCTTCTCGATCTGGGTGTTTCTTCACCTCAACTTGATGATGCCGGGCGTGGCTTCAGTTTTACCAATGACGGACCTTTGGATATGCGCATGGATCCCGATCGTGGTTATAGCGCTGCCGAGTGGATTGCAAGTGCATCTGAAGAAGAAATTGCAAATGTCATTTATGAGTTTGGCGAGGAACGCTATTCGCGCCGCATAGCAAAAGCCATCGTGCGTGAACGAGCTGTGTCTCCAATCACCCGCACTCTGCAGTTGGCAGAGATTGTCAAAATCGCCAATCCAGCATGGGAAAAACACAAGCACCCGGCCACCCGCGCCTTTCAGGCCATTCGCATTTTTATCAATCGTGAGCTGGAGTCGCTGGAGACGCTGCTGGTCAAGGCGCTGAATCTTCTGGCGCCAGGTGGGCGGCTGGTGATCATCAGTTTTCACTCGCTGGAAGACAGAATTGTAAAACAGTTTATTCAGCGGCAAAGCAAAGGTGATGATTTTCCGCGCGACTTGCCTGTGATGACATCCGCAATAAAACCACTGTTGGTAAAAATGGGCAAAGCGATAAAAGCCAGTGACGAGGAAATTTCCCAGAATCCCCGGTCAAGAAGTGCAGTGATGAGAGTGGCGGAAAAGCCGGTTTGAAAAGCGGTTGCTGGCGCTTTACAAACAGGACACTAAAAAAACAGACAACAGAAAATAAGTCATGACAACCACACAAAAAATAGTCAAGCACAGCAAGCAAGCTTTTGAGGCGACTCCGGAGTTGCCGACAAAGGTGTTCTCGTGGCTGGGCCTTTTTTCTTCGGCCAACCTGCTGGTGACCGGTCTTATGCTCGCTGTAGTGATCAGTGCGCTTGCCGTTGTGTATGTCAGCTACCAACACCGGATGACTTTTCATGAGTTGCAGCAGCTGCGTGTGCAATCCAATGAGCTGGATGTTCATTGGGGGCAGTTATTGATAGAGCAAAGCACCTTCGGGCTGGAGGGGCGGATAGAGCGTCGTGCTATGGAAGAGCTGAAAATGACATTTCCAGACTGGTCAAAAATTGTAATGGTGCGCCATGAGTGATCAACCGGTAAATCAACCGGTGACTCAACCGGCAGGTGCATGGCGGCTGCGCCTGGTATGGATATGTCTTGCTCTGGCTGCTGCAGCGATCATCTGGAAACTATTCAGTCTTCAGCTGGTAGACGGCGAGTTTCTGCAGACTGAGGGTGATGCCCGCACGGTTCGCGTTGAGCCATTGGTGGCGCACCGCGGCATGATAACCGACAGGAATGGCGAACCTTTGGCTATCAGTACACCGGTCAAATCTGTCTGGGTAAATCCGCGCGAGCTGGCCGGAAACGAGGCGGGCATGCGCGAACTGGCGCTGGGCTTGCAAATGGATGCGGAAACTTTGCTGTCACAGGTGCAGGCAAGCGCGGGCCGAGAGTTTCTGTATATACGTCGTCGTATACCCCCGGCTGAGGCTGACCATGTGTTGTCGCTGGGGATACCTGGAGTCTATGCGCGGCAAGAATATCAGCGGTACTACCCTCAGGGCGAGGTGACTGCACACGTGTTGGGTTTCAGTAATGTGGATGATATTGGTCAGGAAGGCCTTGAGCTCGCCTTTGACGAGTGGCTCCAGGGCGTGCCCGGCAGTCAGCAGGTAATCAAGGATCGACGAGGGCGTATCATTCGTGAGCTCAATACCATTCAACCCGCCCAGCCAGGCAACGCGTTGGAATTGAGTCTTGACTTCCGCATCCAGAATCTTGCTTACAAGGAATTGAAGGCTGAGTACATTTACCGGCAGGCACGTTCGGCGTCTGCCGTAGTGCTGGATGTAAAGACCGGCGAAGTTCTGGCTATGGTGAATCAGCCCTCGTTTAACCCACATAACAGAGGCAGCCTTACGGACTTTGGCGCTCTGAGAAACCGCGCAGTTACTGACTTGTTTGAACCTGGTTCAACACTCAAGACATTTACCGCGGTTGCCGGTGTTGAGTCAGGTCTGTATGACCGCACCACCTTGATCGACACGCGACCCGGCCGCATGCGTGTTGGTCGCGATTATGTGGTTGATCGTGGTTACAACTACGGTGAGATCTCCCTTGAAGAGATGCTGGTGAAATCCAGCAATATCGCGTCTGCAAAAATAGCGCTGGCTGTTGGTCATGAGCGCCTACGTGATGTGTTACTCAGAGTCGGGTTTGGTGAAAGTTCTGCCAGTGGTTTTCCGGGTGAGCGTGGCGGTGTCATGCCCAATCACCGGGTCTGGCACGATATTGAAACGGCAACGCTGTCATTTGGTTATGGCATGTCAACCTCAACGCTACAACTGGCACAGGCCTATAGCGTGATCGCTAATGATGGTGTTCGCATGCCCATTACGATGCTGAAAAATGGCAATGGCATGCCAGGCGCAGCTGAACCTGAGCGTGTCATTGAGCACAGCGTAGTATCGGAAGTGCAACAGATGCTCGAGGCCGTGGTGGATCCCGAGTTGGGTGGGTTCGATGGCGCCAGTGTGCCCTTTTATAGTGTTGCGGGTAAAACTGGTACAGCGCGCGTCGTGGGTGAAAATGGTTATCAGGACAATCTGCATAACTCGATGTTCGCCGGATACATTCCTGCTGACGATCCACGCATTGTGGTGATTATTATCATCAATGAACCACAAGGCGCTCAGCGATATGGCAGTCAGGTTGCCGCGCCTGTGTTTGCAAGAATAGCCAGCGGAGCCATGCGAATTCTCGATGTCACACCCGATCGGGTTGATCCCTCAAGCATCATGAGTCTGACGGCGAGATGAGCGCATGAATACTGTCAAACGGCCTCATTTCTTGATTGCACTCAGCGCGCTGATTCCTGCAGAGTTTGAGGCGGGTCTTGATGTGGGCTGCCGGTCTGTGAGTGTCAGTGGCTTGCAGCTTGACAGCCGTAAAGTCAGTGAGGGTGAGTTGTTCTGTGCATTATTCGGGAAAAATCACGATGCCCGAGACTATATTGAGATAGCGATCGGCAATGGTGCC
The DNA here is from genome assembly GCA_041306975.1 of Gammaproteobacteria bacterium. Taxonomy (GTDB): domain Bacteria; phylum Pseudomonadota; class Gammaproteobacteria; order Pseudomonadales; family Pseudohongiellaceae; genus Pseudohongiella. The sequence continues at coordinate 3,517 of JBFZEG010000096.1, read as the reverse complement.
GCAGCCGTTCTTGCCGATGAAGGGGACAAGTGTCACGGAACGCGGTGGGTCGGAAATGTCCCGGTGATTGCAGTACCCGGACTTCGCGCAAAACTTGGAGAAATTGCTGCACGCTTTTATCAGTATCCCAGTCAGTCTATTGATGTGATCGGTGTCACCGGTACAAACGGTAAAACCAGCTGTACACAATTTATTGCTCAGATTCTGCACACGTTGGGACGATCGTGCGGGATCATTGGTACTCTGGGCTGCGGGGTTTATCCGGATCTGCGTGACACCGGGTTTACCACCCCTGATGCCCTCGTTCTGCAAGGTGTGCTGGCAGATTTGCGCGACAGCAATACCCGGACGGTTGCCATGGAAGCCTCTTCTCAGGGCCTGCACCAGCATCGGCTGATTGGAGTGGATTTTCATACTGCGGTGTTTACCAATCTGACACGCGACCACCTTGACTATCACGGCACCATGGCGGCTTACGCAGAATCAAAGCGCAGGCTGTTTGAAAACACCGCCTTGAAGGTGGGCATCGTAAATATCGATGACAGCCATGCTGCTGTCATGCTCAATGCATTGCCGCGCTGTGCACGCAGTTACACATTCAGTATCAATAACCATCTGGCCAACGTCCACGTCAACGAGGTGAGTTTCCGTGCCAATGGTTTTGATGCTGACGTAACAACGCCCTGGGGTATTGGCCGGATCAACAGCCAGCTGTTGGGGTCGTTTAATCTGAGCAATGTGCTGGCTGCCGTGTGTGCGGTCATGACACTGCCGGGCGAGTTCAGGGTGGAGGATGTCCTGCGTGCCGCCTCCGGATTGGTTCCGGTCGATGGCAGGATGGCGGTTGTCGGAACCGAGTCAGGTGTCACAGCTGTTGTTGATTATGCGCACACTCCCGATGGATTAAAAAATGCCCTGCAGGCCGTCAGGCAACACACACGTGGAAAAGTCTGGTGTGTATTTGGCTGCGGTGGTAACCGAGATCAGGGCAAGCGCCCTCTTATGGCCGAAGTCGCCGAGTCTCTGGCGGATAAAGTGCTTGTCACCGATGACAATCCGCGACTGGAAAATGCTGATGATATTGTCCGGCAGATCATGTTTGGATTCAGCCGACGTGAGCAAGTCATTATCGAGCGTGACCGCGCTGCTGCGATTGAATTGGCCATTGCCGGCGCCAGCAGCGGCGACGTGGTGCTGATTGCAGGCAAGGGGCATGAAAGTTATCAGGATATCGGCGGTCAGCGCATGGCGTTCAGCGATATCGAACACGCGGGTCTGGCATTGCGTCGACGCATGCCGGTGGCGGCATCGTTGGTTGTCAGCGGAGAGCCGTCATGATCGGAAGCCTGTCTCTGAGCACATTGTATCCTTACATGCCAACCAGAATTATAGGCAGTGATATCAATTTTGCCCGAGTCAACACAGACACCAGAACCCTACAGGCGGGTGATCTGTTTGTTGCACTGAGCGGTGAGAATTTTGAAGGCAACAAGTTTGCAGAATTTGCGCAGCAGAACCAGGCAGTTGCCGCCATTGTCAGCGAGCCCCAGGCAGTTGATATACCACAACTGGTGGTGCGCGATACCGTGCAGGCGTTGGGATGGCTTGGCTACCTCAACAGATCAAAAACTAATGCCGTTGTTGTTGCAATCACGGGCAGTCAAGGCAAAACCACTGTGAAAGAACTGACCGGTGCAATACTGGGCAGACAACATCGCACGCTGGTTACCCGTGGGAATCTGAATAACAGCATTGGGGCTCCCAAGATGCTGCTAGAGATCGACGAATCACATCAACGAGTGGTGATTGAGTTGGGTGCCAACGCCCGTGGTGAGATCGCCTGGGGTACGCGCATTACCGATCCTCATATCGTACTGCTCAACAACGCAGCAGAAACTCACGTTGAAGGGTTCTGCGGATTGCAGGGTGTTGTCAGCGGCAAAGGCGAGATTATTGACTCCGCGCCTTCAACGCACACCGTGATATTAAATGCTGACGACCCGTATTTTGTGGTGTGGCAGCAGCGTGCCGGCGATCGCCGCTGTGTCAGCTTTTCAGGTTCCGGAAAACAATCTGCGGATTACCGCGCAATTGTGCTGGATATCAACAGTGAATCGACGCGTTTTGAATTACAGACACCGGCAGGATCTTTTGTGTGTGAGCTGCCACTACCCGGGTTACACAACGTGAGTAATGCCGTAGCGGCAACCGCGCTGGCAATCGAGGCTGGAGCAAATCTGGACGATGCGCAGGCCGCGCTCTCAGTTGCTCATTCCGTGCATGGCAGGCTTGAGACATTAAGCGGAGTCAACGGTTCCCGCCTGATAGACGATTCATACAATGCCAGCCCGTCGTCCTTCAGGGCCGCCATTGAGGTGCTGCAACAGGCGGCTGTCTCCAAAGAAATGCAAAGTGTGCTGATCGCCGGTGACATGGCGGAGCTGGGTGAACTGACAGAGAGCGCACACCGTCAGCTTGGTGAGTTTGCTCGCTCCCGGGGTGTTAAGCATCTGTGGACGGTTGGTTCGTTCACAGCGATCAGTTCAGCCGCTTTTGGCAGCGGCGCAATTCACTTTGACAACAAAAGCACTTTGGCTGATCACGCCAGGCTCTCTCTGACAGCGGGACATGTGGTACTGGTCAAAGGTTCTCGCAGTGCGGCGATGGACGAGATTGTAAAAAAAATAAGAAACGAGGAAATTGATTGATGCTGTTGTTACTCGCGGAATATCTGACCACACTCGAAAGCGGATTCGCTGTGCTGCAGTACATTACCGTGCGCGGCATCATGGGTATCATGACAGCGTTGATTCTGTCGCTGATGATTGGTCCGTGGATGATCAGAAAGTTAAGTCAGCAGAAGATCGGGCAGGTTGTCCGTGATGATGGTCCAAAATCACACTTCAGCAAAGCGGGCACGCCAACCATGGGTGGTGCGCTGATTCTGATCAGTATTGCAGTCAGCACCTTGCTGTGGGCAGACCTGCGTAACAGTTATGTGTGGGTTGTGTTGCTGACAACCTTGCTGTTTGGAGCCGTGGGCTGGGTTGATGATTACCGCAAAGTGTTTCGCAAAGATCCGCGTGGACTGCCCGCAAAATGGAAATATCTGTGGCAATCAGTGATAGGTCTGGCAGCGGCCCTGTTTCTTTACTTTAACGCCACTGACCCTGTGCAAACCTCATACATTGTGCCGTTTTTCAAGGATGTCTCAATCGATACCGGCATTCTGTTTATTGTGATCAGCTACTTTGTGATTGTAGGCAGCAGCAATGCTGTCAACCTGACCGATGGGCTTGATGGTCTGGCAATTTTGCCCACGGTAATGGTGGGAGGAGCGCTGGGCATTATTGCTTATCTGGCGGGTCATGCCGAATTCTCCAACTACCTGCGGATTCCATTTGTTACCGGTACCGGAGAGCTTGTCATCTTCTGCGGTGCGCTGGTGGGTGCCGGCCTTGGATTTCTGTGGTTCAACACCTACCCGGCTCAAGTGTTTATGGGTGATGTTGGTGCC